>JBKBMC010000019.1:0-31325 GCA_046296075.1 Erythrobacter sp. | reverse complement strand
CTGGGCGCGCAGCGCAACGCGAAGATCGTTGGCATCTTCACCCGGCTGGACCGCCGCGATGGCAAGCCGAAATATCTCGGCATGATCCCGCGGGTGTGGGACGCGCTTGAACGCGATCTGGCCCATCCCGCGCTCGGCCCCGTGGCGCGCTGGTTCGATGCCCATATCCCTGCTGCGATCCGGCAGGCCAAGGGTGCGATGGCGGCATGACGCAACGCCCGCTTGCCAGCGATACCGCGATGGTGCTGGCCGCCGGGCTGGGCAAGCGGATGCGCCCGCTTACCGCCAGCCAGCCCAAGCCGTTGGTGCGTGTTGCGGGCAAGGCGCTGATCGATCACGCGCTCGATCGGCTGGCCGATGCAGGCATCGCGCGGGCTGTGGTCAATGTGCATTACCTTGCCGATGCGCTGGATGCGCATGTCTCCTCGCGGTCTGCACCTGCGGTGACAATTTCGGACGAGCGCGCGCTGCTGCTCGAAACCGGCGGGGGCATGGTGAAAACGCAGGCCGCAGGGATGCTGCCTGACCCGTTCTTTGCGCTCAATTCCGATAATATCTGGCTCGACGGGCCGCGCAACGCCTTTGCCGATCTCTCGGCTGCCTGGAATCCGGCGATCATGGATGCCCTGCTGCTGCTGGTGCCGCACGCACGGGCGCACAATTTCGATGGGCCGGGTGATTTTCATATGGACGGGCTCGGGCGGCTGGCGCGGCGCAAGGACGGGCGGATCGCGCCCTTCATCTATTCCGGCATCCAGCTTGTATCGCACCGCCTGCTGCGCGAAGCGCCCGAAGGGCCGTTCTCCACCAACATATTGTGGAACCGGGCCATTGCTGAAGGGCGGCTATACGGTCTTGCCTTCACCGGGCAGTGGTTCGAAGTCGGCACGCCTGCCGCGATCGCGCCGACCGAGGAAGCGCTGCGGCGTGGCTGATCGCGCCGCCGGGCCGAACATCTACAGTATTGCCGCGCATCGCGGCTTTGCCGATGCGCTGGTGGCAGGGCTGGTGCCGCGCTACCGCGAAGGGGATCTGGGCCTTGCGCGGCTTACCCTGCTGGTGCCATCATCCCGTGCGGCGCGCACCATTTCCGAAGCCTTCATCCGCCATGCCGGAGCAAGCGGAGAGCACGGCCTGCTGATGCCGCGCATGGTGACCGTGGGTGATCTCGATCTCGATGAAGCGCTGGGTAGCCTGCTCGATCCGCTGAGAGCGAATGATATTCCGGCAGCGGTTGATCCGGGGCGGCGCTGGCTCGAACTTGCGGCCCTGATTGCGCAGGAATTGGCCGAGGTGGGGAAAGAGCCGCTGCCTGGGCGCGCGCGGCTGCATCTGGCGCGTGAGATGGCGCGCACGATGGATCGATTGTTGGTTGAGGAGAAAGTGCCTGCCGATCTGCTTGGCGATGCGGTGCTTGATCGGCTGGGCAATCTTTCGGAGCATTGGCAGCGCGCGATCCGGTTGTTTGCCCGCGTGCAGGTGCGCTGGTGCGTCCGCCTTGCCGAAACGGGCGAGGTTGATGCAGCGACGCGCCGCAATCTGCTGTTCGACCGCGCAGCCAGGCGCTGGCGGGCCGATCCGCCTGTTCTGCCCATCGTGGCCGCAGGCGTGACCAGCGCGTCGCCTGCACTCGCCCGGCTGCTGCGGGTCATCGCCGATTTGCCGAACGGCGCGGTGATCCTGCCCGATCTTGATCTCAACATGAGCGCCGAGGCGTGGGACGAACTCGGCCGGGCGGGCGCGGCACAGGAACCGGGCGGCGATATCTTCGGGCCGCGCGATGCGCTGTCCCATCCGCAATATCATCTCAAACTGCTGCTTGGCCGCATGGGCATCGCCCGCGAGGAAGTGCGAGCGTGGCATCGCAGCGGGATCGGCGCTGCCGAACCGGCCCGCGCGCGCGCGATATCCGCGTTGTTCCTGCCGCCCGAAGCGAGCCGGTCATGGGCCATCCTGCCCGCCGATCAGCGCCGTCTTAAAGCCGTGCGGCTGATGACGAGTGCCAGCATCGAGGAGGAAGCCCAGGCGATCGCCCTTATGGTGCGTGAGACGCTCGAACAGCCGGAACAGCGGGTTGCTGTGGTCACAGCGGATCGCGGGCTGGCTCGCCGGGTGGTGCAGCATCTCGCGCGCTGGAATATCGTGGCTGACGATACCGCAGGTCGTCCGCTGGCATTGACGGCGGCGGGCCGCTTCATTGGCTTGCTGGCAGAGATCATGGCGAACGGGATTGCGCCGCAAGCCCTGATCGGCGCGCTCGCTCATCCGCTGGTGCGCGCGGGCGATGCCGAGGCGCGCCGTCTGTGGCTCAAATCCCTGCGCGCGTTTGATCGCGAGTTGCGCGGCCCGGCTCCGCCTGCCGGATTTGCGCCGCTCCGCACAATCGCCGCGGAGGCCAAGGTTGCCGACTGGTGGGCAGAGGTCGAAGCGCTGATTGCGCCGCTGCTGCGCGAAGGGCAGGAAATCCCGCTTGCTGATGCGCTTGATCTGCTTGCCACTGTGGCGGAAAGCCTAGCGGGCGAGAGTGTGTGGGCGCGCGAGGATGGCCGCGCCGCCAGTGCCATGATCGAAGGCCTGCGCATGGATGCGCGTGCCTGCGATACGCGCATCGATCCGCGCGACGTGGCGGGCGTGCTGCGCGATTGTATGGACGAGATCGCGGTGCGACCGACCTATGGCTCGCACCCGCGCGTGGCCATTTACGGCTTGCTCGAAGCGCGCATGGCGCGGGCTGATCTGGTGATCTGCGCCGGGCTCAACGAAGGCTCATGGCCGGGGACACCCGCTGTCGATGCGCTGCTTGCGCCCGATATTCTGCGCGCATTGGGTGTGCCGGGCGCCGAGTTCCGCATTGGCCTTGCCGCGCATGATCTCGCCGGTTGTCTGGGCGCACCGCAAGTTGTGCTGAGCCGGGCGCTGCGCGATGTCGAAGGGCCGACCTTGCCCTCGCGCTTCCTCCTGCGGGTCGAAGCCTTGCTGGGTGAGGACCTCGCCATGGATCATCGCGAAGAGGCGATCCCGGCGCTGGCGCGGCGGGTTGACCGGCTGCGCCCGGCTGAGCCTGATTATCTGCGTCCCGCGCCCGATCCCGCTCCAGCGCTGCGCCGGGTTGCCATCAGTGCGACCGCGCTCGGCCGGCTGCTGGGTGATCCCTACCAGTTCTATGCGCAGGCAATCCTTGCCTTGCGCAAGCTTGATCCGCTTGGGGCCGATCCCTTCAGCGATCCGGCCCTGCGCGGCACCTTGATGCACGATATCCTTGATCGCTGGCATCGCGCGCGGGCTGCGGAGGAGCGTGATCGGCCGCTGATACCTTTTGCCGAAGCAGCGCTGGCCGAAGCGCAGGTCCACCCGCTGTTTCGCGCGTTATGGCAGCCGCGCCTGATGGCCGCGCTCGAAACCTTCGAGGCGCTGATTGCAGCGGACGAGAGGGCAGGGCGCACCACCATTGCGACTGAAATTGCCGGAGCCATGGACGTGGCCGGGGTGCGGGTTCACGGGCGCGCGGACCGGATTGATCGCCTTCCCGACGGCAGTCTTGCCATCATCGATTACAAGACCGGCACGCCGCCGAGCGCGAAGAAGGTCGAGGCCGGATTTGCGCTGCAACTCGGGCTGCTCGGCCTGATCGCGCGTGATGGCACATTCACGGACAAGGCGGGCGGGCCGGTGATTTCCGGCACGGCTACGGCGTTTGAATATTGGTCTTTCGCCCGCAAGAAGGGCGAGGAGACCTTTGGTTATGTCGATGTGCCGATGAAGACCGAGGGCAAGAAAACCGGCGTTTTGCCGGAGGAGTTTTTGCCCCATCACGAGAGCAAGCTGCGCGAGGCTATTGCCCGCTTCATCCTTGGCAGCGAGCCTTTCACCGCGCGCGAGAACCCCGATTACAAGGGTTATAATGATTACGACCAGCTGATGCGGCTGGAGGAAT
Source organism: Erythrobacter sp. (assembly GCA_046296075.1). Lineage (GTDB taxonomy): Bacteria > Pseudomonadota > Alphaproteobacteria > Sphingomonadales > Sphingomonadaceae > Erythrobacter. The sequence continues at coordinate 27,391 of JBKBMC010000019.1, read as the reverse complement.
GGGCGATCCGCCTGACCGAGACGGGTGAGAGCGGCGCATGAGCGGACGCGTGTTCGAATTGAAGGGCGAGCAGCGCGCCGCGGCCATGCCTGCTGATAATGTATGGCTGTCGGCTTCGGCGGGGACGGGTAAGACGCAGGTGCTTTCCGCGCGGGTGCTGCGCCTGTTGCTCCAGCCCGAAGTCGAGCCGTCGCAGATATTGTGCCTTACGTTCACCAAGGCTGGCGCTGCGGAGATGGCCAATCGCATCAATGCAGTGCTGGCACGCTGGGTGCGCTTGCCCGCGACTGCGCTCGCGACGGAGCTTGGGCATCTTGGTGCGGATATCGGCCCGGCAACGCAGGCGCGCGCGCGCAGCCTGTTTGCCAGCGTGCTTGATTGCCCCGGCGGGGGCCTCAGGATCGATACGATCCATGCCTTTTCGCAGTGGTTGCTTGCCAATTTCCCGGAAGAAGCGGGCCTCGTGCCCGGCACGCGGGCGATGGAGGATCGCACCCGAACGCTATTGTCGCGTGAGGTGCTGGCCGAAATGTTGGGTGAGGCCGAGGCGGCGGGCAATGCGCGGCTGCTGGGTGCCGTGCAGCGGTTCACGCGGCGCAAGGACCCGGGCGCCTTGCAAGGGTGGCTGATGACCTGTGCCGATGCCGAGGAACTGTGGGTCGGCCCGGCTGCTTGGCAATCGCCGGTCGATGCCCGCGTCCACCGCTTGCTTGGCATTCCAGCGGATGCGGATGAGGCGTGGGCTTGCGAAGGCCTCGCGCCCGGCGTGTTTCCGGACGAGACCTTGCGCGCGATGCTCTCCAACTTGCAGGCTTGGAGTGCGCAAACCGGCCAGACCAGCAGCGCCTTCATCGCCGATTGGCTCACCATGGATTTGCCGGAAAGGGCGGCGGCGATGGGTGGGTTCAATAAGACCTTGCTGACCAAGGATGGCACTCCGCGCCGGATGCAGACGCCGGAAAAGAACGATCCGCATTTCACCGAGCGCCAGCAGGAAATCGCCGAAGCGCTCGCCGCCGTTGAGACCCGCCGGGCGCTGCTGGCAACGTCAGCATACCTAGCCGATGCCTTCGAAATCGGGCGTGCCTTTAGTTTGGCATGGGCCAAGGCCAAAGCGCGCGAAGGTCTGCTCGATTTCTCCGATCTGATCCGCAAGGCCGCGCGCTTGCTTGCACAGCAGGATGCCTCGGCATGGATCCGCTACAAGCTTGATCGCCATTTCGATCATATCCTGATCGATGAAGCGCAGGACACCAATCAGGCGCAATGGGACATCATATTTGCGCTGATCGACGACTTCTTCAGCGGCGAGGGCGCGCGCGGCGATCGCACTCGCACGCTATTCACGGTCGGCGATTACAAGCAGGCGATTTTCGGCTTTCAGGGCACAAGCCCCGAAAATTTTGCCCGTGCGCGCGGGCAGGTCGAAGCGCAGATCAACGCCGCGCGCGCTCACATCGAAGGGGGGCGGGTGGGTCGCCGTGCGCCGCAATGGCGTGCGCTTGAACTCGATCAGTCGTTCCGCACCGCGCAACCGGTGCTCGATTTTGTCAACGCGGCGATTGACGGGCTGGGGCATGACGCCTTCGGGCTGGACACTCCGCCGCGTCCGCATATCGGCTATGGTGGGCCGGGGCTTGTCACCCTGTGGCAGCCCGTCGTCGCCTCGAGCGCTGCGGACGATGAGGACGAGCCAAGCGAGGAATCCGCCAAGGACTGGCTCCCGCATCACGATACGGTGCTGGCAAGTCGGATCGCCGAGCAGATCGAACGCTGGGTCAGCGGGGTGGAGCCTTTCATACTCGCCAAGGGTGGCACGCCGCGCCATGCCGGGCCAGGCGATATCATGGTGCTGGTGCGCCGCCGCAAGGAACTGGCCAGCCAGATCGTCGCCAAATTGCAGGCGCGCCGGGTGCCCGTGGCGGGGGTGGATCGCCTCAGGTTGGGTGCGCCTCTCGCCGTCAAGGATGTGCTGGCGGCGCTGCGCTTTGCTGCGCAGCCGCTGGATGATCTCAGCCTTGCGAACCTGCTCGCCTCACCGCTGATCGGCTGGTCGCAGGATGATTTGCTCGCCCATGTCCCGCGCGACGAGGACGTGCGCCTGTGGGAGCATCTGCGCCGCGACCATGCGCCGCTCATGGTGACCGAGACCGCTGCGCGGCTGCGCGATCTGCTCCGCCGGGCGGATCATGAAACGCCGCAGGCGCTGATTGCGTGGCTGCTTAATGGCCCGTGGCAGGGGCGGGCGCGGCTGGTCGCGCGGCTCGGCGCGCAGGTCAATGATCCGCTGGACGAACTGCTGAACGCGGCGTTTGCCTATGAAAGCGAATATGTCCCCTCGCTTGCCGGGTTCCTGCAATGGTTCGATGCGGGCGAGGGCGAGTTGAAGCGCGATTCCGATGGCGGGGCAGGGCAGGTGCGGGTGCTGACGGCGCATGGCTCCAAAGGGTTGCAGGCGCCGATCGTGATCCTTGCCGATGCCACGGGCGAACCGGGAGACGCGCAAGGTCTGGCGCTTGCTGATGATCCAATGGGGATAGCGCAGCCGGGCGATCGGGTGCGCATGGTCCCGCTGCCGCCGCTTTCCAAGCGCGATTTCAACGGGCCCCTTGCCAACGCGGCAGAGGCAGCGCGGATTGCTCAGATGCAGGAACACTGGCGGCTGATGTATGTCGCCATGACACGGGCGGAAGAAGCACTGTTCATCGGCGGATCGCTGGGGCGGAGGCGGGCCGACAAAGGCCCTCACGAAGACAGTTGGTATGCCCGGCTGGCAGTGTTGTTCGATGGCGATGTGCTGGCTGATCCGCTATGGGGCGGCCGGCAAGAATGGGGCATGCGCGCACCGCCGCTGGCACGCGCAGAAACTGGCGTTGTCGAGACTTCGGAGGAGCCTTTGCCGGCATGGGTCACTGCGCCCATCGGCCCCGAACCGCGCCCGCCGCGCCCGCTTGCGCCATCGGCGGCAGGAGAGGACATGGCCGCCGATCCGCCACTACCCCCGGAAGCCGTCCGAACAGCAGCGCGGCGCGGCAGCCTGATTCACAAACTGCTCGAACGCTTGCCCGAATTGCCCGAGACCACGCGCGCGGAAGCGGCTGAAGCCTGGCTGGCGCGGCAGGCGGGGGATTTGCCTCCTGACATGCGCGCGGAGATGCTGGCGAGCGTCCTTGTTGTGCTGTCCGACCCCGACTTTGCACCGATCTTTGCCAGCGATGCGCTGGCCGAGGTGCCACTGGCAGCCACCGTCGGTGGCATCGTGGTAGCAGGAACAGCCGACCGGTTGCTGGTGACGCAGCGGGAAGTGCTGGTCGTCGATTTCAAGACCACGCGCCGCCCGCCTGTCTCGGCGGAAGCAATCCCGCTTCCCACCCAGCGCCAGATGGCCGCCTATGTCGCGGCGCTCGAAGCGATCTATCCCGGGCGCAATGTGCGGGCGGGGGTGCTCTACACCCATGCGCCAGCCCTGTTCGTGATCGCGCCTGAAAACATCGCGGTGCACAAGCAGGGCTTGGACGCGGCGCAGCAATCCTATTTGCCGCCGGATATTGAGTGAGCCGCACGGCGCGCTACATAGGCACGAACACCGGCGCGCAGCGCCATGCAGGAGAATCGATAATGGCCACCATCAATGTCACCGATGCCAGCTTTGCCAGCGATGTGCTGGGCAGCGACAAGCCGGTGCTGGTTGATTTCTGGGCGGACTGGTGCGGGCCGTGCAAGATGATCGCCCCCGCGCTGGAGGAAATCAGCGAGGAGTTGGCAGGGCAAGTCACCATCGCCAAAATGGATATCATGGAAAACACTGATATCCCTGCGCAAATGGGCGTGCAGTCGATCCCGCTGATGGTGCTGTTCAAGGATGGCAAGCCAGTCGCGCAGAAGCTGGGAGCCGCGCCGAAGGGACAGCTCAAGGGCTGGCTTGAGAGCGAGCTTTAACCCGTCCGTCGTCCCGGGCTTGCCCCGGGACCGCTGCCGCGAGCGATCCCGACTTTCGCCGGGATGACGCTTTACGCGAGCACCCGCGCCACGAACTCGTCCCACAGGGCCGGGCTTGATGCGCCGACGAGCCCCGGTTTATCGTGCTCGTTGACGCGATAGGCGCTGCCATCCAGGCGCGCCGCCTTGCCGCCGGCTTCGTTGAGCCAAAGGATGCCCGCTGCGTGATCCCACGCCAGCGTCCGCTTGAAGCTGGAGATGTCGTTTTCGCCCAAGGCCAGGCGCGGATATTGTTCGGCGGCGCAGCGCGGAATGTCGACAAGCGTGTAGTGCGGGGCGAGTTTCGCATCGACCATTGCCGATTGCTCGGGGGTGAGGAAGATGCGGCTGACGGCGGTGACGGGCTGCTCCTGCCCGGTGGTGCGCGCGGTGATCTTCTCGCCGTTGACGAAGGCTCCTTCGCCAAGGCGGGCATGACACAGGCGGTCTTTCAGCGGATCATAGAGCCAGCCCGCCACGGCCTCTCCAGCATCGGCGAGCGCGATGATGATCCCGAATGGCTCCTTGCCTTCGGTGAAATTGGCAGTCCCATCGAGCGGATCAATGATCCAGCATTGGTCCGAGAGACTATCGAGTACGGCCGGATCGGCATGGGCGGCTTCTTCACCCACAATGGCGACGCCCGGCGCAAGTTTGGTCAGGGCTTCGCTGAGGAACGCTTCCACCTCGCGGTCAACGATAGTGACGGGATCATCCGCGCCCTTCATCTCGACATCGCCTGCGGCCAACGCGCGAAAGCGCGGCAGCATCGAACGGCGCGCGGCAAAGCGCATCAGATCGCGGATTTCGGCATCGAGCGCGGATAGCTCACCGCTCATGAGCGGTAATCCGCGTTGATTGCGATATAGCCGTGGGTGAGATCGCAGGTCCACACGGCTGCGCGGCCTTCGCCCAAGCCAAGATCGACCAGAATATCGATCTCCTCGCCCCTGAGGTGGGCAGCGACGGGCGCTTCGTCGTAGGCTTCCACCGGCAGGCCGTTCCGTGCTGTCCACACCCCGCCGAAAGCAATCGACAGCCTGTCGCGGTCAGCCGGTTCGCCCGCCTTGCCGACCGCCATGACCACCCGGCCCCAATTGGCATCCGCGCCGGCGATGGCGGTTTTGACGAGCGGGGAGTTGGCAATGGCAAGGCCGATACGGCGCGCGCTGGCATCGCTCACCGCGCCGGTCACCCGGATGGTGATGAATTTGGACGCGCCTTCGCCGTCGCGCACTACCAATTGCGCCAGTTCGCGGCAGACCTCGGTGAGGGCTGCTGCGAAAGCATCGGCGCCGGGACTATCCCAACCTTCGATCAGCGCATTGCCCGCCTTGCCGGTGGCAAAAGCCAGCACGGTATCGCTCGTCGAGGTGTCGCCATCAACGGTGATGCACGAAAACGTGGCGTCATTGGCGGCTTTGAGCACCTCCTGAAGGAAGGCGGGCGCGACATTGGCATCGGTGAAGATGTAGCCGAGCATCGTCGCCATGTCGGGCGCGATCATGCCCGATCCCTTGATGAACCCTGCCAGGTCGACGCGGGTATCCAACACCATCGCGCTGGCGCAGGCGCCCTTGGCAAAGGTGTCGGTGGTGCCGATGGCGCGTGCGGCATCTTCCCAGCCACACGGCTCGGCGCCAAGTGCCGCAGCGACCCCGGCGCGCGCCTTGTCCTTGGGCAGCGGCACGCCGATCACCCCGGTGGAAGAGACAAACACTTCCTCGCGCGCGCAGCCGAGGTGCTCTGCCACCTGATCCATGATCTGCTCCACCGCCTCGCGTCCGCGATAGCCGGTGAAGGCGTTGGAATTGCCCGCATTGACCACCAGCGCTCGCCCGCGCCCTTGCGGCACATTGGCGCGGCCCAGTTCGACTTCGGATGATGCGCAGGCGCTTTGCGTGAAAACGCCTGCTACGGCGGTGCCTTGCGCAAGCTCCGCGAAGGTCAGATCGCAGCGATCCCACGTCTTGTAACCGGCGCGGGCCACACGCAAGGTTACGCCTGCAATCGCTGGCATTTGCGGGAAGGGGCGGGCAAGGGGCGAGGGCTTCAGTTCCATAGGCACCGCCCTAGTCGCGCGCGGCCTGCCAGTAAATCGGGCAAAGTATGTGGACGTGGGCGCTTCAAAGCACTATTTGGACTGCACTATGACACGGCACTTCTTCGCATTGCTGGCTTTGCTTACCGGACTTGCCGCTTTCGGCAGCCCGGCGCAGGCTTCGCTGGCTGAGGCGCTTGCGTGCGATGCGAGTATCGCGGCCAGCACGGCTGACGAAGCTGCGCGCAGCGAGGCCAGCCACGGCGAGAGCCAGCCCGGCAATGTCCATGCGAGCTGTGCGGTCGAGCCGGTCGTGCCGGTCTCGTCTGTGCCTGCGCGCCTGCGCCTGCCCGTCCTGATGGGGATAGAGCGCGCCTACGAATAGGCGATTCTGCGCCGTTTTCATTCCCCCTTGTTCCGCGCGCAGGCCCTGTTGCTCCACGCGGTTTATTCCACGAATTCATGGCCCCTTTCGATGGGCCGCACCTGATCAAAGGCACACCTATGTTCGATGCTCTCATGAAGTCCGTGTTCGGTTCTTCGAACGATCGCTACGTCAAATCGCTTGGCAAGATCGTCAATCAGATCAACGCTCTTGAACCGCAAATCAGCGCACTCTCAGACGACGAGTTACAAGCCCAGACGACGAAGCTTCGCGGCCTGATCGATGATGGCAAGAGCCTTGACGACATCATGCCCGAAGCTTTCGCCACTGTGCGCGAAGCGTCGAAGCGCGTGCTCGGTATGCGCCATTTCGATGTGCAGTTGATCGGCGGGATCGTGCTCCACCGCGGCGAGATTGCTGAAATGCGCACCGGGGAGGGCAAGACCCTGATGGCGACGCTCGCGGTCTATCTCAACGCGATCGAAGGCAAGGGCGTCCACGTCGTCACGGTCAATGATTACCTTGCCCGCCGCGATGCGGTGGAGATGGGCAAGCTGTACCAATGGCTCGGCCTTACGGTCGGCGTGGTGGTGCCCGGCATGGACGAATACACCAAGCGCGACAGCTACAATTCAGATATTACCTACGGCACCAACAACGAATTCGGCTTCGATTACCTGCGCGACAATATGAAGCACGAACGCACCCAGATGGTGCAGCGGCCGTTCAATTTCGCGATTGTGGATGAAGTGGACTCGATCCTCATCGACGAGGCGCGCACCCCGCTGATCATTTCCGGGCCGACGGAAGACAAGTCCGATCTTTACGTGTCGCTGGATGCCATCGCACGCGAGATTCCGCTCGAATGGCTCGACATCGACGAGAAGGTGAAGCGCGTCCAGCTTACCGAAGACGGGTTGGAGCAGGTCGAGCAGCTCCTGATCGAGAAAGGCCTGCTCGCCACCACCAACCTCTATGACGTGGAAAACACGCAGGTCGTCCACCACCTCGATCAGGCGTTGGCGGCCAATTTCACCCGCAAGCGCGATACGGATTACATCGTCAAGGATGACAAGGTCATCATCATCGATGAATTTACCGGGCGCATGATGGATGGCCGCCGCTGGTCGAATGGCCTCCACCAGGCGGTCGAGGCCAAGGAAGGCGTCAAGATCGAGCCGGAAAACCAGACGATGGCATCGATCACCTTCCAGAATTATTTCCGCATGTATCCCAAGCTTTCGGGCATGACCGGGACGGCCGCGACCGAAGCGGCCGAATTCTGGGATATCTACAAGGTCGGCGTTGTCGAAATTCCGACCAATCTGCCGGTGCAGCGGATCGACGAGGAAGACGAGTTCTACAAGAACACTCTCGATAAGTTTGCCGCCATCGCCAAGGCGATCAAGGAGAAGAACGAGATCGGCCAGCCGGTACTGGTGGGCACGGTGTCGATCGAAAAGTCCGAATTGCTCAGCCAGTTCCTTGACAAGGAAGGGGTCAAGCACTCTGTCCTCAATGCCCGTTTCCACGAACAGGAAGCCGGCATTGTCGCGCAGGCAGGCCGCCTCGGCGCGGTGACGATCGCCACCAACATGGCAGGGCGCGGTACCGACATCCAGCTTGGCGGCAATGTCGAATTCCGCATCCAGGACGAGTTGGCCGATATGTCCGAAGGGCCTGAGCGTGATGCCGCGATTGCCCGGATCAGGGCCGAAATGGCTGAGGAAAAGGAAAAGGTGAAGGCAGCGGGTGGTCTGTTCGTCCTCGGCACCGAACGCCACGAAAGCCGCCGTATTGATAACCAGCTGCGCGGCCGTTCGGGCCGTCAGGGGGATCCTGGCCTGTCGCGCTTCTATCTGTGCCTCGAAGATGATCTGCTGCGCATCTTCGGCCCCGACACGCTGTTTTCCAAGATGATGAAATCGAACCTCGCCGATGGCGAGGCGATAGGCTCCAAGTGGCTTTCCAAGGCGATCGAGACCGCGCAGAAAAAGGTCGAGGCGCGCAATTACGACATGCGCAAGCAGGTCGTGCAGTATGACGATGTGATGAATGATCAGCGCAAGGTGATCTATGAACAGCGCGCCGAGATCATGGATTCCGAAGCGGTCGATGATGTTGTCGAGAACATGCGCCACGATACGCTCAACGTCATCGTGGGCACCGCCTGCCCGCCGGATTCCTATCCCGAACAGTGGGATATCGCTGGTCTGAAAACCAAGCTTGAAGAAGTCTTCGGGCTCACCCCGCCGATTGACGACTGGCTTGAGGAAGATCAGGTCGAACCCGAAATCATCGAGGAACGCCTGCGCGCGCTGACCGACCAGATGGTCGAGGAAAAGGTCGCGGCGAGCGATCCCGCGATCTGGCGGATGGTAGAAAAGGATGTGCTGCTGCGCCAGCTCGACTTCCACTGGAAGGAACACCTCGCCACGCTTGATGCGCTGCGGCAGGTGATCTGGATGCGCGGCATCGCGCAAAAGCAACCGATCAACGAATACAAGCAGGAAGCTTTCGGCCTGTTCGAGAGCATGCTTGATACCCTGCGCGAGGAAGTCACCAAGATCCTGTTCCGCGCCGAATTGCGGATGGCTCCGCCCGAGCCGCAGGCACTCCCCGAATTGCCGGATTTCCTCACCGGACACATTGATCCGCTGACCGGGCTCGACAATTCGGATGATGGCGATGGCTCTGAAAGCCGGCCGGAACTGTTCGGCTCGCTGGCAGGCAGTCCGCGTGCCGCTTTCGGGCCGGGCGGTGCAAATCCGGAAAATCCCTTCGCCAATCTCGATATCAGCCGCAATGCGCCATGCCCTTGCGGGAGCGGCAACAAGTACAAGCATTGCCATGGTGCGGTTGCGGTGCGCTCGCTGACCTGATCGGCACGACGGGCCGAGAGGCGGGGCGCGCGCGATGATCGGAGCTGTTCCGGCCGGGCTTGCGCTCGCGTTTCTGTTGGCGGCGCTGCTCTATGCCAGCGTCGGGTTTGGCGGCGGGTCGACCTACACCGCGCTGCTGGCGCTGTCGGGCCTTGATTACCGCTTGTTACCGCTGGTGGCGCTCGCCTGCAATATCGTGGTGGTGGCGGGCGGGAGCATCCGCTTTGCCCGCGCCGGGATCACGCCGTGGCGGCGCGCGGCATGGCTGGTGGGATTGGGGGCGCCGGCGGCCTTTCTGGGCGGGCTGACCCCGATCAAGGAAGCAACCTTTCTGATGCTGCTCGGCATCAGTCTGGTGCTGACAAGCTGCGCGATGCTGATCCCGGTGCGCGAGACGAATGAAAGTGGAGCGGGGCGGTTTGCCAAGGCCATGCCGCTGCTTGCCGCGCCGCTCGGCTATCTGGCGGGGCTGGTGGGCATCGGTGGCGGGATTTTCCTGGCGCCGTTGCTGCACCTTGCCCGGTGGCATGGCGCGCGTCAGATCGCGGCGACAGCGAGCCTGTTCATCCTCGTCAATTCGCTGTTCGGGCTGGCAGGGCAGCTGGTCAAGAATGGCCCCGGAGCCTTCGGCGCAGCCATCGGCGCAAGCTTGCCGCTGCTGATCGCTGTGGTGATCGGCGGGCAGATCGGCAGCCTTCTCGCGCTGCGTATCCTGCCGGTGCAGTGGATCCGCTGGCTGACCGCGCTGCTGGTATTGGTGGTGGGGGTGAGGTTGTTGGTTTGATTGTCAGACCACCCGCCCACCATACCACAATGGTATTCTTGGTGGCCGGGTGGGGAGGCGGGGCGGGTGGTCAGTGTTGCGATAACGCCGCACAGTGCCGCGCGATGAATTCTTCATGCGTTGGCAGCCCGCTCACCGCGCGCTCGATCAGGGTGCGGACATTGCCGAGAAACTCCCCAAGCTGCCCATCGGACAAGGCATCGGCCATCGGATCATGGGCCTGCGGCGTGACGCCTTGCCCCAGCATCACCTGCACCCAGCTTGCTTCGCGGAACAGATCATCGACATCGCGCCCGATCCGGCCTGACGAGGCGAACAGCGCCTGCTTGTGGGCAAGGCTATCGGGCACGGCCATGGTCCGGCAATAGTTCCAGAACGCGGAATCATCGCGCGCCGTCTGCTTGTAATGCAGGATCAGGAAATCGCGGATCTGTTCGAACTCTGCCTTGCAGCGCCGGTTATACTCGGCGCGCTCCGCCGCCCCGTCGCCCTGGGCCGGGAAGAGCTGGATCAGCCGGTTTACATGCGACTGGATGAGGTGGATCGAGGTTGATTCGAGCGGCTCGAGAAACCCGCTCGAAAGTCCGATTGCCGCGCAGTTGTGCGCCCAGAAAGCCTCGCGCCGCCCGGTGGTGAAGCGCAGCGGGCGCGGATCGCCTAGCGCCTTGGTATCAAGACCGGCCAGCAAGGTATCCGCCGCGTCCTGATCCGAGATAAAGCCGCTTGAATAGACATGGCCGTTGCCAGTGCGGTGTTGCAGCGGAATGCGCCATTGCCAGCCCGCCTGTTTGGCCGTCGCGCGGGTGTAGGGCACAAGGGTCGGCAGGCGCTCGCTCGGCACCGCAAGCGCGCGATCACACGGCAGCCAGCGCGACCAGTCTTCATAGCCGACGCCCAGTTCCTCACCGAGCAGCATGGCGCGAAAGCCGGTGCAATCGATGAAGAAATCGCCTTCGACCCGCGTGCCCTTGTCGAGCGTGACGGCGGTGATGTCGCCGCTTTCTCCGTTACGGCTCACTTGCTGGACAATGCCTTCGTGGCGGACGACGCCCTCGCCTTCGGCATAACGCCGCAGGAAGGCCGCGTAGAGCCCGGCATCGAAATGATAGGCATAGGCAAGGCCGGTCATCGCGGTGTTGCCGACCCGGTCAAGCTTGCCAAAGCGCGCGTGATCGGCGGCAAGGCGATGCAGCGAATAGTGCCACAGATCGGATGTGTGGCCGCTGGCAGCAGCGCGGCGCCAGTAGTGGTGAAACGCAGCCCCGGCGAGGCTCAACCCGGCATCGCCGAAGGTGTGGAGATAGCTTGTCCCCTTGCGCCCCCAATCGACAAATTCGATCCCGAGCTTGAAGGTGCCCTTGGTCTCGCGCACGAATTCCATCTCATCGAGCCCGAGGATCGCATTGAGACGGATGATCTGCGGGATTGTCGCCTCGCCCACGCCCACCGTACCGATGGCTTCGGATTCCACCAACGTAATGTCGAGGCTGCGCCCGAGCAGGCGGACAAAGGCTGCGGCTGTAATCCATCCGGCTGTGCCGCCGCCTACGATAACGAGTTTGCGCTTTGGTGTGTTGGTCATGGCTTGCTCAGCTACGGGCGCAGGGCGCGCTCAGATGGGACGGAAGAAGGCGTTGATGGTCAGCCGCCCGGTGCGCGGATCGGCGGGGAGCGGGGCGGCATTATCAATCACCCCGGAATGGAGAATATTGCCGCGGTAGAACACCGCCGAATTGAACGCGCCGGTGGTGGCGTGCAGCCGCTCGAAATGCGGCCCGCCATCAGTGGGATAGGCGGGTGTGGGCAGGCCGGTGCGGGCGACGTCGCCTTGGAGCGCGGCGCGATAGGCGGGGAAGGTCGCAGCGGTCAGCGCGCTGAGGCCTGAAGACCGGTGGCGGAAGAAGGCCGTGCCGCCATGCGGGCTGTCATGCAGGTACAGCATCATCGCAATCTGCGCCGGATCAGTGCCATCGACATGGGGAAAGCACTGGATCGGCAGCAAGTGGCCGGGCGGTGTCGTGACGAGCGAATACCAGGCCTGCATCGTCCAGCGGCTGTCCGGCGGGCCGAAGTGGGTGCTGAGGAACGGTGCAAGCTGGGTAAGCCAGGCCTCACATACGCAAGAATCAAGCGCGGCACGGATGCCGGGATATTGCGGCGTAATTTCTGCAAATTTATGCAAATTTGCGTACTCGCGGATGATTTCAGGGTCCGCGAGAAAGCTGTCAACAGTCACAAGATCATGATTGAAAAGCGAAAATTGCTCCTGGGAGAGCTGCGCCAGCGAAATTGCCCATTCTGGCCCGATTGCTGCGCTTGCCATGTTCTGTGTCTCTCCCAAACAAAGGCTACCAAACTGCTCGCGGATTGCCAATCTCTCAAGAGAATCGCCTGAAATGAGCGTGATAAGATGCGCATTGATTTGCATGGGTCGTTCAGGGCGGGTGGTGACTCTACTGGATAGGTCGTCGCTACTCCTGCTTGCATCGGGTTGTGGATATTATTCGGCTTCGATTGCAATTCGCTTGCACAAACATCGGAATTTACGAGAGAAAATGTCTATTTTCTCTGCCGCGCCTGCGGTCAAAAATTCGACATTTACGCGGCCCGCGAAGTGAGCTATGAAAAAAAATGAAAAGACGCTCGCCAAGAGTGGCGAGAAGGGGGAGAGTAGTGATGGGTTTGAGGGCAATTTCCGCCAACGCGCGCCTGCTGTGCGGTGCGGCCACCGGGGTCGCGTTGATGGCATCGGCAATGCCAGCAGTGGCGCAAACCACCGACGACTCCGAGGCGCAGATCGATGGGCAGGGTAATGACATCACTGTCACCGGGATTCGCAGCTCCATCGAGTCGGCGCTCGGTGCAAAGCGCAACGCGACCAGCATCGTGGAAGTCATCGCTTCAGAAGACCTCGGTCTTTTGCCTGACCTTTCGATCGCCGATTCGCTCGCCCGCCTGCCGGGGGTGACCGCGCAGCGCGTGCGGGGCCGTTCGCAACAGATCTCCATCCGCGGCCTCGGGCCGGATTTCAGCCTTTCGCTGCTGAACGGCCGCGAAGTGGTGACAGCCGGGAACAATCGCGGGATCGAATTCGACCAGTTCCCGTCCGAATTGATCGGTTCGGCGATTGTCTACAAGACCGGTGATGCGCAGCTTGCTGCCATCGGGATTGCTGGCGCGGTCGATCTTCGCACCGTCAAGCCGCTTGATTACAAGAGCCGTCAGATCAGCGTTTCGGCGACCTATTCGCGAAACGATCAGGGATCGCTCAACCCTGATTTCCCCGCTGATGGCTATCGCTTTTTCGCGTCGTACATCGATCAGAACAAGGATGGCACGGTGGGCTGGTCGCTTGGGGCGACGCTGCAATCCAATCCCACCCAGTTTGTCAGCCGCGAGCTTAAAACCAACGAGTTCCAGGTTGGCCGCACGGCCCAGGATCTGATCTATCCTGCCGATAACCCGCGGCAAGGCGCAGTAAGCCGCGATTTTCAGCGCCTTTCGGTTGCCGGTGCGCTGCAGTTCCAGCCAAGCGATAAGTTCGCGCTCAACATCGATGCTTTTTACACCGACACCAAAGAATCGGGCGTGTTCCGCGGAACGGAAACTCCGATTGCTTCGTGGAGCGGTGCGCAGTTCGAAGGCGCAACGGGTGCTGGGCCCTTCGCCGATACGGCCACTTTCTCGGGCGTAGTGCCGATCCTGCGTACCGATACCGAAGGCAGCGAGTCCCAGATCTTCGCCATCGGCACCAATCTTGATTTCAAGGTGACCAACAACCTCGGCTTTATGGTCGACTATGGCTATTCGACTCTGACCCGCAACGACATCGACTATGAGTCCTATGCCGGTACGGGCGCTGCGCGCTCGGGTGCGCAGGATCGTCTGACTTTTACCATGCCGCGAAGCGGCGCCTATTCGATTGCTGGCCAGCTCGATTACACCAATCCGGCCAATGTGCTGCTCACCGATCCAGGCGGTTGGGGCCAGGTCGGCTTTATCAAGGAGCCGCGCATCGAGGATGAACTGCACCAACTGCGGGCGGAAGCCCGCTGGGAAGTCGACAGCGGCATCATCAAGGATATCCGCGCTGGCTGGCTCTATACAGATCGCACGAAGAACTTCGATTCCAACGAAAGCTTCCTGCGCGCGTCCAACCGGTTCGTGAACGGTTCGCTTGCTATCCCGGCAAACGCGATCATCGGGCGCACCAACACGCGCTCGCTTGGCCAGAACATCCTTGCCTATGATCCGTCGAGCTTTCTGACTGATGGCACTTATTTGGTGGAGAAGGGCACCTTCGATACCGAATGGGTGGTGAGCGAGCAGATCCATAACTTCTATCTGCAAGCCAATCTTGATGGCACGCTGGGGAATGTTCCGGTGCGCGGCAATATCGGTCTGCGGTATGCGGATACCAGCCAGAGCTCGACCGGGACGATTGCTGGCGGAGTCAACACGGTTGATTTCAACTACGGTAACTGGCTGCCGAGCGCGAACCTCGCCTTTGAGGTGGCTTCTGACACTTTCATCCGTGTCGCGGCAGCGCAGACCGTGACCCGTGCGCGCCTTGATCAGATGGCAGCAAACCAGAACATCGGGTTCAATCCACAAAGCTGTATCGATACCAATGGCGATCAGCGTCCCGATACGGTGGTTGGCTTCAATCCGCCTCAGTTGGTGTGCTTTGGCCTTGGCGGGGGTAATCCGTTCCTTCAGCCTTATCGCTCGACCTCGTTCGATATATCCTTCGAAAAGTACTTTGGCCCTGCATCGGCGATCATCATTGCCGGTTTCCACAAGGAGTTGAAGGACTGGATTGTCGACTTCAGCGAGATCCGCGATCTGACCCAGCCGATCAACAATGCCGGATTTGGCGGCATTCTTGCTACCAACCCTGAGCTCTCGACCGGGACTTTTGGCGGGCCTGTCAACTTCTCGGATGGACGGATCACTGGTGTCGAGGGCACGATCCGCGCCAGCTTTGGCGATTTCGTCCAGGCGCTTGATGGTTTCGGCGGCTTTTTCAGCATCACCTATGCCGATGCCAAGATAAACCAGCCTGGTGGCGGCACGATCAGTATTCCGGGCTATTCGGATGTCACCTGGTCGGGCGATGTGTTCTACGAGAAGAATGGCTGGCGCGCGCGCGTGAACGCCCGTTACCGTTCGGGCTTCCTGTCGGAAGTGCAGAACTTTGATGGTGGCCTGTTCGGTGCAGACGCTCGCCCCGAGACGGTGATTGACGCCCAGATCGGCTATACCTTCCAGAATTCAAGCGGCGCCTTGAAGGGCCTCACTGTTCTGCTGGAAGGTGCGAACCTCACCAATGCTCCATTTGTGACGCAGAATGATCTGTTCAATGCCAATGGTGCACAGGTCGGTGTGTTTGCGAGCCGTTTCGAACAGTATGGCCGCACGTTCAACTTTACGATCCGCAAGAATTTCTGATCGGATTTCAGGGTCGCAAGACCGGGGGGAGGGGCTCGCCAGAGACGGCGGGCCCTTTTTCCTGCCAGATCGAATGATCAGGCGGCGAGCGGCGGCGCGGCGCAGTGCCGCGCAATGAATTCGCTGTGGCTTGGCATAGCGTTGACGGCTTCATCCATCGCGCGGGCAATGGCGCCCATCCGTTCAGCCACCGGCACAAAGCTGCGCATCGCGGCAAGCGCGGGCGCCCGGCGCGGGGTGATGCCCTGGCCGAAATAGACCGCGATCCAGCTCGGATTGGCGAACAGCTCGCGCTCATCGGCCACCAACAGCCCGTATTCGCGGAAATGATCGATCTTGTATTGCAGGCTGTCGGGGATCGCCATGTTGGCGGTGTAGCGCCACAGCTCGCCATCATCGCGCGCCGTCGCCTTGTAATGCAGGATAAGGAAATCGCGGATGCGTTCATATTCGATCGCGGTCTGCGCGTTGTATTCGCGTGCCAGCAGCGGGGACATGCGCTGGTCGGGCAGCAGCGCGATCAGCCGCAGGATGCCATACTGGATCAGGTGCAGGCTGGTGGATTCGAGCGGCTCCATGAAGCCCGCCGACAGCCCGATGGCGACGCAGTTCTTCTCCCAGAACTTGCGGCGTTTGCCGGTGACAAAGCGCAAGGGCCGCGGATCGGCGAGCGGCTTGCCATCAAGGTTGGCGAGCAAGGTCTCGGCGGCTGCGTCTTCGGAGATGAACTGGCTGCAATGGACATAGCCATTGCCGGTGCGATGTTGCAGCGGGATTCGCCACTGCCACCCGGCTTCGCGCGCGGTCGAACGGGTAAAGGGCGTGAAGGCGCCGCGTTCGCAGGGCACCGCAACGGCGCGGTCGCACGGGAGCCAGTGCTGCCAATTGTCGTAGCCCGCGTGGAGGGCTTCCTCGATAAGCAGGCCGCGAAAGCCCGAGCAATCGACGAAGAAATCGCCGGCAATCTGCGCGCCATCCTCAAGGGTGACGGCTGTGATGAACCCATCCTCGCCGCGCAGCGCAACATCCACCACGCGCCCTTCCACACGGATGGTGCCGCGTTGTTCGGCATAGCGCCGCAGGAAGGCGGCATAGAGCCCGGCATCGAAGTGGTAGGCGTAATCAAAGGTCGACTGGATCAGCCGCCGATCGGGCGAGGGGTGGGCAAACTTGCCTGCCTTGGCCATCGCCCAGCACATCGAGAAGTCATCGATGGGGCCAGCAATCTCGCCCGCGAGATGCCCCGCCATCCAGTGATGGTAGAAGGGGACGCTGTCAAACTCCGCGCCATACTGGCCAAAGGGGTGGAAATAGCTCGCGCCCTTGTGGTGCCAGTCGACGAACTGGATGCCGAGCTTGTAGCTCCCTTGTGTCTCGCGCACGAAAGTCGCTTCGTCGATGCCGAGCCGCTGGTTGAAGTTGCGGATCGGCGGGATCGGTGCCTCGCCCACACCGACTGTTCCGATCACCTCGGCTTCGATAAGCGTGATGCGGCAGGCCGGGCCGACGGCCTGGGCCAGCGCAGCGGCTGTCATCCATACGGCACTGCCTCCGCCGACAATCACGATGTGTTGCAACGGGCCGGTTTGTTCCATCATCATCCCCCGCAGGATTCGCGGATCAGCAGGCTGGTTTCGAGCCGTTCCGAGGCCGCCCTGCCGCCTTGCGAATCAATCAGCTTGGACACCAGCATCCGTCCGGCAAGCGCCGTGCTCTGATCAATCGTCGTAAGACGCGGGGTGACGAGCCGCGCGGCGGGAATATTGTCATAGCCCACCACCGAAACATCCCCCGGGACCTTGCGGCCCGAGCGGGTGAGCGCGCGGATCGCGCCAATCGCGATCAGATCGCTGGCGGCAAAGACCGCATCAAATTTCACGCTGCGATCAATCGCCGCAAGCGTGGCCGCTTCGCCCGAATGAACATCGAAATGCGCGCTGACAGCCAGGCTTTCGTCCCACGGCAGGCCCGCTTCCTCCAGCGCCTGACGATAGCCGCGAAAGCGCTGCTCGGCCTCGGGCGCTTCCGTGTCGCCAAGAAACAGCACCCGCTGCCGGCCCAGCCGGGCGAGGTGAGCGGTGGCTTTGCGACCGCCTGCGATATTGTCGGAACCCACCGCGCAATAGGCCGCATCGGGCAATTCCGCGCCCCACACCACGAAGCGATCATCGCGGCTCGCCATCTGGTTGAAGGCATTGTGGAGCGAGCTTTGCCCGATGAAGATCATCCCTGTCGCCCGGCTCGTCGCCATCGCAAATTCGAGATCTTCGGCTGAACGCGGATAGAGATGGCTGATCAGCAGATCGGCGTTGCGTTCACGTGCGGCCTCGGCAATCCCGGCAAGCAGTTCGAGGAAGAACGGGTCTGCCACCCGCGTCTCGCGCGCTTGCGGGGCGGGCACGATCACCGCGATGGTGGCTTCCGCCCCGACTGGGCCTTGCGGCATATGCTGCGCGAAATCATAATCATGGGCGCGGGCGATCTTCCAGATTTCCTGCTTGGTGCGCCGCTTGACCGCCGGACTGTCATTCAGGGCGCGCGAGACGGTGGAGATCGAAACACCCGCCTCGCGCGCGATATCTTCAAGGCGCGCGTTGCGTTTGGCTTTCGTCTCGCTCGCTACCATGATCGCTAACCGTCCCCCGCTGTGACCCAATAGCCCGACCATGGGGCGAGAATTTCGGGCACTGTCCGTACAGGCTCTAGCGCGGCGGTATCCGCGAGAACAGTCCCCCCGGCAAAGCGGGCAGGAGGCTGCCACGCAATCGCCTGATCGCCAAGGTTGAAGGTACACAGCACTCCGGCGCCGTCCGCCTCGCGGATGAAGGCGACGATCTGCGACGGCGTGTCGAGCACATGGCTCGTGCCCTGCACCAGCGCGGGCTGGGCGCGCCGGGCGGTCAGCAGGCGGCGGGTATAGCTGACCAGCGAGGCGGGATCGGGCAATTGCCGGTCAATCGCATGGCTGGTGTGCGCCGCATCGAGTTTGAGCCAGGTGCGGTTGGCATGGGAAAAGCCCGCTTGCGGGGCGTTCTGGGCCCAGGGCAGCGGGGTGCGCGCGCCATCGCGGCCCAGCGTATGCGGCCAGTTGGCGATGGCTTCGGGGTCTTGCAGATCCTCAAAAGCGACATGGCCCTGCGGCAGGCCCAGTTCCTCGCCCTGATAGATGATCGGATTGCCGCGCAGCGCCAGCAGCAGGAGGAGATTGAGCCGTGCGATCTGCCCCTGATCAAAGCCATCGGCCCAGCGGGTGATCGCGCGCGGCGCATCATGGTTGGAAAAGGCCCAAGATGGCCAGCCTTCCTCGGGCGAACCGTCCCATTGCAGCAGCGAGGCGCGCACCAAATCAGCAGTCAGCTTGGGCGCATAGAGAAAATCGAAATTATAGGCGGAATCAAGCCGTTTGCCGTCGTGGGTAAAGGCCTTCATTTCAGCAAGCGGCTCCGGCCCGCCGACTTCCGCGACGGTGAAGCGGGCAGGGAATTCATCAATCACCCCGCGGATGCGTTCGAGGAATGCCGGAATATCCGCGTGCGACTGGTTATATCGCCGGATCTGCATGTCAAACGGCCGCGTGACCTGTTCGATCGGCAGGCCCGAGGGCGGATTGTCGCGCAAGTGCGGATCATGCATCGTGAAGTTGAGCGCATCGAGCCGGAAACCATCCACGCCCCGGTTCAGCCAGAACCGCGTCACTTCGAGCAGGGCATCCTGCACCGCGCGGTTATGCACGTTGAGATCGGGCTGGCTGATCAGGAAATTGTGCAGGTAATATTGCTTGCGCGGCCCATCCCACTGCCACGCCGATCCGCCGAACACCGATTGCCAGTTCGAAGGCGGTGCGCCGTCGGGCTTGGGATCAGCCCAGACATACCAATCGGCCTTGGAATTGGTCCGATCCGCGCGGCTTTCCTGAAACCACGCGTGTTCATCTGAGGTGTGCGAATAGACCTGATCGATGATGACCTTCAGGCCAAGCCGGTGCGCCTTGGCGATGATTGCGTCGAAATCAGCGAAGGTGCCGAATGTCGGGTCGATCCCGCAATAATCCGCCACATCATAGCCGAAATCTTTCATCGGCGAGGTGAAGAAGGGCGAAATCCAGATGCCATCAACCCCGAGTGAGGCGATGTAATCAAGACCTTCAACGATCCCGGCAAGATCGCCGATCCCATCGCCATTGGTATCGCGAAAACTGCGCGGATAGATCTGGTAAATCACTGCGCCGCGCCACCACGGGTCCTCTTCGGTTCGGGTATGCGGATTGGGGACGATACGCATCGACGTGGTCGTGTTCATTCTTGGGGCCTTTTGACGCGCGCGATGCACCAGCCGAAGGCCGGCAGGCTCAGCGTGACACTGCCCGGAGCCGCGGCGCGGTCAGGGCAGGTGCCATGCAGCGGGCTGAGGGCTTGTGCTGTATAGCCGATTGCCGAGCGCGCCGTCACGGCTTGGTGTGAGGTGTTGAAGGCGAGGAGGTATTCCGCGCCCGTTTCGGGATCAAATCGCGAAAAGCTGATGAGGCCCGGCGCGGTATCGGCATAAGAGCGCACCACTTGCCGCCCGCGCCGCAGCGCGGGGTGATCCTTGCGCACGGCGGCAAGCTCGCCGATCAGCCGGTAGAGCGGATGGCGCACATCGAAATTGGCGCTGGCGGTGGTGGCATCGGTGCCGATGAGGGCATTATCATTGTAACTGGCGACCTGGCTTGCGAACATATCCTCGCGCGCGTCCTGATCATTGCCATCACCGACAAAGCCCTGTTCATCGCCGTAATAGACCACCGGGCTACCGCGCAGGCTCATCATCATGGCATGGCCAAGCTTGACCCGCGCCAGCAGATCATCCGGCGAAATCCCCGGCACGCGCTGGCGCAGCAGCGTGGCAAAGCGGCCCATGTCGTGATTGCCGAGGAATGTCGGCAGAGTGCGTGCCGCCGCCTCGCCGCCTTCATAGAGCACATCGCCATCGAACATCTCGACGATCACCTGCGGCGATTTGGTGCCGCTCAGCGCTTCCATCATGGCCATCTGGAACGCGAAATCGAGCACCGCCGGAAAGTCATCGCGGCGGGTATATTGTGCGATGTAGCCGCTGTCGGGCGTATCGCGGTACACTTCGCCGAAGATGTGGAAATGCGGGATGCCCTGTTCGGCAGCGATCCGGCGCATCGCGGGCACAAAGCTCTGCCAGAATTCGGGGTTCACATGGCGCGCGGTGTCCACCCGGAAGCCATCGATCCCGGTGTTCCTGATCCAGTCGCCATAGATATCGATCATCCCGGCGAGCACGCGGGGATGCTCGGTAAACAGATCATCCAGCCCGACAAAATCGCCGTGGCGGCTGTTCTCGCCACTGAAGGTCGTATCGCCGCGGTTGTGATAATAGATCGGATCATTGAGCCATGCCGGCACCTTCACCTTGGCTTCGGCGGACGGAACTTCCGGCGTGTAGGCATAGGTCGGATCGGTGAGACGCGCGAAATTCTCTTCGGTGCGCACCTCATGGCCAAGAAAGCCCGGATTGATCGGGGCACCATCCACGCCGCCGCGGCGCGAATACGGGTAATCGGCGATGCTGCGATAGGCATAGCCCGCCGCGTCACCTTCGCGGTAGCGGATCACATCGGCAGTGTGATTGGTGATGATGTCCATATAGACCTTCATCCCGCGCGCATGGGCAGCGGCGACGAACGCCTTGAATTCGTCCATGGTGCCGAAATGGCTGTCGGGCCGGGTGAAATCCGTCACCCAGTAGCCGTGATAGCCTGCGCTTTCATCGCCTTTCGGACCTTGCACCGGCTTGTTCTGGAAGATCGGGGCAAACCAGATTGCGGTGATGCCCATGCCTTGCAGGTAATCGAGCTTGGCGGTCAGGCCCGCCAGATCGCCGCCGTGGAAGAAGCCCTTGTGCGTCGGATCAAAACCGTGGGTAAGCCGGTCGCCCTTCAATCCGCCGCGATCATTGCGCGGATCGCCGTTGGCGAAGCGATCGGGCAGCACGAAATAGACCACTTCATCTTCGGGCGGGCGGTCGCGCAGCGATTCGGGCGCGGCCTGCGGCTGGGGCTGCGCAGTCGCAACAGCGCTCCACGCAAGGCCGCTGATAGCGGCGCCAATTGCCGCGCGCCTGATCGCTCGGTAAAGTGTCATGAAGTATTCCCTCCGCTGGGTCTTGTGCCATTGAACATCACTTTTTGCAATTCTTTGTATTGCGGCAAATGGCGTGCGCGTGATGCAAAAAAGTTAGCAAATATTAGGAAAATGACATCCTGATTGCGGTGGATTGCAGGATTTTTCTACGAAAATTTTCTCCCAATCTTGCAAAACTTTGCAAAAGCGGCACACTGCCGCACCAAGAACACAAGCGTTCGGGCGGAGTCATCCGCCGCAGCGCGTGAGGCGAGGGGATAGCCATGGAGGGGCCGCATACCAGCACGGCCGGGCGCAAGCCTGCGATGAGCGCTGGCCAGATCTGGAACATGAGCTTC
Organism: Erythrobacter sp.; assembly: GCA_046296075.1. Lineage (GTDB taxonomy): Bacteria > Pseudomonadota > Alphaproteobacteria > Sphingomonadales > Sphingomonadaceae > Erythrobacter. The sequence goes on along the minus strand of JBKBMC010000019.1, from coordinate 5,380 downwards.
GGCTTTCTTGGCATCCAGATCGGCTTCGAATTGCAGAACGGCAATGTCAGCCGGATCTTCCAGACCCTGGGTGCCGAGGTTCACGAGCTCGCGATCCTGTGGATTGCTGCGCCGATGACAGGGCTGCTGATCCAGCCGATTATCGGGCACCTCTCGGACAAGACGTGGAACCGCTTCGGCCGCCGCCGTCCCTATTTTCTCGCTGGCGCACTGCTGGCGAGTCTGGCTCTGTTCATCATGCCCAATTCGCCTGCGCTGTGGGTGGCTGCAGGCATGCTGTGGGTGATGGATGCCTCGCTCAACATCACGATGGAGCCATTTCGCGCCTTTGTTGGCGATAACCTCCCTGATCGCCAGCGCACGCGCGGCTATGCGATGCAAAGCTTCTTCATCGGGATCGGCGCGGTGATCGCGGGCGCGCTGCCATGGGTCATGACGAATTGGCTGGGCCTCAGCAATGTCGCGCCAGCGGGGGAGATTCCCGATACCGTGCGCTGGGCGTTCTACATCGGCGCCGCCGCGCTGCTGTCTGCCGTGGTGTGGACGGTGCTGACGACCAAGGAATACAGCCCTGAACAGCTCGCCGCTTTTGAGGCTGCGCGGCATAAGGCGCTGGGCCTTGCGCCTCGCGCTGCCGCCAGCGTGCAACGTTCGGCCGGGCAGTTTTTCGCTGGCGGGCTGGGCTGGGTGCTGGCGGGGGTCACTCTTGCGGTGGCGCTTGGGGTGGGACGCAGCGCCATGCGCCCTGACTGGCTCGGCGATATCGACATTGCGCAGGAGTTGTATGTCCTCGCCGGACTGATCGCGGGCTTTGGCGCGGTGCAACTGGCCGCAGGTATGCTGCGCTCCAAGGGGCGCGGCGAGAGCGGCTTCATGGAAGTCGTCAATGATCTCTTCGCCATGCCCGCCACGATGCGGCAATTGGCAGTGGTCCAGTTCTTCAGCTGGTTCGCGATGTTCGCGCTGTGGATCTACGGCGTGCCCGCGATTGCCGATTATCACTTCAGGGCCAGCGATCCGGCGACGCGCGGCTATCAGGATGCCGGTGACTGGTGGGGTCTGATGAGCGCGGTGCGAAACGGGCTCGCCGCCGCCGCCGCGCTCGGCTTTGTCGTGATTGCGGCGCGGATTGATCGGCGCAGGCTGCATGGCCTCAACCTCGCTTTGGGCGCGGCCGGCTTTGCCGGGATGCTGCTGGTGCGCGATCCGGCGCTGCTATGGATTCCGCAGATCGGGCTGGGCATTGCCTGGGCCTCGATCGTGTCGCTGCCCTATGCGATCCTCGCAGGCTCTGTCCCGGCGCGCAAAATGGGCATTTACATGGGGATTTTCAATATCTTCATCGTGGTGCCGCAGCTTGTCGCGGCGACCTTGCTCGGCTTCATGCTCACGGTGTTTTTCGACGGAGCGCCGATCTATGCCATGGCGATTGGCGGGGCATCCTTTGCGCTGGCGGCGCTGGCGACGTTGTTTGTAGAGGATGCCGGGAGCGTGGCCAAGGCAATGCCTGCTCCTGTGGGAGAGGCGGTATGATCGCGCGGCTCGCCTTGGCGATCGCGGCGGGCATGCTCGCCACCAGTGCAGCGGCCCAAGGAGCCCATGATCCGCGCCCCTATGTCACCTTCGAGAATGCGGCATGGACCCGCGACGCAGTGATCTACCAGATCAACACCCGCCAGTTCACCCGCGAAGGCACCTTTCGCGCCGCGCAGGAACATCTGCCGCGGCTGGCCGCGATGGGGGTCGATATTGTCTGGCTGATGCCGATCCATCCGATTGGCGCGGTGAACCGCAAGGGCGCACTCGGCAGCCCCTATGCGGTGAAGGACTATCGCGGGATCAATCCCGACCTGGGGAGCGAAGAGGATCTGCGCGCCTTTATCGATCAGGCCCATGCGCTGGGGATGAAAGTGATCCTTGATTGGGTGGCGAACCATTCGGCGTGGGACAACCCGCTCACGGCGAGCCATCCCGAATGGTATCAGCGCAGCCCCGAAGGCACGTTCATGCCGCCCGAAGGCACGGATTGGTCGGATGTCGTGGCCTTTGACTACGCCAACCCGGCCCTGCGCGCCTATATGGCGGATAGCCTTGCTTACTGGGTGCGCGCCTTCGGGATCGATGGCTACCGCGCTGACGTCGCAGGCTATGTCCCGCTCGATTTCTGGGAAGCCGCGCGCCGCCAGCTTGATGCGATCAAGCCCGTCTTCATGCTTGCCGAATGGGAGCAGCGCGATCTGCATGCCCGCGCCTTTGATGCGACCTATGCGTGGGAATGGAAGCAGGTGATGCAGCGGATCGCGCGGGGTGAGGCCGATGCCGGTGCCATGCGCGGCTATTACGCGGGGCAGAATGTCGCCTGGCCGCGCGCGGCCTATCGGATGGTCTATACCGACAACCACGATCAGAACGCGTGGGATGGGGTGGCCGCGGCGATTTATGGCCCGGCCTATGAAGCGGCGATTGCGCTCAGCTTTACAGGGCCGGGCATTCCGCTGATCCATAACGGGCAGGAGGCGGATCTCGATCACCGGCTCGCCTTTTTCGAGAAAGACGCGATTGCCTGGCAACAGGGCCGCTTTGATCCGCTGTTCCGCAGACTGATCGCGCTCAAAACCCGCGAGGCTGCGCTGCACAACGGGCTGCATGGCGGTGCGCTTATCGATGTGCCCAACTCTGCGTCCCAATCTGTGCTGAGCTTTGTGCGGCAACAGGGCGCAAGCCGGGTGTTTGCGGTGTTCAACCTCAGCCCTGAACCCCGGCAAGTCAGCTTCACGCTTGCCCGCCACCACGGGGCCTATGCCGATGCAATGGCGGGCGGCGCACCGATCCGTTTCAGCGGGGGCGAGACGCTCGATCTGCCCGCATGGGGCTACCGGATTTTCACACGGATACCATGAGGCGCTGCACGCCGGCGCAAGGGGAGGGGAAGCGATGAATTTGTGGAGCAGACTGGCAGCCTTTGCCGCGCTTATCGGGGCCTGCGGACCACTGGCGGCAGAAAGCGTCAGTGTCGCTTCGCCCGATGGGAGGATCGTGGTCATGATCAGCGATGAAGGCGGCACGGCCCGTTATACCGCGAGCTTTGCCGGGCGCGAGGCAATCGCACCTTCCAAGCTGGGGCTGATGTTCCTCGATCACCACGGATTTGACCGCGATCTCGCGATCACCGCCACCACTCGCAAATCGCATGATGCAACCTGGGAACAGCCATGGGGTGAGCGGCGGCTGGTCCGCGATCATCACAACGAATTGGCGGTGACTTTCGCCGCCACCACAGGCCCCCAGCGGCAAGTCACGGTGCGCTTCCGCGTGTTCGATACGGGCGTGGGTTTCCGCTACGAACTGCCCGAGCAGCCTGCGTTTACCGGGCCGCTCAAGCTGATCGAGGAGCTGACCCAGTTTGCGGTCGGCGAGGACACCCAGACATGGTGGATCCCGAGCCGCCAGTTCAACCGCTACGAATATCTCTATCGCAAGGGGCGCGCGGGGGATGTGGAAGATGCTCATACCCCGATCACCTTCCGCAAGGCCGATGGGCTGCATCTCAGCATCCACGAGGCAGCGCTGATGGATTATTCCTCCATGTCGTTGCTCGCGCTGCGACCCGGCATTTTCGAAGCCCTGCCGCGTGCCGGGGCTGACGGGATCAAGGTGCATGGGCAAACCCCATTCCAAACCCCGTGGCGCACCATCCAGATCGCGCCTGATGCAGTGGGCCTCATCAATTCGGACATCATCCTCAACCTCAACGAACCCAATGCGCTGGGCGATGTGTCGTGGGTCAAACCCGGCAAATATCTCGGCGTCTGGTGGGAAATGCATATCCGCGATCGCAGCTGGGGCAATGATAGCATCCACGGCGCCAACAATGCCGATGTGATCCGCCACATCGATTTTGCCGCCGAGCATGGCTTTGCCGGGGTGCTGGTGGAAGGCTGGAACATCGGCTGGGATGGCGACTGGTTCAACAATGGCGAAGTGTTCCGCTTCACCGAAAGCTATCCCGATTTCGATCTGCCGATGCTCAGCCACTATGCGGCGCGCAAGGGTGTCAGCCTGATCGGTCACCACGAAACCTCGGGCCATGTCGCCAATTACGAAGCGCAGATGGAGGCGGCGTTCGATCTCTACGAGAAGCACGGCGTGCCTGCGGTGAAGACCGGCTATGTCGCTGATGCGGGCGATATCGTGCGCTATGACGACAAGGGCATCCTGCGGCGCGAATGGCACGACAGCCAATTCATGGTCGGGCATCATCTGCGGGTGGTCAAGGCGGCCGCAAAGCGGCGCATCGCGATCAATGCGCATGAACCCGTCAAGGATACCGGGCTGCGCCGGACCTATCCCAACTGGATGACCCGCGAAGGCGCGCGCGGTATGGAATACAATGCGTGGGGCTGGCCGCCCAATCCGCCCGAGCACGAGGCGACCTTGGCCTTCACGCGGATGCTGTCAGGCCCGATGGATTTCACGCCCGGCATTTTCGATCTGCATCCCAATTCCCGCCCGCCGCTGCGCCCCGATATGCCGCGCAGCGATCCGGCGATCCGCCCGCAGACGACGCTGGCCAAGCAATTGGCGCTCTATGTGGTGCTCTATTCACCGCTCCAGATGGCAGCAGACCTGCCCGAGAATTACGCGGCGCGGATGGACGCATTCCAGTTCATCAAGGATGTCGCAGCGGACTGGGAGGAATCAGTCGCCGTGGCTGGCGAGATCGGCGAATTCGTGGTCATGGCGCGGCAGGCGCGGGGAACAGATACCTGGTTCCTTGGCGCGGTGAGCGACGGCGTGTCGCGCAGCGTGTCGGTGCCGCTCGATTTCCTCGCCGACGGCGTCACCTACACCGCCGAAATCTATGCCGATGGCCCGGATGCGCATTGGGAGACCAATCCCTATGCCCTCACCATCACCCAGCGCGCGCTGCGCAAGGGCGATACGCTGGCGCTGCAACTGGCGGCGTCAGGCGGCACCGCCGTGCGGTTTGTGCCGCAGCGGTGAGGCTTTCCGGTGATGGAAGGAAAATGGCTCCCCGAGTAGGATTCGAACCTACGGCCATTCGATTAACAGTCGAATGCTCTACCGCTGAGCTATCGGGGAGCAACCCCGAGCTAACGCCCGGGGCAGAGGCGCGCGTATATGGGGCAGGGCTACGCAATGCAAGAGGCTTTTGCGCCCTCGGCCCACTTCTTCCGTGATACCGACGGCGCTATCAATCGGTGATAAATTGCTCCGCCACAATTCGCTCCTCAAGCGACTGGCCGGGATCGAATAGCAGGGTTAGCGCGGTATCATCGGCAATCTCGAGCCGCACCTCGGCAATGTCGCGCAGTTCCTTCTGGTCGGCCACGGCTGCGACCGGACGCTTCACCGGATC
>JBKBMC010000018.1:0-31851 GCA_046296075.1 Erythrobacter sp. | reverse complement strand
CGCTCTCCAGATTTATAGCGAGGTTGGGCGCGGCAGCACAGTCAAGCTTTACCTGCCTGTCAGCAAGGCGTCCAATGCACCTCGTCCCGAGGTAAGCGATGCCGAGATCGCACCAGTTGCAAAAGGCCAGCGGGTTCTCGTCGTCGAAGATCAGCCCGAGGTTCGCAGCCATGTCGAAAAGCTGCTGACGAAGGCCGGATACGAAGTCACAAGTGCGGAGAACGCATTGGCCGCACTGGCGCTACTCGAAGCTGGCGAGGTGTTTGATCTTCTCTTCACCGATGTCATCATGCCGGGCGGCATGAACGGCGTGCAGCTTGCCAGTGATGCAGTGCGCATTCTGCCTGATATGAAAGTGCTGTTCACCTCGGGCTTTCCGGCCAGCGCATTTGCAGAAGTCGGCGTTCATGCGTGGGAAGGTTTCGACCTCCTGCAAAAGCCGTACAAAGCGATGGATCTGATCACGGCGGTCAATGCCAGCGGAATGGCGGGGCAGACCGCAGGGCTGCCCAAATAAGTATGCAGTTTGAGTTGGGTGATAATCTCCTAAATTTCTGCAAAAAAACAAGAAATACAGAATGCGGCGTTGTCAATATGTGGTTACCTGGGGTTGGTTAACTTGCCTTTCGTATTTCCCGCAATACGGTAGCATTTGCGGTTCATAATCATAAGACAAGCTTGGGGAGGCGCGCATGAACGAAGCGACCACAACCACGACCAGCCTGACAGAATACGCTCTCGATCAAGCTCCTGAATTTGTCCTGATCACTGATGCGGATCTCACCCGACGCGGCGGGCCTCGGATTGTCTATGTCAACCATGCGATGGCACGCGCCACAGGGTACACCCGCGCTGAGCTGAACGGCAAATCGCCCAAGATTTTTCAAGGGGAGGACACAGATGCCGCCGTTGCCTCGCGCATTCTCAAGCGACTGGCGGCGGGCGAACATGTTGAAGAGACCATCCTCAACTACACCAAGGATGGCACGCCTTATTGGGCCGAACTCAATATCTCTCCTGTGCGGGACGATAACGGCGCAACCATTGCCTATCTTTCCATCCAGAAAGATCTCACCAAGCTCCGCAAGATCAAGGAGCAGCACGAACGGGACCTGCGGCTGATCTCGACCGGCGAGAAAATCGCACGCGTGGGCACGTGGGGTTACGATATTGATGAGGACAAGGTGCTGTGGTCGGATGGGGCCTATGACATCTGGGAATGGGACAAGTCCGAAGCACCCCCCAGCGTGACCGATTGCGTCAACTTCGTTGACGAACCCGACCGGCAAATGATGATCGCCATGCTGGAGGCCTGCATCAAGACGCAGACCCCCTACCAGGCCGAAGTGCGCGCTCGCAGCAGCAAGGGCACACCCATGCGGTTGCGGGTGCTTGGTGAGGCGATGCTCGGCGAGAACGGCCGCACCACGGCGGTAGTGGGCGCAGTCCGCGACATTACCCAGGAAAAGCGTCTTGAAGCGGAGCTTGACGAAACCATCTCGCAAAGCCGCGAGACCGAACAGTATTTCATGATTGCCCGTTCGGTCGCCAAGATCGGTGTGTTCGATTACTGGATCGAACACGATCGCCTGCACTGGTCTGACGAGTTGTTCGAAATGACCGGTCTGTCACCCGAGGGCTTCCCGGCGAAGGCCGAGACGTTTCTGTCGCGCATCAATCCCGAAGATCATCCGGGAAACGAAAAGCTGATGCAGGCAGCGATGCGCAACAAGAAGGGCTATTCGGTGACGGTGCGGTTCAACCGCCCCGATGGCAAAGTGATGCACATGGCGATCATCGCCGAAGTGCGTGAATCGAATTATGGCCCGCGGATTGTCGGTATCGCACGGGATGTGACCGCCGAAGCGGAGTCCTCCCAGCGCCTGAGCCGTGAGCAGGAACGCTTCCGCATCATCGCCGACAGCGTGAGCGATGTGTTGTGGGATCAGGATTTCGAAGCCGAAACTTTCTGGATCACACCAAACTGGCCCGCCAAGCTTGGCGTCGACTTCGATGGGGTCGGCAATGATCCGATGCAATGGCTTCCCTATGTTGTGGTCGAGGACCGCGAAAGAGTGGTCACGTCGGTTGAGCAGGCTCTTGAGTCCGATGCTGATCGATGGGAGTGCGAATTCAGGCTCCAGGATCATGAAGGCACGATTGTCGAAATCGAGGTGAAGGCTTCGATCCTGCGCCATTCTGACGGCAAGGCCTATCGTATCCTTGGCAACTGCCGGAATGTCACTGTGGAAAAGCGCCAGCGCGAAGGCTTTACCCGGTCACGGGCGCTTGAAGCGATCGGCCAGATGACCGGCGGCATTGCGCATGACTTCAACAATCTGCTTATGATCATTCAAGGCAATGCCGAATTGCTTGAGATGGCCAACCTTGAGGGGGAGGACGCGGAATCGGTTGCCCTGATCATGCAGGCTGCCGAAGCAGCTGCCAACCTGACTTCGCGGCTGCTGTCCTTTTCGGGTCAAGGCTATCTCAGCACGTCCTCGGTTGATCTGCGGGATTTGATCGAGAACGTCACGCTGCTGCTGCGCTCTGCCCTTACGGAAAGCATCGAGCTGAAAACGACGGTTGCTCCTGATCTCGAGCCCATTGAAGTGGATGGCAGGGCGCTGGAGCAGGCGATCATCAATCTCGCCGTCAACGCGCGGGATGCAATCGGGAATGACGGCGGAAAAGTCGAAATAAGCTGCGAAAATGTCACGATAACCAACAAGATGGTTGCCGCCAAATCCGATCTTGTTCCGGGACGATACGTTTGCATCAGCGTGTCTGACAATGGTTCGGGCATGAGCCCGCGGGTGATTTCCAAGGCTTTCGAGCCTTTCTTCACGACAAAGGATGTGGGCAAGGGCACCGGGCTCGGCCTTAGCACTGTCTACGGCTTCGCGCGGCAATCAGGCGGAACAGCGCATATCTACAGTGAACTGGGACAGGGCACTGTAGTGAACCTCTACCTCCCGATCGGCAAAGTCTCGCGGGTTGAAAAGAGACTTTCGGCGGTTGCCAATGCCAACCTTTCGAGCGTGGATATCCGTATTCTCGTGGTCGAAGATCAGGCCGAAGTGCGGGCACATGTCGAACGGTTGCTGAGGAATGCCGGTTTCAAGGTTGTTGCAGCACCTGATGGCAAAGCCGCGCTCGCATTGCTCAATGTAGATCCCGACTTTGATCTGCTGTTCACCGATATCATCATGCCGGGCGGTATAAATGGCGTGCAATTGGCCGAGGCCGTCAGGCGGATGCTTCCCGACATCAAGGTGCTGTTTACATCGGGCTTTCCGGCCAGCGCATTTGATGAACTTGGCATTGCCGAGCAGGACCAATTCGAGTTGTTGAAAAAGCCTTACAAGTCCGAGGAATTGATCGCGGCGATCGGCCGCGTGCTGAAGGGGCCGGAGCACACTGGCACGTAAGTGACCCCCGGATTGAAGCAAGATACTGTAAATAAACAGTATCGAGAGAAATTTTGCGTGCGGCCAGGCTAGGCGCCCGCTCAGGAGCTTCGCACTGGTTGTTGCCAACTTGCAACAAGTTGTCGCCCATGGCGGGCTTGGGCGGCTGATTGTTGATTCTTGGTCTTGCCTCTCACTCGCCTATCTCTTTAGATATATGAGGCAGTCTGCGAAGATATGAACATCGCGAACTGCATTCTTGGGGGGGCAGAGTTAGGGGGGGCGCGACCCGTCATAACCCTGCCAAGCGTAACGGGCTGTGATCCTGACATAGCAGCAGAATGCCTCGCAAAGGCTCTGTTGCGACTGCGCCAGCAGGCAAGGTTCAGAGAGCACTTCAGGCTCTCCGGCTGACCTTGCTGTCCGCAGGGATCGCATTGCAAGGGGAAAGTCATGGCTATTTCGATCAAACGGTTCAACGCGGTTTCGATGCCGGCTTTGGCGTGTGCTCTGGTGCTCACGGCGGGCTTCTCGCCCGAGAGTGCTGCTGCGCAGGATGTCGACCAGGAGCAGGAAAGCGCAGAAGAAAGCACGAAGACAATCACCGTTACCGGCTCGCGCATCTCGCGCGATCCGAATGCCACCGCACCCCTGCCGGTCAGCACGCTGACCAATGCCGATTTCCAGAATTTCGGGACGACCGATGTGACCGCTGCGCTGCGGCAGATTCCGGCGCTGATTTCGTCAGGCACGGTCGCCGATTCGCTTGAGCGCGGTGCGGGCGGGGTCGGTCAGGCCACGCTCAATCTCCGGCAGCTTGGCGCCAACCGCACGCTGGTGGTGATTGATGGCTGGCGGCATGTGTCGGGCGTCGCCGGATCGCAGACGGTTGACGTGGCGACGATCCCGCGCCTGCTGATCGAACAGGTTGAGGTGCTCACCGGTGGGGCTTCCGCGGTCTATGGTGCTGACGCTGTCACGGGCGTGGTCAACTACAAGCTCAAGCGCGACTACGAAGGCATCATGATTGATAGCCAGATGGGCATTTCGTCCAGAGGCGATGGGCGCAGCTACCGCATTGAAGGTATTGTCGGGCAGAATTTCGCTGGCGGACGCGGCAACGTGACGCTGGCAGCGGGCTACACCCAGGATGATGAAATCCTCATGGGGGATCGCGAATTCACCCGTGACAATGGCCGCGGCAACAATTCGACCACTTACGCCAACCCGCTGCGCCGCTTCCAGCGCGGTGATATCAACGCGGCAAGCATGCCCAACTTTGCCAACCGGTTCCGGCTTGGTGGACCCGGGCCGGGCAACACGCGTTTCCCGTCCGGGCCGCTGATCCCGACGCCGGCACAGGTCGCCACCCTGTTCCCGGGCGGCATTACCGCTGCCGAACAGGCGCTGGTTGATCGGGCGGCGAATTCGTCAGCCTTTGTGATTGGCGCGGACCCGCGCTTTGCGATTTCATCGAACCGCGGTCTGATTTTCCGTAACGATTTCGATTTCTTCACGGCCGACACCAACAACAACGGCATTCCCGATTGTAACGAAAGCTATATCGGCCGCACCGGCCTTGGCGGCGGCGGGTGCCTTGTCACCAATGATGATGGCACGGTGCGCCCGTTCCGCGATGGCATCATTTCGACCGGCGCCAACCAGTTTGGCGGCGATGGTGCGGTTGAACGCACCAACGAAACCTCGCTGATCCCGGAATCGGAGCGCATCTACGCCAACCTGCGGGCCAATTTCGAATTCTCGCCCGCCGCGCAGATCTGGGTTGATGCCAAATACGTCCGCACCAACACGCTGAGCCGTAACAATTACAACACCTTCTACGACAGCCTGTTCATCGCGCCGGACAACCCCTTCATTCCCGAGGTGCTGCGCGCTGATGCGGCCGAAGCGGGCGGCCTGCGGGTCAGCCGTGACTTCCTTGATCTCGGGCCGGGCATTTCCACGGCCAAGCGCGACACTTACCGGATTGTTGCCGGGATCGAGGGCGAGATCACCTCGAACCTCAAATATGAGCTGGTCGGCAATTATGGCCGCACCGACAACGAGAACACCTTCAGCAATTCGGTGCGCTATGATCGCCTGTTCGCGGCGATTGATGTGGTGACTGATCCGGCCACCGGCCAACCGGCGTGCCGTTCGACGGTGAACCCGGCGGCCCCGCCGCACCCGGGCTCGGAGTTCTTCCCGGTGATCGCCCCCGGCTTCTTCACCTTCCGCCCGGGCGATGGCCAGTGCGCCCCGGTGAACCTGTTCCGCGGGGTCAATTCGGTGAGCCAGGCCGGGGTTGATTTCATCACCACCCCGACCACCAACCGCTTCCGTCTGGAGCAAACCGTGGTGACCGGCCTTCTCAGCGGCGATACCAGCGGCTTCTTCAACCTGCCCGGTGGGCCGGTGGGCTTCCTGCTTGGTGCCGAATACCGCAAGGAAAAGTCCAGCTCGCGCTTTGATGACTTGATCCTGGGCATCCTGCCGGCCAATTCGCCCGCAGGTCCGGCCGGGACTTTCATCGGCGATGTCTCGGACAACCAGCAGCTGGTCTTCGATGCGGCGACCCGCCAGTTCAACGCGGGTGGATCGTTTGACGTCCGCGAAGCCTTTGCCGAGATCAATCTGCCCGTGCTGAAGGATATGCCCTTCTTCTACGAGCTGAGCTTCGGGGCCGCCGGCCGTTACGCCGATTATTCGACTGTCGGCGGGAACTTCACCTGGAACGTCAACGGCGTCTGGGCCCCCATTCCCGATATCCGGTTCCGCGGCACCTATGCCCGCGCGATCCGTGCGCCCAACATCGCGGAACTGTTCGATCCGCAGCAGGGCGCGACCTTCCGTCCCAATGATCCGTGCAGCCAATCCAATATCGACCGGTTGCTGGCCAGCAATGATCCGACGGCGCAGAACCGCCTGAACAATTGCCGCGCGGATGGTATCCCGGTCGGGTTCGAGGATCCGCTCACTGCGCGCTTCTCGGGCACCTCGGGCGGCAACCCCAATTTGCAGGAGGAAACCGCCACCACCTTCACGATCGGTACCGTGGTGCAGCCGCGCTTCGTGCCGGGCCTGTCGTTCTCGGCCGATTACTATTCGATCAAGATCGAGGACGCCATTCAGGCGGTGACGTCGCAGGATATCGTCGATACCTGCTATGATCTGCCGACCTTCCCGAATGATTTCTGTGGCTTGTTCACGCGTAACCGGACGGCTGGTTCGGCGACGTTCCTGGGTCTCAACTTCTTGCGTCAGACCCAGATCAACTTCGCGCAGTTGGAGACCCGCGGGATCGACTTCCAGGCGAACTACGGTTTTGACATCGGCAAGAACAACTTCAATTTCCGGGTTGCGGGCAACTGGACCGAGCGGCTCGATCGCTTCTTCGATCCGGTTGACACCACGCTGGTCAACCCGGGCCTCCGGGAGTTGGGTGCGCCGGAATGGTCTGGCTTTGGCTCGGCGACCTGGAACCGCGGGGCCTTCACGCTCAGCTACGGGGTCCAGTATATTGAATCGACCGCGCTGGCTTCGGTGATCCAGATCGAACGTATCGATACCGAATTCGGTCCCGCCGGTTTTGCCAAGGATTACTGGATCCACAACCTGTCCTTCACGCTCAACGCGACGGACCGGATGACTTTCTATGGCGGCATCAACAACCTGACCAACGAAGAACCCTATCTGTCCAGCTCGGCCTATCCGGTGTCGGGTATTGGCCGTTCGTTCTTCCTCGGGGTGACGGCGCGCTTTTGATCCAACGGGCTGGGGAACCATCCCCGGACTGGCAACACCGCCGGGATACTTCGGGTTTTCGCCCGCAGTGTTCCGGCGGTTTTGCGTTGGGCCTAGGGCTCGACCACCGCAAAGCGGGGATCGAATGGCGGGTGGAGCGCAAACCAGCGGCCAAAGGCAGCCACATCGCCGTCGATCGTGACACGACCTGCCTGCACCAGCTCCGGGAAGGTGGCCGCGCCGAGCGTCACATCATCCAGCGCGGCGCGATCAATTGTGATCGTGGCGGTGGGTGATGCAAAGCGGCTCCCGTAGCGCGGGAATTCCACGCCGCCTCCAACCTCGATCGCCACTTCCTCACCCCGGTCGGGTAGGATGAACTGGAATTGTCCGCGCAAAGCCCTGCCCTTGCCGGCATCAAACCGCGTGGCGAGCGCATCGAACAGAGCTTCGGTGGGAATGCCGGCGATATAGGCACGGCTCTGCGCGGAGGTCACACCGCTGCTGCGCGCGGTTCCGCGCAAGGTCGCCGCGCCTGCCAGGTAGTAATTGCGCCAGGCACCTGATTCCGCTTGATAACCAAGCTGTTCGTAGGCCGAAGCGAGCGCTCCGCGTGCGGCAGCATTGGTTGGCTCGGCGAAGACGAGATGGTTGAGCAATTCGGCAGCCCAGCGATATTCACCCGCCGCGAGCGCCTCCTTGCCCGCTGCCAGCAGCTTTGCTGCGCCGCCTGCGAGCCTGACATAGCGCTTGGCGGACTCCTCGGGCGGCAGTGGATTGAAATTCGCCGGAACCCCGTCCCACCAACCGAAATAGCGCTGATAGGTTGCCTTCATATTGTGATTGAGCGTGCCGTAGTAGCCCCGCGTATCGAAGGCGGTCTCCTGTACCGGCGCATCGGCAATGCCATCCGCCACTTCGTGCAAGGTGGCGCCGTTGTTCGCCCGGTTGAGCGTGCGATCATGGACATAGCGATAGGCATCGCGCTGCCCGGCGAGATAGGTCTGCACCCGCGTCTGCCCCCATAGCGGCCAACCATGCGAAGCCAGCGCCAGATCAGCCACGCCGCCCCATTTCTGCAGCGCGCGGTCAATGACCTTGGACCAGATCAGCGGATCGCGCACCTGTGCGCCGCGCAGCGTCAGCACATTGTGCATTACCCGCGTAGCGACTTCGGCGGTATGCAGCGCCTTGTAATCGGCGATGTAGAACATGAATTCCGAAGGCGCTTCGGTGCCGCCTGCATCCATGAAATCGAAAGTGATGCCATCAATCACTCGCTCGCCGCCGCTGGCGGGGACTGTCTCGGTGGGCTCCATATAGCCGATCGTGCCAGCAGGCAGGCGCGGGCCGAGACCCGTGTCGACTTGCCCTAACGGGCCGGGCGCGAGCGAGGCGCCGAACATATAAGTCGCCCGCCGCGCCATCGCGGTTCCGGCCAGCACGTTTTCCGCCACGGCCTCTTCGGAAAAGCCATGCGGGGCGATGATGCGGATACCCTCGGCCAGTGCCTGTTCACGCGTGATGATGCCGCCCACGCCGCCGAAATGGTCGGAATGGCTGTGGGTGAAGATCATCGCCCGGATCGGCAATTGCGGAAGATGCGCCATCGCCAATTGCCAAGCGGCAGCCGCAGTTTCCTCGGCGGTCAGAGGGTCGATGACGATATAACCGGTCTTGCCGCGCACGATGGTCATCACCGAAAGATCATAGCCGCGCACTTGCCATATCGCGCCGGGGACAACCTCGAACAGGCCGTGAAGCCGGTTGAGTCGCGCCTGCCGCCAGAGCGACGGGTTGACGCTGGCAGGGGCTTGGGCTGCATCGAGGAAGGCATAGGGCCGCCAGTCCCATACAACCGCGCCATCTGCCTTGGTGATGAGGCCATCGGGGATTTCCGCAATCTTGCCGCGAAGCGCTTCGGTTTCGTCCTCGCCGCCTGCAAGTGCTAATCTTTCGGCCAAACTGCGGTTGGCGGCAGCGGTGAAATCACTCGCCGGATCCTGCGCTGCAAGCGGCAGCGCCGCACCAAACACCGCAATGGCAGCGAAACGTGCCGCCCAGTTCATCGTCATATCCTGTCCCCCTATGCCCAACGCAGAAGGCTGCCTTGCGGCGTGCCACTTGGCAAGGGGGCTAAGAGCGTTTCAGGCCCAGAGGCGCTCCGCCAACTCGGGCAAGGCAGCGGCATAGCGGGCGACGTCCTCCAGCTTGCCAGTGCTGACCCGCGAATAACCGCGCCATGCCGCGCCATAGGCGCCGCGGATCGCAATGCCTTTCTCGCCCATGGCATCGCGCAGCGCATTGGCATCAGGCACCTTGACGAAGACGAAATTGGTCTGCGAGGGCAGGGCAGTAAGCCCGGCCTTGGCGACTGCATCCATGATCATCGCGCGGCCTTCCAGCACCATCGCGCGTGACTGGCTGAGGAAAGCGTTGTCATTGTAACTGGCAATCGCGGCGGCGATCCCTGCCAGATTGCCGCCAAAGCTCATCAGGTGAGAGCGGATCCGTTCCGCGTTTTCCTCCGACGTGATGGCATATCCGACGCGCAGGCCCGCCATTCCGTAAATCTTGGAGAAGGTGCGGCAGACGATCACATCAAGCCCGCTGCGCACCAGATCAATCATCGCGTTGTCATCGGGCCGATCTGTCAGTTCGTTGTAAGCCTCGTCGATCAGTAATGTCGCCTTGGGCGTGACAGATGCGGCAAAGGCGCGCAGATCGGCCGCGGGGATCAGCATGCCGGTGGGGTTGTTGGGGTTGCAGATCTGAACGAGCGAGACGCCGTCCCCTGCCTTGGCGGCCATGGCGGCGAGATCCAAGCTCATATCGGCGGCAAGCGGCACGCGGATCGAATTCACGCCTTGCCGTTCGCCGTAAACCACTGTCGTATCCCAGAACAGATCGGGGCAGAGGATCGCGCCCTTGCGCCCCCAGGCCAGCGCGATGGCGCACAGGATTTCGGTTGAACCGTCGCCGATGACGACTTGCGAGGGGCTGACGCCGTGACGCTCTGCAATCATGGCGGTGAGCTTCTCATTTCCGCGATCGGTGTAATAACAGCCCATCTGCGCGGTTTCGCTGATCGCACGCAGCGCGGAGGGAGCGGGGCCATAGGGATTCTCGTTACGGCTCAACAGGGCTTGGCCAATCTTCGGGCCGAAATCGGGTTCGACCCGCGGCGCGGCGGCCAACGCTGGCAGGGGTGCTGCGGCAAGGCCGCAGGCGAGGCTGGCGGCACCAAGGAAGTTTCGGCGAGTGGCGGCAGGCATGAGCGGCTCTCCTGAGGTTCAGAACTTCGTGATCATCAGCACGCCGATCAGCGCGAGATAGACGCCGAAGACGCGGCGAAGCATGGCGGGTGCCAGATAATGGGCGGCGGCAACGCCCAGCGGAGCAAACACCACCGATGTCGCGATCAGGGCGAGGGAGGCGGGCAGATGGACATAGCCGACAGCGCCCCAACCTGTGCCAGCCTCGCCCAGTCCGATAATGACAAAGCCGATGGTGGCAGGCACCGCGATGATCGCACCCATTCCTGCGGCTGTGCCGATGGCGCGGTGGATCGGTGCGCCGCATACCGTCATGGTGAGTGTGGTGAGCGTGCCTCCGCCAATTCCAAGAAGGGTGGAAAAGACTCCGAGCGCGCTCGCAAGCCCGGCCCTTGGGAGTCCGGTGGGAAGCCCTGCAAAGATCGGTGCGCCTTGGCGCGCGGGCATCAGGAAATAGACCGCAAAAGCAAGCACGCCGCTGCCGAAAATCAGCGCAAGCTGGTTGCCGGAAACGAAATTGGCAAGCCCCGTGCCGAGCGCTGTGCCCAGCATCACCCATCCCGCCCAGCTTCGCAGCAACGCAAAATCAACCGCGCCGCGCTGTGCATGGGCCTGCGTCGAGCGCAATGAGGTGACAATGATCGAGGCGAGCGAGGTTCCGACTGCAACATGCGCGATCTGATCGGGCGCGACCCCGAGAAGGGGCAGCAGGAACATCAGTGCGGGCACCACTACGAAGCCGCCACCGATCCCGAACAGGCCTCCGGCAAAACCGGCAGCCGCACCTGCTATCAGCAGCGCGGGCAAGGCGTAGAGCACCGGTGTAACGTCAGTCATAATGGCCTGTCGGCACCGCCAAGTCCTTCCTCAGGCCGGAGCAGCCAAAGCCGGATCAGGATCGTTCGGACTGCCATCGGACTTTGCTGCGTCCTGACTGGAACGAGCCAGCGCCTGCCGGAAGGTGCGTTTGAGCAGCCACGGTTCGAGCACCCGCCCGACGAGGAAAATCACGAAGAACAAGCCGGCGAGCACATAGGCCGGCGTCGTCCTGAACTTGTCCTTCGGTTCTTTCTTCTTGTCCTTATCCTTATCTGCATTGGGATCTTTGGGCGCGGGCGCCCCGAGCATCACATCGATCGGGTGCATCTTGGGCAGGGGCTTATCCTTGGCCTCGTCCTTCTTATCCTTCTTTGCGGTTTCGGATGCCTCCGCTTTGGCGCGTTCCCACTGGTTGGCCGCTTCCATGACCTGCGCAAAGAACAGGAACAACAGCGGGGCCAGGAAGCACAGTAGCAGCGCTGTGCTTGCCGCTTGGTAGGTAAGACGCGTTCCGCCGCCTGCCGCCGGTTCGACGTGCAAGGTGCCGCTGGTGAAGGTCGCCAGCTTGTCCTGCGCGCGCGGATTGGTTTTCAGATAGCCAAGCCTGTCATCTTCAATGGCATATTGCGTGCCATCGGTCTGGAAGAGGGGATCAAGCCGCGCGAACGCCTCGGCAGGGGTCAGCTGCTCGTCCAGGATCAGGCTGTCTTCGATGCGCCAGATTTTCTCGGCGTAAGGGACGCGCAGCCGGGTCATTCGGCTGGCTCAAGCTGCGTCGCGGTTCCCCCAGCGAGGGCTTCGCGCTGTTCGCGGCGGGCTTTCATGTCTTTCCACGCCTGCGTGAACGGGAACACCATGGTTTCGCGGATATCCATGCGGCGCCCACCTTCCATGCCGAGCAGCTCCGCCTCACCATCCACGCAGGTGCCGAACAGGCGATCCCACAGGATCCACGTGCCCGAATAATTGCTGCGGGTTGCTTCGTAGTCTTGCGAGTGGTGAACAGAGTGGTGCTCGGTCGTGTTGAAGATAAACCGCCACCAGCGCGGGGTGTTGAACCGCACATTGATGTGTTGATAGGTGCCAACTGCCATGCCGAAGGCGCCGGCCAGCAGGAATGCGCGCGGCAGGAAGTCGAAGAACCCGCCGATACCGAGACCGATCAGGAACAGCTCAATCGGATTGCCCACGGCACCTTTGTTGATGTTGAGCTGGGTGATGTAGTGATGCGGCGCATGGGTCAGCCACAGCGGATACCAGTTGTGCATCCCGCGGTGCATCCAGTATTGGCCAAAATCGAAGATCATCGAGATCAGGATGGCCTGCATCAGCAGTGGCAGACCGGTAAACCAGGTGAACTTTTCCCAGTCCATCGCGCCCTGGATAGCCTCGATCATTACATCATCGCCGAAATAACCACTGACCATCCGCAATGCCGTATAGCCAAGGCCAACGTAGAACACGTCAGTGGCGAATTCCTTCCAGGTCAACCGCCAGCTGTCGTAGCGCGGATTGACCCATTCGAGGATCAAAAGAAAAACCTTGAACGTCAGGCCGATCGCGATCCCCGTCGAGGCGACAGCCCACTCGTTGGGAGCGTAATACCAGAAAGCGATCAGAGCGAAGAGCACCGTCGGCTGGAAATAGGTGAAGAAGGCTTGCTTGAACGGGCCGCCTTGGACCCGACCGATGTTTTCCCAGCCAACGGTAACAGGTGCATCCGCCCCGATGATCCGCTTGCCAACCTGCACTCCGGCCATGTGTCACTCCGATCAATCAGTTGGAGAGGGCCGGTCTGCCTCGCTTGGCGCATTGCCGCATGGCACGCATAGCGGGTTGACCGACCCCCGACCCTCTCATTTGGCTCTGCCCCATTTGCGCGGTGCAAAAGTAGTGTCCAAATGACGTAGTAAAGCCGCCGGCGCCGGGTTCGTTGTCACTCCTCCATCATCCGCACCGCGAGCGCGGTCGCTCCGGCGCGGGTCTCGACACCCATCTTCTTGAAGATCTGTTCGAGATGCTTGTTGACCGTGCGCGGGCTGATGCCGAGGATCTCGCTGATCGTCCGGTTGGTCTTGCCATAACTGACCCACAGCAGCACCTCCGCCTCGCGGTGGGTCAAGCCGCTGCGCGCTTCGATCAGGCGCACTTTGGACGCTTCGCCGATCTCGGTGATCTTGACGAGCATTTCAGCGGGCTGATCGCTTTCGCTGAGCGCGATCTCGACAGTTACACCGGCAACCTCGAGCTTGAGCGCGCTTCGCCCGTCGGTATCGCGCAACAATTGCAACACGGCGGGCTCTATCCCGGCGGGTAGACGCTCGCCATTCTCGTCCCATGCCGGGTCAATCTGTTTGAGCAGCGCCTCGGCCTGCGGCGTGCACCACGCCAGCGCGCCATTTTTGCCGAGCGCCACCAGCGAACGCCCGGCCCGGCCCAGCGCAAGATGCGAGCGGTAAGATCGCCGCGCGTTCGCAAGATGCACCCGGATGCGCGCCAGCAATTCGTCGACCACAATCGGCTTGCGGACATAATCCACGCCCCCGGTATCGAGCGCCGCAACAACATGCTCGGGCTCGGTTATGCCGGTCATGAAGATGATCGGGATATGGGCATGGGCACTGTTGCGCTTGATCTGCCGAGTGGTTTCCAGTCCGCTGAGGCCCGGCATCATTCCGTCCATCAGGATCAGATCGGGCGCGGTGTGGGAAAGCAGTTCCAGCGCGGCCTCGCCGCTGCGCGCAATCAGCACCGTCATGCCCTGATCCTCCAGCGTATCGACAATGAACCGCAGCGATTCGGGATTGTCGTCGATCACGAGGATCGTGTCGCTGGCGGAGGCGGGGCGGACTTTGCCGATCATTGCTGCAACGCTTTCCTCGAACAGGTCGCAAGCGCGGCCAGATCAAAGCTGTCGAGGTGGCCGCGCATTTCGGTGATAAGGGCATCTGCTTCGGGGCCGAGCCGGGCGAGACAATCAATCTCGGCCTCGATCCCGCGCACATGGCCGACTCTCACCAGTTCTGCGATGCGGTTGAGATGCGGTGAGGCAGCAGCGGACAAGCGCGCGGGCAGGCGCGGCGCGGGGCTGCCCGCAGGCGCGGCGGGTGCGTGCGCCCATTCCAGCGCCAGTTGCTGGGCCAGCACGTCAAGCAGAGCATCGACTGCAAAGGGCTTGGTCACAAACAGATCATTGGCCGGGCCTTGCGACGGCATGGTATCGGGTTCGGGCATTTCGCCCGACAGCATCACGATCCGCATCGCCGATCCATGCCGATCGCGCAGCATCTCGGCAATCCGCCAGCCATTCTCGCGGCCCAGCATGACATCAAGCAGCACCAGATCGGGCTGTGCTTCGCTCGCCAGCGCCAGCCCCCGCTGGCCATTATCGGCGGCAAGCACCCGCAATCCCTGGGGTTCGAGCAAGCCTTTCAGCATATCGCGGTGGGCTGCATCATCATCAATCACCCGGACGGTACGACGGTGCCCGAGATAATGGGCGAGCGACCGGGTGGCAGGCGCTTCGGTGGGCGGCGCAAGCGGCTTCGACAGCATGAGGCGGACCATGAAGCGGGTGCCTTTTCCTGGCTCACTCTCCACCCGGATATCGCCGCCCATGATCTGCACCAGAGCTTGTGTGATGGCGAGGCCGAGCCCGACCCCGGACCGCTCCTGTGCAGCTCCTTCGCCGCGTTCAAAGGGCGCAAAAATGCGTTCGATATCGGCAGATGCAATGCCGATTCCGGTATCGATCACCTCGAACGTCGCCAGCTCGTTGCGGTAATGCACCTTGAGCGTGACCGCGCCTTGATCGGTGAACTTGATCGCATTGGTGATCAGATTGATCAGGATCTGGCGCAGCCGCTTGGGATCGGTGCGCACGAATTCCGGCAGGCTGGGCGGGCAATCAAGCGCAAGCGTCAGCCCCTTGGCGCTCGCCTGCAATTCCAGCATGTCGATGATCTGATCAAGAAAGGCCCGGAACCTTACGGCCTCGCGGCTCAGCTTGAGCGATCCGCTTTCCACCTGCGCGATATCCAGCAGGCCTTCGACGAGATTGGACAGATGTTCGGCCGACCGCCGGATAACCTGGGCGGCCTTCAGGCTGCCTAAGCCATCATTGCGTTCAAGCAATTGCGCATAGCCATAGATCGCATTGAGCGGCGAGCGGATCTCGTGGCTGATGCTGGAGAGAAACCGGGTCTTGGCCTCGTTCGCCGCTTCGGCCGCGTCACGCGCGCGCTCAAGCGTGGCAAGGCGTTCACCGAGCAGCGCGCGCGCATGCGCGGCATCGCGGGCTTCTTCGAGCCCGAGACCGGCAATCACATCTCGCCAGCTTTCAGCGCTCACCCCGCTTGCTCCTCCCCCGTCAGCGTCCGGCCATGAAGGCGCGCCAGCCGCCGAGATGCGTGATGTCCTCGGCACCTGCGAGCGCGCGCGGCTCCGCAACAAAGCCTTTGACACTGGTGCCATCGGCAAGCGTGACCGTGCCAATTGCCAGCGGCGGCGGCACTTCGACCACGAAGCTGCCGAATTCGGCCAGGCCCAGTTCGTAAACTTCGACCTTGATTGCAGCCCCGTCCGTGCTGTGGACGAGGGCCGGCTTGGGCGGCACGCTGTCGGCCATCGCGTAAAGGCGATAAGTCGGTGCAGTTTCGAAAGCGCCGACCAATTTCGCATTGCGGCTGGTCAGTTGCCAGTGGAGTGGCATGCCTTCAAGGTGCGCGCCGACCACGGCAAGTTTGACGGTGTCCATACGATCTCCCAGATCAAGCGGCGGGAGCGGCGGATTGTCCGCCGCGGCAAGGTAATTCTCTGCCATGTCCATCAGGGCAATATCAGTCGACGCAGGGCCGATGAGCGTGATGCCGAAGCCGGTTGCATTGTCGCGCACCCCGGCGGGCACGGCAATCGCCGCCATATCGAGCAGGTTCACAAAATTGGTATAGCGACCGAGATTGCTGTTGAGCGCAACGGGTTCGGCCAGCAGTTCCGCCACACGGTAGGTCGTGCCGGTGGTGGGAAATGCCAGCGCGTCGATATCCCGCCACATTCCCTCCGCTTGGCGCTGCAAGGCGGCGAGGCGATAGATACCGTTCCACAGATCGACCGCCCGCATCTCCAGCCCGGGAGCAAGGATACCGCGCACAGTAGGGTCAATCGCGTCGGGGTTGCTCAGTAGCAGGCTTTCCGCCGCCGCCGTCCGCTCGGCCACCCATGGCCCGCCGTAAAGCAGTTGCGCGGCCTCAAGCAGCGGGGCGATGTCGATTTCTACCAGCTCGGCGCTCTTGCCGAGCGTTGCGAGCGCGCGCGCGTAGAAGAACTCGGCCTGGGTATCGCCGAAGAACACCCGCTGATGGGGCAGCGGAACCCCGATGCGGCGCGGGGTCAGGGGCGTGTCGGCAAGTGGTTTCGAAAAAGGATCGGCAGCATCAAAGCCTGCCGCTACGCTATCGACCAACCGGGCATCGGCAACCTTGTCGGTGAACACCGTGATGCAATCGATCGAGCGGCAGGCCGGCACCAGTCCGCGTGTGCTCCAGCGACCCTTGGAGGGCTTGAGGCCGACGAGGTGCTGGAAGGCAGCGGGTACACGCCCTGAGCCGGCGGTGTCCGTGCCCAGCGCAAAAGCGACCAATCCCGCCGCAACTGCCACGGCCGAACCCGAGCTCGAACCCCCGCTGACATAGGCGGCGTTGTAGGCGTTCCTCGGGATGCCATAGGGGCTGCGTGTGCCGACAAGGCCGGTGGCGAACTGATCGAGATTGGTCTTCCCGACACAGATCGCGCCCGCCGCGCGCAAGCGCTCGATCACGCCGGCATCGGTCTCCGGCTCATAGGCGAAGGCAGGGCAGGCAGCGGTGGTCGCCATGCCTGCTACGTCGATATTGTCCTTCGCGGCATAAGGCACGCCGGCAAGTGGTAGACGCTCGCCCGCTGCCACCCGCGCGTCGATGGTGCGGGCGGCCTCGATCAGTGCAGCTGGCTCCGTGCGGCTGATCCAGACTTGCGGCTGCACCGCATCATAGGCGGCGATGCGGGAAAGGGTTTCCGCCATGACGCTTTCCGCGCTGGTCGCTCCGCAAGTGACGGCGGCGGCAATGGCAGCGGCGCTGAGGCGATCAAAGCGCATGGTCAATGTCTCCTCAGGGCCAGCATCGGGGTGCCTGGTTGCAGCGCGTGGCGTTCGGCGATGTAGAGCGCGGCGATAGTGCCATCGGCGGGGCTTTCGAACGGGCATTCCATCTTCATGGCCTCAATCACCGCAATGATGTCACCTGCCGCTACGGTGTCGCCAGGCTGAACCAGTAGCTTCCAGACGCTTCCACCAAACGGTGCCTCGATCAGATCGGCACCTTCGGGAATGTCGATATCCGTCGCATCACTGCTCCCCGCATCTGCGGCGAGGAGCGTACTGACCCGGTCGAACTCGCCGCTGGCTTCCCACGCCGAACGCTCGGCATTGAAGGCCGCCTCGCGGGTGGCAGCAAAGGCGGCGATGCTGTCGGCGTTTTCAGCGAGGAAAGTGCGGTAATCGGCAAGGCGGAACTCGCTTTCCTCGATCCGGATTGCCTTGCGCCCGGTCGGGAAATCACGCCGCCATTCGGTCAGTTCCTCGGCTGTGACGGGGAAAAACCGGATCTGGTCGAAGAACCGCAAGAGCCACGGCTTGCCATCGCCAAAGCTGCCTGTCTGTCGATAGGTGTTCCACACTTGCAGGGTGCGCCCGAACAGCTGGTAGCCGCCGGGGCCTTCCATGCCATAGATGCACATGTAAGCTCCGCCGATGCCCACCACATTCGGCGGGGTCCAGGTGCGGGCCGGGTTGTATTTGGTGGTAACGAGGCGATGGCGCGGATCGACCGGGGTCGCCACCGGCGCGCCCAAGTACACATCGCCAAGGCCGAGCACGAGATAGCTTGCATCGAAAATCACGTCCTCGACCGCTGCACTGTCGGGCAGGCCATTGATGCGGCGGATGAATTCGATGTTATCGGGGCACCACGGCGCATCATCGCGAACCGCGCCCATGTATTTTTCAATGGTTTCGGTGATGGCGGGGTCCCGCCAGCTGAGCGGCAGATGGACAATCCGCGACGGTGCCGTGAAATCCTCCAGATCGCCCATCCGGTCCTCCGCGGCCATCAGCGCGGCGAGCGCTTCTGCCTGCGACAGCACGGCGGGATCAAAATGCAATTGCAGCGAGCGGATGCCGGGCGTGATGTCGATCACACCGGGCAGCGCGATATCTTCCAGCGCACGCATCAGTGCATGGACGCGGATGCGCAGCTCGATATCGAGCACGATCGGCCCGTATTCGACGAGGATATTGCGATCACCCTGCTGGCGATAGGTCGTGTGCGGGCGGGCACCCTGGGCGGAGGTTTGCGCCAGTATCGGCGAAAGCGTCGCGATATCGCGGGCCGGGGTCGCGGGCTGCGGCGTGCCCGGCGCGGCGCGCTCTGCCGCTTCGGCATCGGCGATAGTCACGGGCACAAAGCGCACCCGATCCTGCGGGGAAAGCTGGCCGATCTTCCACCGGTCCGCCGAAATCACGGTGAAGGGGCAGACGAACCCGCCGAGAGAAGGCCCGTCTGGCCCCAGGATGATCGGCATGTCACCCGTAAAGTCAACCGCGCCGATGGCATAGGCATTGTCGTGAATGTTCG
The DNA here is from genome assembly GCA_046296075.1 of Erythrobacter sp. Classification (GTDB taxonomy): domain Bacteria; phylum Pseudomonadota; class Alphaproteobacteria; order Sphingomonadales; family Sphingomonadaceae; genus Erythrobacter. The sequence continues at coordinate 12,933 of JBKBMC010000018.1, read as the reverse complement.
ACGGGTGCAGCCCAGCCTCGCCGCCATCGCGCCGCGCCCACTGGGGCTTGGGCCCGACCAGCCGAACGCCGGTGCGGTTCGAATTGTAATGCACTTGCCAATCGGCAGCGAGAAACTGGTTGATGTCATCGGGCGTGAAGAAATCGGGCGCGCCGTGCGGGCCATAGAGCACGCGCAGCTCCCAGGTCTCGCCCAGGGCTGGTAGGGCAAGCGCTGCAGGTTTCGGAACGCAAGCGACATCAGCAAGGTGAAGCACATCGCCTGCCACCAGCGCGCGGGCATGGGCGCCGCCGAACTGGCCGAGGGTGAAGGTTGCGGTGCTCCCCAGATAGGGCGCAATGTCCAGACCGCCTGCAAACAGGATGTACCCGCGCAGACCCCCTCCCGAAGCGCGGCCCATGGTAAGGCTTTGTCCGGCGGCGATATCGATTGGTTCGCCGCGCGGTGCTGGCATACCATCCAGCTTTGCGCCGAAATCCGCGCCCGTCAGACAGATGCGTGCGGGCGCATCAAAGACAAGGCTCGGCCCGCTGGCGGTAATCTCAAGCCCGGCCGTACCTTCGGGATTGCCGAGCAGCAGATTGCCGATCCGGAAAGACCGATCATCGAACGGGCCTGATGGCGGCACGCCGACATTCCACAGCCCTAGCCGCCCCGGCCAATCCTGCACTGTTGTAGAGGCTCCGCCGCTCGTCACCCGCACCGAACGGGGCGCATAGACAATGCCTTCGAGGAGCCGCGTCGACACCGCGCCGCTGACAAAGCCCTGATCGCGCAGCACGTTGCGCAGCCAGCGCAGATTGCTTTCGATCCCGTCCACCCGGCTGGCATCAAGCGCTGACTGCATCGCACCGATCGCCTGTTCGCGGGTCGCGCCGTGGGTGATCAGTTTGGCGAGCATGGGATCATACCACGCGCTCACCTCGCTGCCGGCCATTACCCATGTCTCTACCCGGATATCCATCGGGAAGGTGACATTGGTGAGTGTGCCCGAGGTCGGGCGATAATCCTGCGCCGGGTCTTCGGCATAAAGCCGCACCTGCACAGCATGGCCCTTGGGCGTCGGGGTGGGCGCGTCCATGAAGCCGAAGTCTCCGCCTGCACCGCGCACCATCCATTCGACCAGGTCGATCCCCATCACCTCTTCGGTGACGCCGTGTTCGACCTGAAGCCGGGTATTCATTTCAAGGAAGTAGAACTCCTGCCGCTCGGCATCGAACAGGAACTCGACTGTACCCGCCGAAAGATACTGCGCCGCCTCGCCCAGCCGGACAGCAGCGGCGATCAGCTCCGTCCGTTTGGCTTCGCTGAGGCAAGGGGCGGGGGCTTCTTCGACGACCTTCTGGTTGCGCCGCTGGAGCGAGCAATCCCGCTCCCCCAGCGCCACGACGCGGCCCGCGCCATCGCCGAAAATCTGCACTTCGATATGGCGCGCGCGGGCAATATAGCGTTCAAGGAACACTCCGGCATCGCCGAAATTGGCCTGCCCCTGCCGCACCACGGTGGCAAAACCGTCGCGCACGGCGGCTTCATCATGGCAGATGCGCATCCCGATCCCGCCGCCGCCCGCGGTCGCTTTCAGCATAATGGGATAGCCGATGCGTGTGGCCGCTACGATGGCTTCGGCCTCGTCGGTCAGCAGATCGGTACCCGGCGCGAGGGGCAGATCATGCGCCTTGGCCAGTTCGCGCGCGGAGTGTTTGAGCCCGAAGGCGCGGATATTTGCGGGCGTCGGACCGATAAAGGCAATCCCTGCCGCCGCGCAGGCCTCCGCGAATTCGGCGTTTTCTGCGAGAAATCCATAACCGGGATGGATCGCACCTGCGTCCGTTGCCTTGGCTGCAGCAAGTATCGCCGCCACATTGAGATAGCTTTCACTGGCAGGCGCCGGGCCGATGCACACGGCCTCGTCAGCAGCGGCGACATGGAGCGATCCCGCGTCCGCTTCAGAATAGACCGCGACCGATTTCAGCCTCATGCGCCGCAGCGTGCGGATGATCCGCGTGGCAATCGCGCCGCGATTGGCAACAAGGACGGTGCCAAAGGTCATGCGGTGATGATCATGCGGACGGGCGTGGGGTTGAAGCCGTTGCAGGGATTATTGATCTGTGGACAGTTCGACACCACCACGATCACATCCATCTCGGCGCGCAGGTCGACGGTGAGGCCAGGGGCGGAAATTCCATCGACAATGCCGAGCGTGCCGTCTTCCTCGACCGGCACGTTCATGAAGAAATTGATGTTGGAGACAATGTCGCGCTTGCCGCGCCCCTGGGTGAGATTGGCTTCAAGGAAGTTGTCGACACAGGCGTGCTGTGCCTTGGTGTGATGGCCATAGCGCAGCGTGTTGCTCTCGCACGAACACGCCCCGCCGATGGTGTCGTGATAATCGACCGCACTGCCGGTGATCGTCATCATCGGATTGCCTTCATTGGAAAGCAGCACTGTGCCAGTGCGCAGGAAGAGATTGCCCTGCGCCGCCACAGTATCCTGTGCAGAGTACCGCTCAGCATCATCAGCGGCGCAATAGATCAGGAAATCGACCGCCTGATTGCCTTCGAGGTCCACGATCCTGAGAGTTTGGCCCTTTGCTACCGGGCACAGCCACGGCGCGCGGGCGGGCACGATCTCGTCATGGACAATGACGCCGGCCAGATCGGCAAGGGCTGCATCGCTGCTCATCGGCTGGGTTCCCTTCACCTGCGGAAATAGTCTTCGACATTGAGGAAAGCGCGGGTTGCTTCGGGCGCGGCGTTTCTCACCGGATCATCGGCAGGGGTGATCGGCCCGCGCAATGCGGTAAGACGCAGCGGCGTCACGTGCCATGCGGCGCGCGGATCGAGCACATGGGGGCAATTGGCGACCACCACGATCGCGTCCATCTCGGCGCGCAGGATCACCGAGCGGCCGGGGCCGAAGGGGCCGACTTGCGGCGTGATTGCGCCATCGGCCTCAATGCGCGCGCCTTTGAAGAGGTTGATGCAGGGGTGCACATCGCGGCGGACAAGGCCGTGCTTGGCAGCGCCGAGGATCAGCCGGTCGCGCCCGTTGGGAAAGTCGCCCGAATTGCGTCCCTCGCCATATTTGCGAGTGTTGCTCGCCGCGTTCGAAGTGCCGCAAAAGGCATCATGCGTGCCCGCGTCATCCTCGAGGATGCTCATCAGGACGCGGCCCATATCGGACAGCAGCAGCTTGCCCGCACCCAGATAGCCGTTCCATTGCACCTTGACGGTATCGGCCACATTGAGCCGTTCGGTCGGCATCTCGGCATTGAATATGTTGAGCGAGGCGCAGGCATCGCCGCCCACGTCGATCAGGCGCAAGCGCGTACCGCGCGCCAGCCGCCGCGAGGCGTAGCCTCCGCCCGCCACGGTTTCCTCCCACACCAGATCATCCGGTGCGACTCCTGCGGGCAGATCGTCAGCTTCGGGCGGCAGGATCGGCATGGCTTCGACCCGCGTGTTCCCCTGCGCACGGGCATGGTCGCGCGCGGCCTTCGGATCAGCGAGTTGCTGGGTCATGCGGCAGCCTCCTGCGACGGGGTGGCGGGCGGCGTATCGCCTTCGTACAGCGGCGGCAGCAGCGCGGTGGTGGTAACGAGCTGCAATTGCTGCACGCCGCGGATCGCCCGCAGCGCGTCGCACAATTGCTTCAGCCGGACCGCCGGACCCTGCACCAGCAGCACTTCGAGCGACTGGTCCTGTTCAAGGAAAACGTGCTGCGAGGAAATGACTTCCTTGAGGTAATCCGACTGGGTCTCGGCGAGTTGCTGACGCACGCGCCCTCCGCTTCCCGCGTAAACGATGGTGATGGTGCCCGCGAGCATCGCTTCAGGCCGGGTCAGCGCTTCGTGCTCGGCAAGCGCGTGGCGGATCAGTTCGGCGATCAGCTGCGAGCGCGAGGGCAGGGCCCGTTCCTCCACCATCATGTCGAGCTGGCGGAACAGGTCTGCCGGAAGGCTCATGCTGAGCCGGGCAAGGCGGGACGGTTCTGTGGTCATGGCCTGATTCTCATGGGAATCGGCATCTCAAGTATTATCTTTCGTGTCAATCGTAATACCGCCAGCAAGCGGCACGACTTCCTGCTCTTCAGTCTGTTCGACGGGAGCGCCTTTCTTGAGCGCCAGATCATAGATCACGCCCGCGCCATAACGATGCGGTGCGTGGGGATCGTGGCGGCGTTTATCGAGCGTCAGCACCCGCGTGCCGAGGGTGAAGGCTTCCTTGATGTCGTGGGTGACCATCACGATCGTGAGACCGAATTCGCGCCACAGCCCGGTGATGAGCGTATGCATGTCGGCGCGGATGCCGGGATCAAGCGCACCGAAGGGTTCATCCAGCAAGAGCAGGCGCGGCTGCTTGATCAGAGCCTGCGCGATGGCAAGGCGCTGCTGCATCCCGCCCGACATCTGCGCCGGGTAAAGATCAAGGCTGTCGGCCAGTCCTACTGCGGTCAGCATCGCTTCGGCTTTCTCACGCGCGGCGCGGCGTTTCGCGCCGAACAGGCGGGCGGTTAAGGGGGCTTGTGCGCATTCCAGCCCGAACAGCGTGTTGGCCAGCACCGTCATATGCGGGAAGACCGAATAGCGCTGGAACACCACGCCCCGGTCTGGCCCGCACTCGGGAGCAAGCGGCAGTTCATCCAGCAGGATCTCGCCCCGGCTGGGAGCTTCCTGCCCGAGGATCAGCCGCAAGAGGCTGCTTTTGCCCGCGCCCGATGGCCCGATGATCGAGACGAAGGATCCTTCGGCGATATCAAGGCTGATGCGTTCGAGCACCACCTTGTCGCCATATTCGATCCAGATGTTCTTGAGGCTGAGCATGGGCCGTTACCTGCTTGCCAGATGCGCCCAGCCGAACAGGCGGCGGGAGGCACGGGTGAGCAGGAAATCCATCAGCATCGCGAGCAGCGCGATCACCGCAACGTAGGGCAGGATCACATCCATGGCGAGATAGCGGCGCACGAGGAAGATGCGGTAGCCAAGGCCCACGTCTGCCGCGATCGCTTCGGCTGCGACCAGGAACACCCATGCCGGGCCAAGCGACAGCCGTAGCGCCTCGAGCAGGCGCGGCATGGCTTGCGGCAGGGCGATCCGCAGCAAGATCTGCCAACTGCTTGCACCGAGCGTTAAGGCCTTGGCGATCTGTTCACGCGGCAGTGTTGTGATATGTCCCGCAACATCGCGGATCATGTAGGGCGCGATGCCGATCACGATCAGCGCAACTTTTGCAGTTTCGCCAAGTCCGAAGACGATGAACAGGATCGGCAGCAGCGCAATCGGCGGGATCACCGCAATTGCTGTCACCAGCGGGCCGAAGGTCGCACGCACCGGTGGCAGCGCACCCAGCACCAGGCCGACGAGGAGGGTCGAGAGTGTCGCGATCCCGAGGCCGAGGCCAAGCCGCTGGAGGCTTGCCAGCAGATCGGCCCAGAACAGTAGCTGCCCTGACAGGGGATCGGCATCGAACAACAGCGCGCCCATCGCCTCGGCCATGGCGCCGGGCAGGGGCAGGATCTTGTCTGCCGGATTGGCCGCATGGCGGCTGGCCGAAGCGACCAAGTAGGCCAGCGCCAGCCCCGCCAGCGGCAGTGCGCCAAGCAGGAGCCCCGTGCCCCGGCTGATCTTGAGATTGACCCAGCGCACTTGGTTCTTGCTCCGTCTCAGCCCGCGATCACAGCGCGCCGTCGGCCGCAAGCTGCATGAAGGTCGGATCGAACCTCAATGTGACGCGGTCCTTGTCACCCAGCGTCTTGCCGCCGGGAAAGCTCATGCCGACTGCATCGGCTGAACGTGCGCCCTGGCCGAACAGGCCCTGGGCAAAGCTGAAATCGCGCACCCGTGTCATGGTGGTGACAAGATCGGGAGAAGACATCGCGGCCACCGCTGCCGTGGGATCGGTGTAAAGGAAAGTTGATGCGAGCTGCGCTTCGAACTGCTCCGGGGTGGCTCCCGCCAGCTTGGCCATCGCAGCGCGCGCGGCTTTGCCTTCTGCATCGTCCTTCATCATCAGCGCCATGGTTTCGTACCAGATCCCGGCAAGCGCCTTGCCCAGATTGGGGTTGGCCTTGAGGGTCTTGGTATCAACCACCATCAGATCAAGAATTTCCCCCGGAATATCGGCCGAGGAGAACACTGCCTTGGTCCCCGCAACGCCTTTCATTGTGGTAACCTGCGGGTTCCACGCGACGGCTGCGTTGATGCTCGGCGCGGCAAAGGCTCCGGCGATGTCGGCGTCCGAAGTGTTGATCGTTTTCACATCGGAAAGCACCAGCCCGTTTTTCTCGAGCGCGCGAGCGAGCAGGTAGTGCGACACCGAAAGCTCGACGAGATAGACATCGCGCCCCTTGATCGCGGCGACGCTGTCAGCGGCTTTGAGCAGCACCGCATCATTGCCGTTGGAATAATCGCCAAGGATGATCGCGCTGGTATCCTTGCCGCCCGCCGCCGGGATCGTCAGCGCATCCATGTTGGCGACCGTCACGCCGTCCAGCTTGCCAGCGGTATACTGGTTAACGGATTCGACGTAGTCATTGACCTGCACGAACTTGATGGTGATGCCGTACTTGTCGGCCCATTTCTTCACGATCCCGGCCTGCTCGGCATAAGGCCAGGGCATCCACCCCGCATAGATCGACCAGCCGATCGCAAATTCGGTGCGGGGGGCGGCGGCTTCGTCCTCGCCACCCGAACACGCAGCAAGTATCAACCCGAGGGCCAGAGCCAGAGTGCGGGCAAGCCCGCGAATGGCATTCAGCATGATTCGTCCCCTTTCGCAGGTGCAGCATCCGCGCAAATTCACAGTTTGTCTATGGGGAATTATTACGATTGATCACTTTCGTAATATGCGTAACGTGGGAGCCATGATGGGGGGGATTGCGCGCGCCGCGCAGCTCGGCTTCCGTCGTTTGTGAAAGGACGGTTATGGCACGCAGCATCGCACTTCGTACTACCGCAACGACTCTCGCGCTTGCCTTGATGGCGGGCTGCGCCGCCGAGCAACCTGCCGGCGCCGCAGACGGAGATTCCGCCATGATGACCGAGCAGGAAATTCCAGCGCCTGGCTTTGCCGATTTCCTCGTGGTTGATGGCGAGGCGGTGTGGGTGACCAATCGCGGTCGGCTGGAAAAGTGGTCGGTCACGGGCAAGCTGGCCGAGGTCACCATGCCGCGTCCGTGCGGCACCATGGCGATCGTCGCAGGGGCGGTATGGGGCGCGGAATGCACCGGCAAGCAGGTTTACCGGGTAGCGCTCGGCACCGGAGCGCTTGAGACAATGATTCCCACCGGCCTTGCCGATCCGCGCGGCGAGACCAATGTGGTCGCAGGCGCAGGATCGATCTGGGTGGCAAGTGATCCGGCGGGCAAGGTCTCGCGGATTGATCCGGCCACCAACACGGTGATTGCCGAGATCAAGGCGGCGCCCGAAACAGCGTTTCTTGCCTTTGGTTTTGACGCATTGTGGGCGGTAAGCAGCGCAGGACAGGTGCTCCAGAAAGTCGATCCCGCGACCAATTCTGTCGTCGGCACGGCCCCGTTGGGCAAGCAACCGGGGTTTCTCGCTGCGGGTGAAGGTGCGGTGTGGGTGCAGGAGCAAGGCGATGGCACGGTCGCGAAAGTCGATCCGGTGAGCCTTGAGGTTCTGGGCCGCACCAAGGTGGGCGATAATCTCAAATATGGCGATATCGACACGGGCGGCGGAGCCGTGTGGCTACGCACCACCGATGATCAGACAATGGTGGTGATTGATCCCGCAACTCTCTCGATCCGTGCGAGGCTCGGCAAGCCTTCGGGTAGCGGCGCGGTGCGGTATACGCCCAAGGGTGTCTGGACGTCGGCCCACGACAAGGAGACGATTTCATGGTGGACCGAGGCGGACGGGCGCAAATAGCCCGATCGTCAAACCTCGCCGGCAAATGACAATGCGCCCCGTCTGGACCTCAGACGGGGCGCATTTGCGTTTTGCCTTTGCAGGGCAAGTCCCACAGGTTGCCCACACTTCCACGCGTAACGGGTATGAAAGTGTGGGCAACGTGGGGCTGGATCACATCGTCCAGCGAACCCCGAGGTAGAATGAACGACCCACCGGGTTGGCCGGGAAGGCACGCTCGGTAATGAACGGCTTGGTGTTGGTGAAGTTGTTGACCCCGCCAAAAATCTCCAGCCCTTCATTGAAGGTGTAGGACGCGGCGAGATTATGGATGAAGCTTTCCTTGGCGATGCCGGCCGGGCCAAACTGGGCCGCCACGTTTTCAATCTCCACCCCGCGCAGGCCCATCGAGCCGAAGTAATTGAGCGTGTAGTTGAGATTGAAGTTCTCGAACCCGTAGCTCACCGTGCCGCGACCAGCCCATTCAGGACGGGTAAACTCGCCAAGCTCCGGATCAATCCGCGTCAGATCAGTCGGATCGAAGAAGAAGTTGAGCCGGTCCACCCACGAAGCCGTCGCATTGAGGCCCAGCCGGTGCTTGCCGATCATCGTGCGATAGGAAAGCGAGGCATCAACACCCGCCGTCTCGATCCGCACGAAGTTGATCGTCGTCAGGTTAAGCGAGGTAAAGCCGAGGAACTGGGCTGAGGCCGCGTTCCGGTTACGCGTGAACGACGTACAGAAATCATTCGGGAAGGTCGTGCTGTCGTAGCAATTGTTGACAACATCCTGAGCGTTAACCGTGCTGATCGCATCATCAATCCGGATCTTGTAGTAATCCATCGTCAGCGCGAGGCCGGGGATGAAGCTAGGCTGCACCACCCCGCCAAAGGTGTAGGTATCGGCTGTTTCCTCGCGCAGGTTGGGATTGCCCGAGATCGTCCCGGCGAAGCGCGCGCTCAGCGGATCGGAGAACCCTGCCGGAATGCCATCGGCCCGGCAGTTGGCGATGCGGTTCTGTACATTGGGGTTGCCTGCCGCCACCAGTCGATCGATCTCGGTCTGGTCGCACGGATCGAACGGGCGGAAGAAGGCCGCCTGCGCAGGCGCAAACAGTTCCGAGATGTTGGGCGCACGCACCGCGCGGGCATAGGTACCGCGCAGCTTGAGATCGCGGACCGGGGACCAGATGCCGTTCGCAGCGTAGGTGAACACGGTGCCCGCTGTGCTGTAATGCGACATACGGCCTGCCAGTTCGACGCGCAGTTCTTGGAAGAACGGCACATCACGCAGCAAGCTCGTCCCGATTTCGGCAAAGATGTCGTATACATCATAGCTGCCGCCCGAGTTCTGGAAGAAGCCATCGGGCGGGGTGCCAAGCGACGTCTGCGAAAAGCCGCTGCCGTCGAAACCCGGCGCATCTCCGACAAACTGGCCAGCAGTGCCATCAACCGTGGTCACCGGAAGAATGCCGCGCACCAACGGGTCGAAGGTCGAACGCGCGGTTTCCTTGCGATACTCCGCCCCGATCGCGAACTGGATGTTGTCGTAGGGCAGGTTGAAGAAGTCGGAGGTATCGCCTGCGATCAGGCCGTGAATCTCGAACAGATCGGTGCGGAACTTGTTGACAGTGGTGGTGGTGATGAAATCGACCGCTTCCTGGCTGATGGCTCCCGGCCCGAACAGGTTGGCTGGCTTGCACTGGCCTTGCCCCGGAACGAAGGTGAGATATCCGAATTCCCCCGTCGGAATCCCGAACACAGTGCCGGGTGAGCGCGTTGCCGGATTGATTTCGCTGCGGCAGACCGGGTTGCCAGCAGCATCGGTCGTCACGTCGATGGCTGCAAGAAAGCGATCATACAGCACATTGTTCCGGTCGATCGACTTGAGATTGTAGCGGCCCCAGTTGGCCGACAATTCAAAGCGGATCTCGTCAGTGACCTGCCCTTCGAGCCCGCCGACAAAACGGAAGGTTTCCGAGACGTTGCTGTCGATGTTGGGGCCGAGATCGGTCGGATCGCGGGTGATATACAGACCGCCGGCGTTATCCGAGATCGTTTGCAGCGAGGCGGGCGTAAAGGGGTTGTCGGGCGCGACGAACAGCAGATCGTAGAACGAGTTCTGACTGGTCCCGAAAGTGGTCTGCTGGAAGTAATACTTGCCTTCGAACACCGCCTTTATGCCGCTGCCCAGTTCATAATCGCTGATAACGTTGAAGCCGAAACGTTCGGTCTTGGGAATCAGGAAGGCGTTGTTGTCGAAGATCACCGCTTCGCCGCCGAAGGAGTTGAAGTTGCTGGCGATCAGGCCATCATCGGTGATCGGCTTGACACCGCTCTCATTGACAATCCAGCAGCCGCCGAGCGCGCCGAAGCCGCGATAGTCGAACAGCCCGTTAAAGCCGGTGAAGCTTTCTGTGCAGTCGCTCCGTCCATTGCCGTCAATGTCGGAAAAGGGATCAGAGAAATCGGCCGGGAGCACGATCCCGCCTGCCGAGGTGATGTTGAACTGGTATTGCGGCGCGATCAGCCGGGTCGGAGCATTGCGTGCCCGATCGATCAGCGCTTGTTCGGCCGCAGTCGGAGACGTACCGGTGGGGAAGATCGCGTTGTAGCGCGCGCTGCCCGGCTGCGGAATCACAAAGCCGGATGGGAAGAACCCGTTGGCAAGGCTGAAGAAATTGCTGAAATTGGGCGTGTTGGCGCCAAGATCGCCCTGCTGGAAACGCAGCGCGGGGTTGGGGCCGTTCGAAGCAATATTGCCATCGCGGAATTGCGCACGATCGCCGAAGCGCAGGCCGTAATCGTGGTTGTATTCGCCGACGACGGTGATGTTACCGCGCCCGTCCTTGAAGTTCTTGCCCCATTTCACATAGGCATCGAGCGTCTGGCCATCGCCGCGATCCGACGTGCTGCCCGTGGCGCTCATTTCGAGGCCATCGAAAGTGCGATCGAGGATGAAGTTCACAACCCCCGTAACAGCGTCTGCCCCATAAATGGCAGAGGCGCCGCCGGTGAGGACTTCGACGTTCTTGATCAGCGCGCGCGGGATGGAATTGATGTCGACCACCGAGGTTTCGGCAACGCCGGCCACATGGCGCCGCCCGTTGACGAGCACGAGAGTGCGTTCAGCACCCATGCCGCGCAGGTTCAGCGTGGCAGAGCCGACTGCGCCACCCGAACCGACTTCGCCCGGTGCAACCGACTGCGCCGAGGTAACCGACGCCGACAGTGCCGGAAGGGTCCGCAGCACATCGGTGACATCTGGTGCACCGCGCAGCGCTGCGCCGTCGATCGATTCTACCGGAGAGGGCGAGTCGAGATTTGAATCGCGCCGCAAGCGCGAGCCGGTAACCGTGATGACCTCAGGGGTATCACCCTCGGTCGGCTGCGCCTCCTCGGCGAGCAGGGAAATTGGAGCTTCCTGTGCGTAGGCCGCGCCAGGGAATACCAGCACACCCGCACCGGACAGCAGGCTTGCCGAAAGAAGTTTACGCTTGAACGACTTGTTATCAAACTGGATCATCACCGCCCCCGTTAAAAGCAGGTTTACGATCCTCCCCGAGACTGACGTGCGTCATCCGATTTTGCCCCATCGGACGCCGCTGTTCGGGAGCTTGTCGCTCCTCTGTAACAAGAATGTGCTAATTGGTAATACCGGGATATGGGGCGTTTGACTTATGTCCCTTCCTGGTGATCTGGGCGCTTAAGATTCAGTAATAAGTGGATAATTTGGCGCGGTCGGCATGTGCTGGTTGCGCGATGTGCTGCTGGGCAGTGCGACTCGGTAAGATGGTTGTTCGGTTGCGGATCGCTGTTGCATCTCTATATGCACCACCAGACATCAGGGGGCCGGGCAGCCGCGGGCCGCAAGGCGCGAGGAAAGTCCGGGCTCCACGAAACGAGGGTGGCGGGTAATGCCCGCCGGGCATGTGCCGCAGGGCATGGGCCAAGGGAAAGTGCCACAGAAAGCAAACCGCCGATGGCTCCCGCTTGCGGGCGCACAGGCAAGGGTGAAAGGGTGCGGTAAAAGCGCACCGGGGCGCTGGCAACAGGGCTCGCATGGCAAACCCCACCCGGAGCAAGGCCGAATAGGGGCCTCGCGCCCCGGACTTGATCCGGGGCAGGAGTGTTTCGCTCCGAGAGGCCCGGGTTGGCTGCTTGAGCGGCGCAGCAATGCCCCGCCTAGATGAATGGCTGCCACCGCGCAGGTGATGCCTTTGGCATATCATGCGCGGACACAGAACCCGGCTTACAGGCCTCCTGATGTCGTATCTTCGCTACCGAATTTGACCCCGATCAATGCCGCATGGCGTGGTATCGCGATCCTGCCCTTATCAACCGCAGGAGGCGCCTCATGTCACACACCACCTTCAAGGACTGGCCTGCCATGGCCGCCAATCTGGTTCCCGCCGTGCGCGAATTGCACAAGGCTTCTCCCGGTGTGATGAAGGCATTCCGCGAAATGGGAGCCGCTGCCCATGAAGGCGGCGCGCTTGACCCCAAGACCAAGGAATTGCTTGCTGTGGCGATCTCGGTCGCGGTGCGCTGTGATCCATGCATCACTTTCCACGTCGAAGGTGCGCGCAAACACGGCGCTACTCGCGAGGAAATCGCCGAGACGATCGGTCTTGCTGTTTACATGGGCGCAGGCCCGAGCGCGATGTATGCCGCCCAAGCGCTCGAGGCCTATGATCAATACGTCTCCAAGGCGGGCCAGTAGCAGTTCAGACCCGTCCCACGCTGACATAAGTGAAGCCTGCGGTACGCATGTCATCGGGCGAGTAGATGTTCCGGAGATCGACCAGCACGGGGGCGGCGGCGAGTTCCTTGACGCGTTTCAGATCAAGGGCGCGGAACGCATCCCACTCGGTCACGATCACCACCGCATCGGCGCCCTGGATCGCGCTGTAGGGATCATCGCACATGATGACATCGGGCATCAGCGGACGAGCCTGTTCCATCCCTTCAGGATCATAGGCCGTCACTTCGACCCCCGCGTCCTTGAGCGTCAGCGCAATCGCAATCGAAGGGGAATCGCGCATGTCATCGGTATTGGGCTTGAAT
>JBKBMC010000017.1:0-32333 GCA_046296075.1 Erythrobacter sp. | reverse complement strand
GAGATCTTCCCAGAACCCGCCTTTGCCTTGGCCGATATCATCAAGGCTCGCGACCGCTTCGATGCCGGTGAGATACTTGGCGTGTTTGTAGCCAAGGTGCCGTTCAATCCGCATCCGCAGCGGCGCGCCGTTCTTCTCTGGCAAGGGAGCGCCGTTCAGTTCGTGCGCGATGATGGTTTGCGGGTGATAGGCATCGACGAGATCGATGCTCTCGTAATAGGCGCGCCCATAGAGTTCATCGGCACAGCGAAACACGATGAAATTGGCTTCGCGTTTGATGCGCGCCTGATCGAGCAGCGTGCCGAGCTGCGGTCCGCGCCATTCGGCAATCGCGCTCCAGCCTTCGACACAATCATGGCGCGTGATCTGCGTGCGCTGGGGGAGGGAGGCAATATCAGCGAGCGAAAGGCTGAGAGGGTTGTCGACGAGCCCCGAGACGTCGAGCCGCCATTGGGGAAAACCACTGGCAAGCTGTTCGTGGTAGAACGGGCTGTCCACCGTCAGCGAACCATTGCCCCTGATATCGGGCGAGCGCTGGTGCGGAGCATATTCAGGGGCAAGCCGCTCACGCCCGGCGAGCATCCGGTGCGCGGCGCGGTGCCAGTCCTCTGCGGTGCGGAACACGCCCTGCGCCGTGTCGGTCTTGTGAAGGTCGCTGCACGCGCCGGCGCCGAGCGCTGTAAGGCCTGCGAGCAATCCGCGGCGGTTGATCTGGGTCATGCGCTTGCTCTTTCCCGTTCGCCGCCGTGCAGCATCGCGCCGATCAGCCGCACCGGTCCAGAAATCATCGTCAGTAAGACATGTCCGATGCCGAAGGCGACCAGCGCCCATGTCATGATGAAATGAAGCGAGCGCGCGCTTTGCCGTCCGCCTAGCGCATCCACCAGCCAAGGGGCGGCTGGCTCGAACCCCGGGCTCATGGCCAGGCCGGTCATGACCATCAGTGGCAGCAAAAGGCCGAACACTGCGCCATAAGCGATTTTCTGTAATGCATTGTAGGGCGCCCGGGTGTGATCATGATCCTCCGTGCGGTGGCTTGCCAGCGCGGTGCGCCATGCGTCAGGGCTCCAGTCACGTTTCCCTGTGGCAATGTCGCGGCGGAAATGACCATTGGCCAGCATTGCGATCCAGATGATCAGAAGCCCCGCCGCAAATACCAGCGCTGCGGTATTGTGCCAATCGCGCGCGGCAGCAAGGTTGTAGCGTGCGGGCAGGGTGATCCACCCCGGAAAACGCATGACGTGTAGCCACGCATCTGCCGGATCAAAGCCGTAATCACCCCAATACAGCCTTCTATGCGCATTGGAGATCGTCAGGCCTGACATGAACAGGATGATGAGCGCGCCCGCGTTTACCCAGTGCCACAGGCGGGTGGAGAGCGTGTGGCGCTTCATGCACTCTGCCGGCCGGTCTGTCCGGCCTGCTCGCGGGCCAGCCAGATAACATCACGGGGTTGATCCAGCAGGTGCTGGCCGCTGTCGATGAACAGGCTTTGCCCGCTTTTCATCACGCCGCTCGCAAGAAACAAAGCCGCGCTGACGATTTCATCCGGCCCGGTCTTGCGGCCCAGCAAATTGAGCCGGTGCGATACCTCGGTCTCGTCCTCGTTCTGATCGTGGCTTGCAAGGATCGCACCGGGCGCGATGCCATAGATGCGCGCTGCGGGGTCGATGGCATGGCCCTTGGCCAGCATCGCGATGGTGGACGCGAGCGCGTGTTTCGACATGGTGTAACTGAAGAAATCCGGGTTGGGATTCTCCAGCTTCATATCGGTAATCTGGATTACCACGCGCTGCGCTGCGCTTTGGGCGTGGGCGAGATAGGCCTGAGCCATGCGTGCAGGTGCAAGGGCATTGACCTGCATGGCTTCGCGGAATGTTGCCGGATCAAGTGCTGGCACGCTGTCGTAATCGAATACCGATGCCGAATTGATCATGCAGCGCCAATCAGGCTGGCGTGCGGCCAGATCAAGGATCATCGCGACAGCGGCGTCATCATCGGAAAGGTCGCAGGCGATAGTTTCGGCTGAGGGGAGTGCCGCTGCGAGGGCGTCGGCCTCGTGCGAGGAACTGCGATAGTGGATCACGGTATGCCAGCCTACGGCGGCAAAACCGCGCACCAATGCTGCGCCAATGCGGGTCGCTCCCCCTGTGACAAGCACAGCCGGGCGGCTCATGCCGGCACCAGAAAGCAAACATCAATCATCCCGCACCCGCTCTAACAAAGCCACCGGCGCGCCGCAATCGGCGAAGCGCGAGGGTTACGCCAGCTGTCAGAGCGCCGCGCCGTGCCATGGGGGCAGGGCGGCAGCGCTCAACAAGGATCAACGGCAGCGTAGCTCGCCGCGATCAATCTCACGCCCGATCAGGCCGCCACCGATCGCGCCAAGGATGGTGCCGGTCGAACGATCGCCGCGGGTATCGATGGCACGCCCCGCGAGCGCACCCACACCGGCGCCGATGACAAGGCCCAACGTGCCATTGTCACGGCGGCAATAGTAGCGGTCGCCATCGCGCCAGATACGGTCATTGCGACCGAGACGGCGCGGTTCGAGATAGAAGCCGCGGTCGTCATAGATCCGGTCCTGAGCGCGCCTGCCCCAAGCCGGGGCGTGCGGCGGCGGATCGGCCTGTACAGGCGTCGCAAGCGGCAGCGTCATAGCGCCCACTGCAATCATGCTGACGATTTTCTTCATGATTCAGTCTTTCGATGTGGTCTGGCCTGACAGTCTACCGTTCCTGTTTAGGAGCGGGTTAACATCAGCCTTGGCAAGACGGGCGCCCGGCTGGCGGACGCCCGCTGTTGGTATCGGATCAGCGACAGCGAATGCCGCCCCGATCAATCTCGCGGCCGAGCAGGCCGCCGCCAACCGCCCCGAGCACGGTACCCATGGCGCGGTCGCCCTCGGTATCGATGGCGCGTCCAAGTAACGCACCGGCACCGGCACCAATAATCAGGCCCGTGGTGCCATTGTCGCGGCGGCAGCGCCAGCGGCCATCATCGCCGCGCCAGACGCGGTCATTGCGGCCGAGGCGGCGCGGTTCGTAATACCGGCCGCGGTCATCATAAATGCGTCCGCGCTTGCGCTTGCGTTGCTCGGCGACTTCAATCACCGGCAGCGAACTTGCGTCAGGCGCAGCGAACCCGGCAGGTGTGCTGAGCGAGCCCAGCGGCGCACGCGGCAGTTCAGCGGCCTGCGTGGGAAGGGCGAGGGCCATCACCGGAGCGGCAATGGCGAAAAACGAAAAGGTCTTCATGATTCTATCCCTTGTTACACTCTTTGGGGGAGAGCACTGCCCAACCTATTCAGCCAAGACAAACGCTGGATGAATGATTTGTTGGGACCGGGAAGGCTGCGACGGGTTGTGAGATGGGCGCGTTCAATTGTTGTTACGACGCGTGAATGGCTGTCGGAGTGTGGTCTGGATGTGCAGTTCGGCATGGCGAGCGCGGCCGTTGTGCCGACACTCACCATGCCATTTGCTCAGGTGCGGAACGCCGTACAATCAACGGCAGCGTACGTCGCCGCGATCGACTTCCCGGCCAAGCAAGCCGCCGCCAACTGCGCCAAGCACGGTGCCGAGCGTACGGTCGCCGCGCCTGTCGATGGAGCGGCCAATCAGGGCGCCGACGCCCGCGCCGACCAGCAGGCCGACTGTGCCGTCGTTGCGGCGACAGCGCCAGCGGCCGCGATCATCGCGCCAGTACGCATCGCGGCCACGATCCCAGCGGCGATCATCGCGCCACCGACGGTCGTCGCGCCAGCGGCGGTCATCACGCCCGCGTCCATAACGGCGGTCGTCCCAGCGGTCGCGATCATATTCGACAACCGTGGTAACGGGTGAAGCGCCGCTGTCGAAGCCGGCAAACAGGGGGGTGGCCGAAGTAGCGGCAATTGGCAGTTCGGCAGCCTGAGCCGGAGCGGCAAAGATTGCCATCGAACTTGCGGCAACGATCAGAGCGAGGTGTTTCATGATACCTTTCCTTGTGGCGGCTCCCGGAAGGAGCACCACTGGTATCGTTCAGGTTCGCAGAACCCACGATGAACGAAATTGTCGGGAAATCGTCAGCTGCGGCGTGCCGAGGGCGTTGTGCGACGAAACCGTCAGGCAGCAAACCGTGCGGCAGCGCGGGCCCGCATTTCAGCGCTGAGAGCAGGCATGGCAGCCAGTTCGGCAAGATCGTCGCGGCTGGCCTTCCCGGCGTGCAAGGCGAAAAAAGCGCGCTCTACGCTCCAACGCACATCGCCGAGGCTTACACGTTCCAGCCGATCGCCTACCGCCACATCGCCGGTCTCGATCACCCGGAAATACCAGCCGCAGCGTCCTGTGGCGATGATCTGCGCAACCATCCCCTTCTGACCGAACCGGTGTTCGATCTTCCAGCATGGCTTGCGCGGCTGGCTGATTTCGACCAGCGCACCGCTTGTCTTGGGGCCAAGCCGGAAGCGATCACCGATATGCACAGCATCTTCGGTTAACCCGGTGACCGCCAGATTCGAGCCGAACGCGCCCGGCTGTTCGAGCAGTTCATGCCCGCCGATCTGTTCGCGCCAGAAGGTATGGTGATTGAGCGGATAGAGATGCACAGCCATGTCCGGTCCGCCATGATGGCGTTTGTCAGCCTGCTCATCCGGCGCGAGTCCGTGGCTGAGCACTTGTACGCGCTCTTCACGGGGATATTTCGCGATCGCGCTCAGTTCCGCGCCGTTGAACGGCCTTGCAGTCCCGGTGCAGACCGCTTCGACGATGTGGCTGAGCGGGACGTTCACGATGCGGCGGCCGCTGCTGCCTCGCGATCACGCTGGGCGCGGCTTTTCTTTTCCGCAGCGGTTTTCAACTGTCCGCACGCCGCATCAATATCGCGTCCGCGCGGGGTGCGGACCGGGGCAGAAATCCCGCCTTCGAACACGATGTCGGAAAAACGCCGGATCCGTTCGGGGGTAGAGCATTCATAGCCCGCTCCCGGCCACGGATTGAACGGGATAAGATTGACCTTGGCAGGCAGGTTGTAAGCCTTCAGCAGCCGCACCAATTCGCGCGCGTCTTCGTCGGAATCGTTCTTGTCCCTGATCATCACATATTCGAATGTGATGCGCCGCGCATTGCTGGCGCCCGGATAATCGGCGCAGGCCTGCAAGAGCGCCTCGATACCGTATTTCTTGTTGAGCGGTACCAGTTCATCGCGCACGTCCTTACGCACGCCGTGTAAGGATACCGCAAGGTTCACGCCGATTTCCTCGCCGCAGCGTTCCATCATCGGGATGACGCCGCTGGTCGAAAGCGTGATGCGGCGCTTGGACAGGGCAAGCCCGTCGCCGTCCATCACCAGCGTCAGCGCATCGCGCACATGATCGAAATTGTAGAGCGGCTCGCCCATGCCCATCATCACGATGTTGGTGAGCAGGCGCCCATCAGCGGTGTAGTGACCGGCCTCGTCATCCTCGTCGATCATGTCGGCGTCACTCGCCATCGAGCCCTTGGGCCATTCGCCGAGTGCATCGCGCGCGAGCATCACCTGCCCGACAATTTCGCCGGGAGTGAGGTTGCGCACCAGCTTCATCGTGCCGGTGTGGCAGAACGTGCAATTGAGCGTGCAGCCGACCTGCGAGGACACACACAGCGTGCCGCGCGCTTCGTCGGGGATAAACACCATCTCGAAATCATGGCCGTCGGCGGTGCGCAGCAGCCACTTGCGAGTCCCATCGACCGAGTGCTGGGCTTCGACCACTTCCGGCCGCCCGATCACGAAACGTTCGCTGAGCCACGGACGCATCGTCTTGGCGATATCGGTCATCGCATCAAAGCTGGTGACACCCCGGTGGTAGAGCCAGTGAAACACCTGCTTGGCGCGTAGCTTGGCCTGCTTGGCATCAAGCCCTGCTTCCTCGAACAGCTCGCGGATGCGCGGGCGGGGCAGGCCAATCAGATCGACACGCCCATCGGCGCGCGGCGTGATGTCACGCGCGGCGGGAACCGGGTCAACAAGGCCCGGAATGGACATGAGAGCAGTATCGGCCATGATTTTCGCCGCGCCTTTACGCGCGTTTGCGGCGTTTGACCAGTCAGGATGCTCTGGTCGCGCACCCGACCGTTGCGGCATCGATCGCCGTGGCCGCGCCTGCCAGCGCGTAGCGATCGGTAAAGGTGCCGCCCGTGATACTGCGGGCGCCGACGCTCATGTTCGTCGCCGAACGCAAGGCGGCGACAATGCTTGCGTCCATCTGGGCATCGGCGCCCCATGCATTGCGGCCTTTGGCAACCAGCGCGAAGGTCTGCCTGCCCATGCGCAACCGCACCGTTGCGCCATCGGCTACCTCGCGGCTGAGCACGATGTGCACCGCGCCGCGCACTTTCCGGTCTGGCCACGTTGCGATGCTCGCCGCCGCATCAGGCGCAGCCGAAGCATTCTGGGGGCGTGCAATCGCATAACAGCGTTTGGGAGACACATCGCGGAAGGCAGCCCAGCCATCAAACACGCCGAGACTATCTCGTGCGGCCAGTGGCTGCGCAGCGAGCAGAACTGCAAGGGCCATAAGCCTAGTCGTAAGCAATGCTGATCACCTCCCATTCGCGCGTGCCGGCGGGCAAGCGCACGGTGCGTACATCGCCTATGCAAGCGCCGCGTAACGCCTTTGCCATGGGGGAATTCCAGCCGATCCGTCCGGCACCTGCATCCGCTTCGTCATCGCCGACCAGTTCGACACTCTGGCAGGTGTCATCCTCATCCGCAATCTCGACCCGAGCGCCGAAGAAAACGCGAGTCCGGTCAATCTGCTCTGACGGATCGATCACGCGCAGCATCTTCATCCGCTTTGCAAGATGCGCCAGTTCGCGATCGATCTCGCGCATCTTCTTGCGGCCATAGAGATAATCGCCGTTCTCGGAGCGATCACCATTGCCCGCCGCCCAGCTGACAATCTCGACGATCGCCGGGCGCTCGGTGCCGAGCAAATGATCATAGCGCGCCTTGAGCGCGGCCATCCCCTGCGGGGTGATCGGCGGGCCAGCCGGTTTCATCGGGATATGACCTAGCGCAGGAAGCTGTCGATCGGGCGCGGGAAGCCCGCATCATCGGGATACATGTGCGAATAGGTCACGGCATTGCCGAGCACGCGCATGATGTAATAGCGGGTCTCGAAATTGGCGGGAATCTTCTCGATCCAGGTAACGTAATCGATCGCTCCGGTGCGGGGGTCACCGTTCAGCCGGAGCCATTCGTTCACGCGTCCCGGCCCGGCATTATAGGCCCCGATCGCCAGCGGATACGAGCCGCCGTAATAGTTCAGCATCCGCTGGAAATAGCCATCGCCGAGCTGGATGTTGTAGCTTGGGGAATCGATCAGATCGGCGGCGAGATAGGTCACGCCCAGCTTGCCTGCCTGTTCGCGCGCAGTGCCGGGCATCAATTGCATGATCCCGCGCGCGCCTGCGTGCGATACGCGGGTGCGATCAAACTCGCTTTCCTGCCGTCCGATCGCATGAACCATGGTCCAGTTGGTCGCAGGCGGAGTAGCAAGCGTCGGGAAGCCGAGCCGTTCATAGCCGACGAGGCCCATTTCCCCCGCCTTCATACCAAGCACTACTGCCATTTCCTTCATGCCGGTTTCTGCGGCCAGCATATTCACCAGCGCAATATCCTGCGGGCTTGTTGCAGTTTCGCCCAGCGCTTCGAAAAAGCGCCGCTCGGTGCGCCAATCCCGACGCGCCGCAGCAAGCGAGCGGATTGCGCGGACAAGCGGGCGGCTGTCGAATTCGTTGCGCGAGGCCTCGTCGATCAAGACCACAGGCAAGGGCGCAAACTGCGGCATCGGACGGCCGAGCGCAGAAAGCGAGAGTTGCCCGTAGTAATAATGCGGCCAGACGCTCGCCCGCTCGAAAAAGGAATTGGCCTCGCCCGCCAGACCCGCCCGCCGCGCTGCGCGACCGGCCCAGTAATATCCCTTGGACTTGGTCAACGGCGTGCGGGCGGCCTCGCCATAGCGGGAAAACAGCGGCGCGGCGGTGGTGCCATCGCCCATGCTCCACAACGCCGATGTGCCGCCCAGCCACATGAGATCGGTGTAGCGGTCACGCAGGGCGTAGGAGCCTTGCGAGATATCGGTTCCAGGGGCAAAGATATCGTCGATCCGGCTCGCGATCCGCGCGGCATCGCTAGCACTCGCGCTTTTTGCTGCGGTGAGCATCAGCCCGACGAAATCTTCGGGATCGAATACCGGGCGAACAAACGGCTGGCGGTTCGCGAGCACTTGCACGGCATCGTAATTGCGCCCGGCGCCGCGCAGATACTTGACGTAGTTGGTCACATATCCAGGATCGCTCATGGCGCCGAACGGCACGGCCAGCCCGGCCTGTTCGGGCAGGGTGCCGCGCAGCAGTGCAAGCCGCGCGAGCGCCATCGGCCGGTCCGCCTCGGCGAGATTCATGATCTGCCGGCTGGCGGCATCAGCCTTGCCCTGCACCAGCAGCGCATCGACACGGGCGGCGTGATCTTCAGCGGAGAAACGGGCTTGATAGAGGCCGAGCAGGTACATCTCTGCCGGATCTGCCATCGCTCCGCCGCGCCATGCCGCACGGGCCATGTCGATCGCTTCGGGCCGCTGCGCACTCGCCAGCGCCAGCGCATAGCGTGCCCGGCCATTGTTGGTCAGCGGAGGGAATGCATCGAAAAAGCGCAGCAGTTCGGACTGCGGGGGCGCTTCGCGATCAAGCGCGTTCTCGGCCCGGATTCGCAGGATCTCAAGCCGCGGGAAATCAGGATAGGCCAGCACAAAACCGGCATATTCACCGAAAGACAATTCGCGATTGGCCTGCAATTGCTCCCACCGCGCGACCGCCGGACCGACAGTCCCGCCTTGCCGCGCCACGAGGGAGTCGCCGCTTGCCTGCGCCAGCACCGGCGCGCTGCCGAGCCCCGCAACGAGCGCGGCAAGAGCGGCAGCGGGAAGAAGGCAGGTGCGAACCATGCTGGACATAGTGCCGATAGGCTCCTTATCAGGCGCTGAACGAGCGCGCGCGGAGCAAACATTTCTGCCCCGCGAGCCTCAATTAAACTGCAATGATGGGAAAAATGCAATGTTCGCCGGATCAATCCCCGCTCTTGTCACGCCTTTTCGCGGTGGGTCGTTTGACGAGGCTGCCTTCCGTCGCCTTATCGACTGGCAGATTGACAACGGCAGCGCCGCGCTGGTGCCCTGCGGAACGACGGGCGAAGCTTCGACTCTCTCCAACGCAGAACATCACCGTGTGATCGAGGTCTGCATCGAACAGGCGGCAGGGCGTGTCCCGGTGATTGCGGGCTGCGGATCGAATGACACGCGCAACGCTGCGCTCCACATGAACTTCGCCAAGAAGGCAGGGGCGGCGGCGGGACTTTGCGTTGCGCCCTATTACAACCGTCCGAGCCAGCGCGGGCTGATCGCGCATTTCAGTTATCTCGCTGAAAACTGCGAGCTTCCCATCGTGCTCTACAACGTGCCTGCGCGCACCGTGACCGATATTCTCGATGATACGGTGGTCGAACTCGTGCGCAACTATCCCGACAAGATCATCGCCATCAAGGACGCGAGCGGCGATCTGTCGCGCGTTGCGGATCACCGCATGGGGATCGGACGCGAATTCTGCCAGCTTTCGGGCAATGACGAGCTGTGGCTGCCGCATTCGGCGGCTGGCGGGCGCGGGTGTATTTCTGTCACCGCCAATGTTGCGCCCAAGCTGTGCGCCGAATTCCACGCGGCGATTGCCGCCAACGAGCTCAAGAAAGCGCGCGAACTGAATGATCGCCTGTTCCCGCTGCATTATGCGATGTTCTCCGATGCCAGCCCGGCGCCAGTGAAATACGCGCTTTCGCGGGTGCATGACTGGATCGAGCCCGGCGTGCGCCTGCCGCTTGTCGAATGTTCGGAAGAGGCGAAGCGCGCGGTGGATGAAGCGCTCGTCTCGGCGGGCGTGCTGGCGGAGTAATTACCCCGCAGGATTATGCTCCTCGACAAAACGCACCGCCGCTTCGAGCATGCTCCGCCGCGTTTCCGACCGTGAAAGCCAGTGATCCTCGCCCTTCAGCGTTACCAGTTCGTGGGGCTTGCCCGCATCCTTGAGCGCTTTGGCCATGCGGGTCGAATGGGCATAGGGCACCACCGTATCATCAACCCCGTGGATCAGCATGATCGGCGCGCTCGCCTTGTCAGCAGCGCGCAGCGGAGACACAGCGTTCCAGCTGTCGCGCGGGCCAAGCTGGCTGAGGAGCGAGGCACGGGTCGTGCCCAGATAGCCCGAAGCGCGCACATCTTCGCGGAACATGTCGGCGATGTCGCTTACCGGGGCAACCGCAACAGCGCAGCGATAAAGCCCCTGTTGCAATGTCACGCCGGCAAGCGCAGCATAACCGCCATAGCTTGCTCCCACGATGCAGACACGCTGCGGGTCGACGATCCCCTTGTCGACCAGAGCTTGCAGGCCATCAGACTTGTCGGTCTGCATCTTGCGGCCCCATTCGCCGTACCCCGCCATCCGGAACTCGCTTGACCGGTTGGTTGACCCGCGAAAATTGGGCTGGAACACGGCATAGCCGCGCGAGGCATAGGCCTGCGCCCACCAATCAAACCCGTTGATGTCATACGCGTGCGGCCCGCCATGCGGCAGCACCACGGCGGGCAGGCCCTTCGCTTCGCGCCCGGGCGGCAGCGTGAGAATCCCATCCATGTCGAGGCCATCCGATGCCTTGTAGGCGAAGACCCCCATTGGCCCGACCAGATCGGGATCGATCCGCAGGCGCTCATAGGCAATCGCCTCGGCCTTGAGGTTGGCCATGTCGACCGCGTACCAGGTGCCGCTATCCTGCGGGCCGGATGTGCGCACTATGATCCGGCCGAGATCGCTCGTCCAGTCCTGCATGTCCATGTCATCTTGCGGGAACGCCTTGCGCACCTCTGCGACGGTGTTGGCAAGAGCGGGATTGCGGAACACCGGGCGCGGATTAGGGCCGTTCTCGAGATAGCCCATGAGATGCCCGGTCGATTCGTCGAAATAGAGGTCCAGCACCCCGACATCGCGCAGGAACGGTTGTTTTTCGCCGCCCGCAAGCGGCACTTCGTACCACGCGATGCCGTCATCGGTCCGCTCGCTCATCAGCACGCTGGCACCATCATAACCAAGGCCGATAAGACCGATGCGACCCAGCTTGTTGACCCCGCTTGCCAGCGTTCCCGCCTGTGACGAACGCAGCCGCCAGGCGCCAGTCTCAAGGTTCATCTCGAAAGTGGCGACCACATTGCCATTCGCATCGACCAGCCAATCATGATCAAACCCGTCCGGCGCAGCGTTAGCGACATCGCGCACCGCGAGAGTCTCCAGATCGACACGCAGCAGATACGGCCGGGTGTTATCAAGCTGATAGCCCGTGCGGGTGGCGGAGCGGGCAAGCTTGATGCCCCCAAAAAAGCCGTACCAGCGTCCGTCGATCTGCCGAATCCCGTAACTGCCCATGATCGAATCGATGAGATTGGGCTGATTGCCGAAAATTACTCCCGCCTTGCCGTCTTTCGAGAGGGGAAGCACGCGGCCGACCGAGAATTCAGCCTTGTCGGTGGTGAAGCCATAGCCCAGCTTTTCAGTCTGGCTGGAGATGAGCAGCAGCCGGTCATCCCCGATCCATTTGACATTGCGCACTTTCATGTCGCCGACATTGACGTTCATGAGCAGGCCTTTGCCCGGTTCCACCACGGCGAGGCGACGCTCTCCGTTGATGGTCGAAATCAGCGCGATCCGATTGCCCGAGTGGGACAGGGAAGCACTCTCGACGGCCGGCAATTCGCCATATTCGCTGAGCGGAACCGTGGCAGATCGTGCCGTTTCTGCCTGTGCGGGTATTGATCCGCAAACACCCGTCATCCCGGTGGCAAGTGCCAGCGCTGCCGAAGCAAGCATTCTCGAAAGCATGATTACATGGGCCCCCTCTCATGTCAGGCGCCTATCCCGGTGTGCGCCCTGATGCGCGATATCATCCCCACAAGTGCATAAATTTCAACCCCTTCAGTCAAGGATTTGCGATTTTCGCGCAAAGGACTATCTGGCTTCCGACCATGGCACGCCCCAAACCAGCCACCTTTGACAAGCAGAAGACCGTCGCGGAAAATCGCCGTGCGCGGTTCGATTACTACATTGAGGACAAATTCGAGGCGGGCATCGCGCTTTCGGGTACCGAGGTGAAAGCGTTGCGCGCGGGCGAGGCCTCGATCGCCGAAAGCTATGCAGAGGCGCGCGATGGCCAGGTGTGGCTGATCAACGCGAACATCCCCGAATACAGCCACGGCAATCGGCTGAACCACGAACCGCGCCGTCCGCGAAAGCTGCTGCTCCACGCCCGCGAGATCGAAAAGCTGTTCGGAGCGGTCGAGCGCAAGGGCATGACGTTGGTGCCACTGTCCGTCTACTTCAACAGCACCGGGCGCGCCAAGGTTGAGCTTGCGCTCGCCAAGGGCAAGCAGGCACAGGACAAGCGCGCCACGATCAAGGAACGCGACTGGAAACGCGACAAGGCCCGATTGATGCGCGAGAAGGGTTGAGGATTGCCAGCGTCACAAGCGGACTTGCCCGAAAAATAATTGGGCTGCGACTGATTCACCCCTTGGTCATCGGTGGTGTGCTAACCATCTTCCCTGTGATGGAACCCTGTGCACCGATCATCGACTTTGGCTTGCCTTGCAGCCCGCGTGCGAGCAAGGGCGGGGCGTGAACATGTCCCCCGATCCTGCTTCTGTTCCCCCTGATGCCAGCGGGTCGCAGCGGTCCGCCGAGCCGCGCTCCAAGACATGGGCGATGGACACGATCCGCAAATACATGCCGACCCGCGAGGAGATGGCCGCGAACCGCTATCTTGCACCGATTGCTCACCGGTTCCTGACACCCGAATTATGGCGGTTTACTCGCCGTTCGGTGCCGCGTGGCGTGGCGCTCGGGCTGTTTGCGGCGTTCATCATTCCGGTCGGGCAGATTTTTCTCGCTGCCTTCATGGCGCTGCCGTCGCGCGCGAACGTTCCCGTGGCAGCGCTGACGACTTTTGTAACCAATCCGCTGACGCTGCCCTTCTGGCTGGTGGTCGCCAACCGTGTTGGTGCGCTCACCCTGCAACTGGATAGCAACACGACCGGGATCGCAGCCGGTTCCATGGAAACAGAAGCCTGGGCGTGGTTTGTGGAATTCTTCCAGCAGGCCGGCGCAACCGTGTTCGGGTTTGCCGTGCTAGCGGTGGTGTCAGCTGCATCAGGATATCTCATTTCCGGGTGGGTGTGGCGCGTGATTGTTGCGCGCAAGCGGGCAAAACGGCTCAAGGTGATGGAAGCCCGGCTCGACCAGCGGCTCGGCTCGCATTAGAACGCTCGGGCGCGCGGTGTGTGCCGCCCGCATGATTGTCCGATCCGAGGTGCTGTGAGTTTGTCTGATCCCATCGATGAAGCACTGCCATCGACTCGCTTGAGGCGGGCCGGCCTGGCTGCTTTTGCTGACCAGGGCGAGCGGGGCGGGCGCTTGCTGGCAGCGATACTCGGCGGGCTTTTCCTCAGTGCCCTCATCCTGTTTGCTCTGAGCGGCGAGGCGGTGCTTGCGTTCGCCTATCTCGGCGGGGTGCTTGTGCTGCTCGGCGGCCTGGTGCTGCTGGACCGGTCAAGCGACAGGAGCGCCAGCAGCAATCCCGGCCAGCCTGACTGGACTGTTACGCTCGCCGCGATTGAGCGGGCGGACGAGGCCATAGCCATCACCGATCGCGCCAATCGCCTCGTCTGCGCCAACGCGCTTTACCGCGAAGCGTTCTCGCAAAGCGCGGCGCCTGCTGCGCTTGCTCTCGAAAAGCCGGCCGCTGAAGCCTTCTCCCGCCTTACGCGGGAGGCTTGGCGTGATGGCCGCAGCGACCTGGCGAGCCTTGCCATGGCGGGCGGCGAAGCAGCTTGGCACATCGTGTGTGAGCGCGCAGGGCGGGGCGAGGATCACCTCATCTGGCGGCTCAAGCCGCTGGCCCTCTCGGTTCGGCCTGCTGCTGCCGAAATCGATCTTGCCGGGCCACTCGGCCAGATGCTCAGCCGTGCCGGGATCGAGGCTGCCTTGACGACCGTCTCCGGCGTGGTGTGTTCCGTCACCCGCGGCTTTGCCGAGCGAGCGGTTGGCGACTCATCAGCCAGCCTTGCCGGGCGCGATTTTGTCGGTTTTCTGCGATCAGATGATCGTGATCGCATCTACTTTGCGCATGAAGGCCGCTCAGGCACACCGCAGACCCTCATCGATGTGCCGCTGCGCGAGGCTGATGCCACCGGCGCTGCGGTTAACGAGGATGAACCCGCCTCGCTGATGCTCCTGATTGATAGCGGCGTGGGGATCGGCAGCGGTTGGGAAGGGGCAGCACAGGCCGGGCTCAGCCAACTTGATGCGCTGCTCGCGCAATTGCCGCTTGGCCTTGCCATGGTGGATCGCGACGGGCGTTTTCTCTTCGCCAACGAAGCTTTCCTGCGCGCGGTCGGGCGCGAGGAACGCGGCCTCCCCGTGTTCCCGACCGATCTGGTGGTGCGCGAGGACAAGGCGGCCCTGTCCGATGCGGTGCGTCGTCACGGGCGCGGTCCGGCGATCAGTGGCGACATGGCGGTGCGTTTGATCGCCAGCCCCGAAGAACCCGCCGTGCTCGGTCTTGCCAGTGTTCGCGGGCTGGGCGAGGCAGCCGTCCTGCTCAGCCTGGGTGACAGCGCGCAGGAAAACCAGCTCAAGCGGCAGGTGGCGCAGGCCACCAAGATGCAGGCCGTCGGGCAGTTGGCGGGCGGGGTCGCGCATGATTTCAACAATGTGCTTACCGCCATCATCGGCACCTGCGATCTGATGCTGCTGCGCCATATTCCCGGCGATAGTGACTATGACGATATCCAGCAGATCCGCGCCAATTCCAATCGCGCCGCTTCCTTGACGCGCCAGTTGCTGGCGTTCTCGCGCCAGCAGACCCTTCGCCCCGAAATCCTGCAATTGCCCGATGTGGTGAGCGAGGTCAGCCCGCTTATCAAGCGGCTGGTCGGCGAGAAGATTGACTTCTACGTCCAGCATGATCGCAATCTCGGAGCGGTGCGCGCTGATCCGCAGCAGCTCGAACAGGTTATCATGAATCTTGCCGTGAATGCCCGCGATGCGATCCAGTCGCACGGCACGAGCGGCAAGGGGCGGATTTCGCTGTTCACTCGCAGTCTCGAGGCCAAGGAGGTAATCCAGCTTGGCTCGGAAGTTCTTCCTGCGGCCGATTATACCGTGCTGATCGTGCAGGATACCGGTGGCGGCATCCCGCTGCATATCCTGCCCAAGCTGTTCGAGCCATTTTTCACGACCAAAGAGCAGGGCAAGGGCACCGGTTTGGGGCTGTCGACCGCTTACGGGATCATCAAGCAATCGGGCGGGTTCATCTTCGCGGACAACGTGCTCGACAAAAGCGGCCATCCCCTTGGCGCACGCTTCACGATCTATTTCCCCGTGCACCGCGGCGAAGCGCCCCGGCGCCGTGCGGCAGCGCCCGTGATCTCGTCGGATTGGTCAGCCGGCGGAAAGGTGCTGCTCGTCGAGGATGAGGACATGGTCCGGACTGTCGCCGAACGGGCTCTGACCCGCGCTGGCTACGAGGTGACGGCATGCGCCAGCGGCGAGGAAGGGCTTACCGCTATTGCCGAGAGCGGCACATTCGATCTGGTTGTCAGCGATGTGGTGATGCCGGGCATGGACGGCCCTGCGATGGTGCGCGCCATTCGCGCACGCCTGCCCGAGATGCCAGTCCTTTTCATGTCGGGCTATGCCGAGGAGCAGCTCCGAAAAGATATCGACATTCCCGACATGCATTTCCTTGCCAAGCCGTTCAGCGTCGCCGCCATCGCCGACAAGGTCGGGGCCGTTCTGCGCGACGCGCGCGCTGAGGTGTGAGGGATGTGTCCGGGCTGAGACAAGCTCCTCAAAAATTGTAACGAAATTATTTTCGTTCCCCACTTGTTCCATTAGAACAAATGCGATACATCATCGTTCAAGCGGTTGATTGTCGATAGTTGGCGATCGCCTCTAGGCAACTGAAGGAGCGCATGCGATGGCTACGCAATTGAAGCTGGTGGAAGAGGACAAGAAAGCCGTGGACCGTCAAAAGGCGCTCGAAGCAGCCCTCGCGCAGATTGATCGCGCATTCGGCAAGGGTTCGGCAATGAAGCTGGGCTCCAAGGAAACCATGCAGGTCGAGGCGATCTCGACAGGCTCCCTCGGGCTTGACATTGCCCTCGGCATTGGTGGCTTGCCCAAAGGCCGCGTGATCGAAGTTTACGGCCCGGAAAGTTCGGGCAAGACGACATTGGCACTGCATGTCATTGCCGAGGCCCAGAAGGCAGGCGGAACCGCGGCTTTTGTCGATGCCGAACACGCGCTCGATCCCGTTTATGCCAAGAAGCTGGGCGTCGATATCGACGAGTTGATCGTCTCGCAGCCGGATACGGGCGAGCAGGCGCTCGAAATCACCGATACGCTGGTGCGCTCCAATGCGATTGATGTGCTGGTGGTTGATTCGGTCGCCGCGCTGGTGCCCCGCGCTGAGATCGAAGGCGAAATGGGCGATTCGCACGTCGGCCTGCAGGCCCGCCTGATGAGCCAGTCGCTGCGCAAGCTGACAGGCTCGATCAACCGTTCCAAGTGCATGGTAATCTTCATCAACCAGCTGCGCATGAAGATCGGCGTGATGTACGGCAATCCGGAAACCACCACTGGCGGCAATGCACTGAAGTTCTATGCTTCGGTCCGGCTCGACATCCGCCGTACCGGCCAGATCAAGGATCGCGACGAGATCATTGGCAACACCACGCGCGTCAAAGTGGTGAAGAACAAGGTTGCGCCGCCTTTCAAGCAGGTCGAATTCGACATCATGTATGGCGAGGGTATTTCGAAGATCGGCGAGATTCTCGATCTCGGCGTGAAAGCTGGAATTGTCGAGAAATCAGGGAGCTGGTTCTCCTACGACAGTATCCGCATCGGTCAGGGCCGCGAAAACGCCAAGACCTATCTGCGCGAGAATCCTGAAGTTTGCGACCGCCTCGAAGCTGCCATTCGCAGCCGCACCGACGAGGTCGCCGGGGAGATGATGACAGGGCCGGACGCGGACTCTGAAGACTGAACCCCAAGCGGGCCAGATGGGATAGTCTCCCGGCCCGGAAGACCGTGAAACCGGCGCCGTCCCCTGCTTGCGGATGTGCGCCGGTTTTTCGTTACGACAGCCAAGCCCTGTTGCGGGTTTGCAGCACTGTTCTGCTGGCGGTGTCTTTTGCAGGAGCGGCGACCATTGGCTCCATTGCACAAAGCCGCGCCATTGCCTAACTGACCGCGCATGACTTCGACGAACGAAATCCGCCGGTCCTTCCTCGATTATTTCGCCCGGGCCGGGCACGCCGCGACGCCCTCGGCGCCGCTTGTGCCGTATAATGATCCGACATTGATGTTCGTCAACGCCGGCATGGTGCCGTTCAAGAACATCTTTACCGGTCTTGAAACTCCGCCTGCCCCGCGCGCGGCATCCTCGCAGAAATGTGTGCGCGCTGGTGGCAAGCATAATGATCTCGACAATGTCGGCTATACCGCGCGGCACCACACCTTCTTCGAAATGCTCGGCAATTTCTCGTTCGGCGATTACTTCAAGGAGACCGCGATCGAGCATGCCTGGACGCTGCTCACTCGGGAGTGGGGCCTTTCCAAGGACAAGCTTACCGTCACCGTCTATCATGATGATGATGAAGCGCACGGGTTGTGGCGCAAGATTGCCGGCCTGCCCGATGATCGCATCATCCGCATCGCTACATCTGACAATTTCTGGTCGATGGGTGACACTGGCCCGTGCGGGCCGTGCTCGGAGATCTTCTACGATCACGGCGAGCATATCTTTGGCGGCCCTCCCGGCAGCCCGGATGAGGACGGTGATCGCTTTGTCGAGATCTGGAACCTCGTTTTCATGCAATTCGATCAGCAGGCCGATGGTACCCGTCGCCCGCTGCCCAAGCCATCTATCGATACCGGCATGGGGATCGAGCGGATTGCGGCCGTCATGCAGGGTGTCCACGACAATTACGATACCGATACATTCAAGGCGCTGATTGCGGCTTCCGAAAGCCTCACCGGGGTTGCTGCTGCCGGGGATCATGCCGCGAGCCACCGCGTGATTGCCGATCACCTGCGCTCCACCAGTTTCCTGATGGCCGATGGCGTGCT
Organism: Erythrobacter sp.; assembly: GCA_046296075.1. GTDB lineage: Bacteria > Pseudomonadota > Alphaproteobacteria > Sphingomonadales > Sphingomonadaceae > Erythrobacter. The sequence goes on along the minus strand of JBKBMC010000017.1, from coordinate 14,091 downwards.
CCCCTCTAATGAAGGGCGCGGTTATGTCCTGCGCCGGATCATGCGCCGCGCCATGCGTCATGCGCACCTGCTGGGTGCGGCGGAGCCGCTCATGCACCGCCTTGTGCCCGCGCTCGTCACTGAAATGGGACAAGCCTATCCCGAGCTTACCCGCGGACAGGCTTTGATCGAGGAAGTGCTCGAACGCGAGGAGACCCAGTTCCGCCGCACGCTCGACAAGGGATTGAAGCTGCTTGACGAGGCTACCGGAGATATCGCGTCCGGCGGCGAGTTGAACGGAGAAGTGGCATTCCGCCTCTACGACACCTTCGGCTTTCCCTATGATCTGACGGAAGACGCCCTGCGCGCGCGCGGTATCGGGGTTGATCGTGCCGGATTTGACGCTGCGATGGCGCGCCAGAAAGCCGCCGCCCGCGCCGCATGGAAAGGCAGCGGCGATGCCGCTTCGGGCGAAGTCTGGTTCGACATTGCCGAGCGCGAAGGCGCGACCGAATTCACCGGCTATGCCTCGACAAGTGGCGAGGGCAAGGTCGTTGCTATCGTAAAGGGTGGCGCGGAAGTTGCCAGCGCGGCAGCGGGTGATGATGTTGTCATCCTCACCAATCAGACCCCGTTCTACGGTGAAAGCGGCGGCCAGACCGGCGATGCCGGACGGATCGCCAGCCTCAAGGGTTTGGCCGGGGAGGTCACCGACACGGCCAAGCCGCTCGGCAGGCTCCACGCGCATCAGATCACGATCACCGCGGGTGAAGTGGCCGTGGGCGACAATGTCCAGCTTGAGGTCGACAACGCGCGGCGTGATCGCATCCGCGCCAACCATTCGGCGACCCACCTCGTCCATGCCGCGCTGCGCAACCGGCTTGGCGGACATGTGACGCAGAAGGGTTCGATGGTGGCGGAAGAACGCCTGCGTTTCGACTTCTCGCATCCGTCCGCGCTGAGCGCTGATGATATCGCTGCGATCGAGGCCGAAGTGAATGCCGAGATCCGCGCCAACGAACCCGTCACCACCCGCCTGATGAGCCCGGATGATGCGGTGGCTGCTGGCGCGCTGGCGCTGTTCGGCGAGAAATATGGCGATGAGGTGCGCGTGCTTGCGATGGGCCGGGCTGGTACGGAAGGGCGCAGCTACTCGGTCGAGCTTTGCGGCGGCACGCATGTGCGGGCGACCGGTGACATCGGCGTGTTCCGGATCGTTTCGGAAAGCGCGGTCTCTTCGGGCGTGCGCCGCATCGAGGCGCTGACGGGTGAGGCAGCCCGCAGCTGGCTGGTCGCGCGCGAGGAAGCGCTCAAGTCTGCCGCTGGCGTGATCCGCGCCACCCCTGAGGAAGTTCCGGCGCGGCTTGCTGCGCTGATGGACGAGCGCAAGCGGCTCGAAAAGGAGCTTGCCGAGGCGAAGAAAGCCCTCGCGCTGGGCGGGGGCGGCCATGCGGGTGGCGCTGCAACCAACGCCGACGAGAACATCGCCGGGGTGATGTTCTCGGGGCAAGTGCTTGATGGCCTCGACCCCAGGGAACTGCGTCCCTTGCTGGACGAGGCCAAGAAGCGGCTCGGCTCTGGCGTGGCGACGGTCATTGCGGTCAATGACGGCAAAGCGAGCATTGCCGCAGCCGTTACCGATGATCTCACGGGCCGGTTCAGCGCCGTTGATCTGGTGCGCGCGGGTGTCGAGGCGCTTGGCGGCAAGGGTGGCGGCGGGCGTCCTGACATGGCGCAGGGCGGCGGGCCTGATGGCACCAAAGCGGCGGAAGCCCTTGCAGCCGTGAAGGCAATTCTCGCCAGCTGATATCGCTGCGGGCGTCAGCGTGCGTCCGGTATGTCGAGGTCAGCGCTGCATATTGGATGCGCGCCGCCGGTCGCCCTCGCTGCCACGCGCGGTATTTTCGGCATTGGTTCCATCAAGCTGGGGCGCTTTGACGGTGCCATGTTCTTCGGCAGCCTGATGCTGCGGCCCCGCCTTCTTTTCGGCGGGGTGATTGGGTTTTTTGGGCATTTCTCGTCCTCCTGCACCGGTTGTAACAGCAGGTCAGCGAAATGTGCGGCAGTTTGAGCCAGGAGGTGGCTGGCGTTAGCTCGAACGAAGTTTGGGCTTTTCGCTGAGGCCGCCGTCGCGTTCGAGCCGTTCGCGAAACTCGTCGCGCTTTTCGTGGATGCTGGCGATTACCGGCCCCATCGGCACACCGATATCGACCAGCACGGCTTCGGACAGTTGCAGCGAGCTTTCAAGCGTCTCGGGAACGGCATGGCTCGCCCCTGCGCGGTAGAGCGCTGCCGCGTGATCGGCATCGCGGGCGCGGGCAACGATCAACAGGTCTGGAAAGGACTGGCGCAGCTTTCCAACGAGGCGCTGGGCCAGCACCGGCTCGTCCATTGTCAGCACGACGGCAGGTGCATTTTCAAGACCGAGCCGGGCGAGCACATCTGCACGGCCAGCATCGCCGAAAGCGGCAGGATAGCCTTTGCGTTTGACCCGGTCGATCAGATCGGGATCGGAATCCAGCAGCACGCAAGGCTTGCCATGGGTCCGCATCATATCGGCAATCAGCCGTCCGACACGGCCAGCGCCAAGGATGATGGTGCGCTCCTGTATCTCTTCGTCTTCGTGCGGAAGGCCCGGCAAGGTCTCGACCCGGCGTGCCACCACCTTGCCGAGCTTGGCAAGCAGCGGCGTGATGGTAAGGCCGATCGCAGTGACGATCTGCCAGAACTGTGCAGTCGCCGCATCCAGCACCAGCGCACTGGTTGCGGCTGCGAGCACGATCAGCGTCGTCTCGGAAGGGCTTGCCATAAGAATGCCGGTTTCCGCCGCTGTTCCGCGCCGCGCGCCCATCAGCCGAAGGAGGATGCCGGTCACAATCGCTTTCAGGGCCAGCACGCCGACAACCGCGACTGCGATCTTGCCCAGGTCGCGCCAGATTTCAGCCAGATCAATGCTCATACCGATAGTGATCAGGAAGACGCCAAGGGCAAGGCCTTTGAACGGCTCCATGATAACCTCGACCTCGCCGTGATACTCCGTCTCGGCAATCAGCAGGCCTGCGATGAGCGCGCCGACAATGGGTGAAAGACCGACGACCGAAGTGGCAAGGCTTGCCCCGATCACGACCAGCAGCGAGGCGGCCAGGAACAGTTCTGGGCTCTTGGTGCGGGCAGCCTGGGCAAACAGGCCGGGCAGGGCATAACGACCTGCGACCAGCAGCACTGTCACCACCAAGGCGCCTTGCCACAAGGTCGTAACGAGGCCGTTCATCCCGTCATCGGCTGCATTGGGAGCCAGTGCGCCAAGGATGAAGATGATCGGCACGATCATGATGTCTTCGAATAGCAGCATCGAAAGCGCCGCCTTGCCCACCTGTGAGCGCGTGCCGGAAATCGGCAGCACCATGGCGGTTGACGAGAAGGCGAGCGCAAAACCGAGTGCGAGAGCCGCAATCCAGCCTAGCCCTCCGATCAGGCCGAGCAGCACTGCCAGCGCGCTCCCGATGATCAGCAGTTCGAGGGCGCCGAGGCCGAATACCAGCCGTCGCATTTGCCACAAGCGGTTGAAGGACAGTTCAAGCCCGATGGCAAACAGCAGCAGCACAATGCCGAAATCGGCAAAGGGCGTGAGCGATTCGGGATCGGTTATCGTGATGTAATAGAGCCATGGATAGTCGCTTACCCATGAGCCGAGGCCGAAGGGGCCAACCAGCAATCCGATCAGGATGAAGCCGATGATCGGCGTGATGCGGAAACGCGCAAAGACCGGGATCACGATCCCCGCAGCGCCGAGGATGACGAGCGCATCGGAAAGGATCGGAGTAGGTGCAAGTTCGCCCGCCATTCGGGGGGATTACCCCGAGCGGCGGGCGCTGTCATCTTGCGAATTGCCCTGAGGCATCAAGCAAAGGCGAGGGGCCTCTACGCCCCGGTTGCCATTTCCTTTTCGAGGTTTTCGACGATCGTCTCGAAGAACTGCTCAGTCGTCTGCCATGCCTGACCCGGGCCGATCAGCAGCGCGAGATCCTTGGTCATGTAGCCTTTCTCGACGGTCTGGATGCAGATGCGTTCGAGCGTTTCGGCGAACTTCACCACGTCGGGCGTGTTGTCGAACTTGCCACGATACATCAGGCCCCGCGTCCAGGCGAAGATCGAGGCGATCGGGTTGGTGCTGGTCGCCTTGCCCTGCTGGTGCTGGCGGTAGTGGCGGGTCACGGTGCCGTGCGCGGCTTCCGCTTCCACCGTCTTGCCATCGGGGCTGAGCAGCACCGAAGTCATCAGGCCAAGCGAGCCGAAGCCCTGCGCCACGGTATCCGACTGCACGTCGCCGTCGTAGTTCTTGCAGGCCCACACGAACTTGCCCGACCACTTGAGCGCCGAGGCGACCATGTCGTCGATCAGCCGGTGCTCGTAGATCATGCCCTTGGCCTTGAATTGTTCGGCGAAGCCTTCGTTGTCGAAGACTTCCTGGAACAGGTCCTTGAAGCGCCCGTCATAGGCTTTCATGATCGTGTTCTTGGTCGAAAGGTATACGGGCCAGCCAAGATTGAGGCCGTAGTTGAAGCTGGCGCGCGCGAAATCGCGGATTGAATCGTCCAGATTGTACATCGCCATGGCGACGCCCGCGCTGGGGAAATCGAACACGTCGAGGTCGATCTTTTCGCCGTTCTCGCCGTCCCACACCAGCCTGAGCTTGCCGGGGCCGGGGATGAGCGTGTCGGTCGCCTTGTACTGATCGCCAAAAGCATGACGGCCGACCACGATCGGATCAGTCCAGCCCGGCACAAGGCGCGGCACGTTGTCGATCACGATCGGTTCACGGAAGACCACGCCGCCCAGGATATTGCGGATTGTGCCGTTGGGCGATTTCCACATCTTCTTGAGGCCGAATTCCTCGACGCGCTGTTCGTCGGGGGTGATCGTCGCGCACTTCACACCGACACCGTACTGCTTGATCGCATTGGCGCTATCGACGGTGACCTGATCGTCGGTCGCATCGCGGTTCTCGATCGAGAGATCGTAATATTTCAGATCAACATCGAGATAGGGCAGGATCAACCGCTCGCGGATCCACTGCCAGATGATGCGGGTCATCTCGTCCCCGTCAAGCTCGACGACCGGGTTGGCGACTTTGATTTTTTGCATGGCTAATGCCCTATCCTTTCAGGCCCCGTCCAAAGGGCTTTGTGTGGTCGATAGGATGTTCGTAACAGATCCCGCCGCGCGCTTTAGCAGAGGTGCGCGCGCTTGCAAGGCAGCCGCGTCGGAGGGTGCGCGCCTCACACAAAGTGCAGTCGCTTGCCTGCGCGCACGCCCTATCCTTGGGGCAGGGAGAGCGATCATGGATGCAGCCGAAGTGGCGCGCCTCAAGGCGTTGATGGAGTGGGAGGCCACGCGCGCCGCGCCGCCCGATGGGTTCCCGCGCCTGCCCGATCTGCCTGCGGGGCGTTACACCAGCCCCGAATATTTCGCGCTCGAGATGGCGCACGTTTTCCGCAAAAGCTGGCTGTTTGCCGGCCACATCGACGAGATTCCCGAGCCGGGGTGCTACATGCGCTGGCACAATGCTGGTGATCCGATTGTGATCGTGCATGGCATGGATGGCATTGTCCGCGCTTTTTATAACACCTGTCGTCATCGCGGCGCGCCGGTTGTTACCGAGGATCGCGGCAAATCCAGCCGCCTGATGTGCGGCTATCACAACTGGACCTACAAGACCGACGGCACGCTTGTTGGCGTGCCCGAGCGGCAGGATTTCCCGCCCGATTTCGATCTGTCGTGCCGCGGCCTGCTACCGGTGCGCTGCGAATTGCTGGGCAAGGTGATCTTCGTCAATTTCGATGAGGACGCGATGCCGCTCAAGGAATGGATGGGCCCCTTGTGGGACGAATGGGCCGAGTTTGCCTTTGATCGCATCCGGCTGGCAGCGCGGCACAGCTTCGATCTCAATTGCAACTGGAAGATCGCCATGGAGGCCAACATGGAAGTGTACCATGTGCCCTTCATCCACCCCAACACGGTCGCGCCGCTTGTCGACAGCCGCCGTAACGTGAATACGCTTTATCCCAACGGTCATGCCCGGATGCTCGCCCCGGCGCCGAAGCAGACCGACCGCGAGCATGTGCGCGCAATTGATTCACCGGCGGGCTGGCAGCAGATCGAAAGCGTGGGAGAGCTGGGGCGCACCGCGACGCAGAGCTACACGCTGTTTCCCAACTGGGTCTCGCCGCTATCCAATTACTTCGTGCCGCCGCTGGTATTCTGGCCGACCTCGCTCACCACGACACGGCTGGAACTGGTGACAATGGCGCTCGATTGGGGCGATGCGCCTGCGCCTGATCTGTGGACTGTGCCGGACGAGAGCCAGCCCAACGGCCGTCAGATGAGCCCGATCATCCTTGAAGACACCCAGTTCGGCGAGGCAATCCAGCATTCGGTGCAGTCGTCTGCATTTCGCAGCGTTCCCCTGTCCTATCAGGAGGCGCGCATCTATGCCTTCCACCAGAGCCTTGACCGGATGATCGGGACTGACAACGTGCCGCCCGGCTTGCGCGCGGAGCCGGTGATCGGGCCGGAATGGGTGTGGCCGAACGATCCGCGCGTGGCACAGATGGAGCGTGAGGCAGCTGCGAGCGAAGCGGCTGAATAGCGGACGAGCGCCGCGGCTGGCGCCGCCTGTCTGAGCAATTAAATTACGCTACGGCATAAAGGGGTTTGTGCGCGAATTGTGGTGGAATGTGACGAATTTGTCGCACTTTCGCCAACTGCCTAACGCTTTTGCTAGATGAGCGCTTGAGGCTCCCCCCATACACCTTGAGTTGAGCTGAAAGGTGCAGCCAATGCACCTCGGCAATCGGGGAACTGGGCCAGGCTGGATGCCGCGGCCGAATGGGAGAGAGCAAGATGATCATACGTGATGCACGAATTGCGTCCACTGTCCGCCGTGACGGCCTTCGCTGCGCCTTGCTGAGCGGTGCAGCGCTTGGCGTGATGGCCGCATTGCCCAGTGTCGCGTTGGCGCAGGAAGTTGACAGCGATGGCGCTTCCTCGCGCGATGCCGACGAGCGTGTCATCATCGTGCAGGCCCGCCGCCAGAACGAAACGCTTCAGGAGGTGCCAGTCACGATTACCTCAGTGTCGAGCGAGACGCTCGATGGGTACGTGATGAACACCGTCGGGGCTATCTCGGCCCGCGTTCCGACACTCAATGTGCAGGTCGGCGGTTCGGGGTCAGGCGGTCAGCTCTCCTTGCGCGGGATCGGCTCGTCCAACATCTCGGCGGCCTTCGACAGCGCGGTCGCTTTCGATTTTGATGGCGTGCAAATCTCGACCATGCGCCTCGTGCAGGCGGGTTTCTTCGACATGAAGCAGGTCGATGTGCTCAAGGGCCCGCAATCGCTCTATTTCGGCAAATCGGCCACTGCCGGCGTGTTCGCGCTGCAATCCGCCAATCCCACGCCCGATTGGGAAGTCGGGATGACGGGCAACTACGAATTCGAAGAGCGCGGTTATCTGCTCAATGGCTACGTCTCCGGCCCGATCACCGATACTCTGGGTGTGCGCATTGCTGCCCAGTGGAACGATATCGAGCGGCTCGTGGAACTGCAGCCGAACGTGAATTCCGCCAATGGTCCGAACCGCGGGCAGACGATGTTCCTCAGCCGCGTGACGCTTGACTGGAAGCCGAGCAGCATTTTCGATGCCAACCTCAAGGTGCAATACATGCGCAATGAGGGTGATGGCGCGGTCCAGCATTCCGATGTGTTCTGCGGCGCAAACGGCATTGCCGACCCGGTCTGGTTGCTCAATGGTCTGGTCGCAATCCCTGCTGGCTATGATTGCAACATCCGCGACAAGAAGTACTTCATCCCCGATGGTGCGCCTGCGCTCTCGGGCGGGGTGCCGGGGCCTTCACGCGCAGCGGGCCGTAACGGTGTCCCGTTCAATGAATCCGATATCTTTTTCGGGCGCCTGCTGGCCAACCTGCAGATTTCCGACGCGATCAAGCTGACCTCGACGACCGGCTATCTCAACCTCGATGCAGTCGATTTCGATTGTTACGCCTATGGTGGTCTTGGCCCGGCGTTCTCGCCGATCGGCAACGCGCTGGGCATTCCCGGTTTCCTTGCGGCAAACGCGCCCGCCCTCGGGGCGACGAACACGCCTGGCTTGGCGCAGGGCACTGGCTGTTCGGACCCGGTCAACCAGCTTGAGCAGTTCACTCAGGAATTGCGCCTGCATTCCGATTTCGATGGGCCGATCAACTTCATGCTCGGTGCGTTCTATGAAGACCGCAAGTTCGTGTTCGACACGGCCCAGCAAGCGGTCAACATCTCGCTGATCGCGCCTGATCCCGTCACCGGATTTACTTATGACTGGGACAAGCGCCACGTCACCAAGACCGAGGCGATCTCGTTGTTCGGATCGCTGATCTTCGATATCACCGAGGATCTGGAACTGGTTGCAGGCGCCCGCTGGACGACCGAAGACAAGGTGCAGACCATCTCTATCCCCTATCTGCATACGTTCCTGCAGGGACCGGGCTTCGTTGCGCCGGGCTTCTTCTCGGGTGCGATCCCTTTCAGCGACAGCAATATTTCGCCTGAAGTGACACTGAAATACAAGGTCAACCCTGATCTCAACCTGTTTGCGGCTTTCCGTACCGGCTTCAAATCGGGTGGGATCGACAATTCCGCACTGCCTTCGAACAGCTTGAGCCAGGCAGCGCTGACCGGCAATTTCAACTCGCTGGTGTTCCAGTCGGAAACCACCAAGGGCGGCGAAGTCGGCTTCCGTTCGCAGTTCAACAACCGCCGGGTGACGGTGAACGGCACTGCCTTCTACTATGTGGTCGATGATCTGCAGGTGCAGAATTTCGATGCCGTGAACGTCCAGTTCATCACCCTGAACGCAGGTCAGGTGACCACCAAGGGCGTAGACCTTGAATTCAACTGGCGCACACCGGTTCAGGGCCTGAACATCTCGGCCAACGGCACTTATCTCGATGCCAAGTTCACCGACGATTTTGTCTCGGCAGCCGGCGTCAATATCAATGGCCGTGCGGCTCCCCGCGCGCCGGAATTCTCGGGCAACCTCGCATTCGACTGGGCCATTCCACTCGGCAACAGCCTTGATCTGAAGCTGGGCGGCAACATGCTGTATTCGGGTAATTACTTTGCCGATCAGCAGACCTTCAATGATTTCGTACAGGACGAATACGTCACCTTTGATGGTAATGTTTCGATCGGTCATCCTGACGGCAAGTGGCGGGTCTCGCTGATCGGGGTCAACCTGACGGATGAGATCTTCGCGCTTTCGTCTGGTCCGCGTCCGTTCCTGCCGCCGGGTGGGGCTGGCGGCTTCGGTATCCCGCGCGGGGATGACGCGGTGATTTCGACCAATCGCGGGCGGCAGATTTTCGTGCAGACCAGCTTCCGCTTCTGATCCGCACATAATTGTGCGCAACCGATGGGCGGGCCTCCAGCGAGGCTCGCCCATTGTCGTTTGTGCAAAGCGCGCGCAAAAGAACCTGAGGATCGCAGGCTGTCGATCGGATCAGTTCATTGATTTGAAGGAATGATTGGTCGGGGAGAGAGGATTCGAACCTCCGGCCCCTGCCTCCCGAAGACAGTGCTCTACCAGGCTGAGCTACTCCCCGACCGTATCGTGCCCAGCGGGGATTCGCGATCCCCACGGGCCGAGGCAAGGCGCGCCCTATAGGATCGGATGCAAAGGGTGGCAAGCAGGCAAATGCAGCTTATACAACATGGCATGGCCAGCCTTGCGATTCCTCCTGCTGCCGATCCTGCGGCACATCCCGAACAGCAGTATCTCAACCTGATGCGGGCGATCTGGGAGACGGGTTCGCAGCGGACTGATCGCACCGGGATCGGCACGCGATCTGTTTGCGGGGCGATGCTGCGCTATGATCTGGCGGATGGCGCCATGCCGCTCATCACCACCAAGCGGGTCTACTGGAAAACCGCGACGCGCGAATTGTTATGGTTCCTCACCGGCGAGACGAATATCCGCCCGCTGGTGCTGCAAGGGGTGAAGATCTGGAACGAGTGGCCGCACGCGCGCTATGTCAGCGAGACAGGCGATGCGATCAGTCTTGAGGAATTCGTTGCCCGCATCGCGGCTGACGAGGCCTTTGCCGCGCGCTGGGGTGATCTCGGCCCGGTTTACGGCAAACAATGGGTCAACTGGCCGACCTACCGCTACCGCCCGGACGGGCTTTACGAACAGGGCGAGGGTATCAATCAGGTTGCGCAAGTGGTGGAATCGCTGCGCACCAATCCCGGCAGCCGCCGCCATATCATTGAAGGCTGGAACGTGGCCGAGCTGGATCAGATGGCGTTGCCACCGTGTCACAAGAACTACCAGTTCCATGTCGCTGACAATCGGTTGAACTGCCTGCTCTACCAAAGGAGCTGCGATGTCGCGCTCGGCTTGCCGTTCAACCTGTGGTCGGCGGCTTTGCTCACCCGGATGCTGGCGCAGCAGACGGGCCTTGAGCCGGGCGAGCTGGTGTGGATGGGCGGGGACGTGCATCTCTACCTCAATCACGAGGCGCTGATCACCGAGCAGCTTGCCCGCCAGCCGCAAGGGCATCCCCGCCTGGAGATCATCCGCCAGCCCGAAACAATATTCGACTACCGCATCGAGGATTTCGTGGTGCATGATTACGCGCCGCTACCCCCGATCAGCGCCCCTGTTGCGGTGTGAGACAAAAGCCTGCGCGCCGCTTGACCGCACTCTGCGCTTGAAATAAAAATTCACACGCAAGCAATGTTTGTGAGCCGCAGGGGCAGGGCCCTTGCGCGCTTGCCGTGCCACTGGGAGAGCGCAGCCATGGCCGATCCGGCCGATACTCCATCGCCCGCCGCAGCGACCAGCGCGGGCAATCGCCCGGCGCTGAGCCTGCACGTACCCGAGCCCAAGTTCCGGCCCGGTGACACCGCCGATTTTTCGGATATCCCGATCCCGCCGGCAGGCGCGCAGCCGCGCCCGGATGAAAGCGTCAAGCCCGCCGACATCGCGCCGCTTGCCTATGGGCTGGTGCGCGTGCTGGGCGAGGACAACCTGGCGCATGGGCCGTGGGATCCCAAGCTCAGCCCCGAAAGCTTGCGCACCATGCTCGGCCACATGGCGCTGGTGCGGGCCTTTGATGAACGCATGTTTCGCGGCCAGCGGCAGGGCAAGACCAGTTTCTACATGAAGTGCACCGGCGAAGAAGCGACGAGCGTTGCTGCCGCGATGGCGCTCGCCAGCGATGACATGGTATTTCCGAGTTACCGCCAGCAGGGCATCCTGATCGCACGGGGCTATCCGCTGATCGAGATGATCAACCAGATCTATTCGAACAAGGCCGACAAGCTGAAGGGCCGCCAGCTCCCGATCATGTATTCGAGCCGCGAACACAGCTTCTTCAGCATTTCCGGCAACCTCGCAACGCAAACGCCGCAAGCGGTCGGCTGGGCCATGGCCAGCGCGGTGAAGGGTGATAGCCGGATCGCGGCGACCTGGGTGGGCGAGGGCAGTACAGCGGAAGGCGATTTCCACGCCGCCTGCACCTTTGCCGCTGTCTACAATGCGCCTGTCATCCTCAACGTGATCAACAACCAGTGGGCGATCTCGAGCTTTTCGGGCTTCGCCGGGGCAGAGCGCACCACCTTTGCGGCGCGCGGGCTGGGCTATGGAATCGCGGCACTGAGGGTCGATGGCAATGATGCACTCGCCTGCTTTGCCGCGCAGCAATGGGCCGCAAACCGCGCGCGGGCGAACCATGGCCCGACCCTGATCGAGTTTTTCACCTACCGCGCCGAAGGCCACTCCACTTCCGATGATCCCAGCGGTTACCGCTCCGCGCAGGAACGCGAGGAATGGCCGCTTGGCGATCCGATCAACCGCCTCAAGAACCACCTCATCGCGATCGGCGAATGGGACGAGGAACGCCACGCAGCGATGGATCTGGAATGCGCCGAACGGGTCAAGCAGGTGACCAAGGAAGCCGAGAAGAACGGCATCCTCGGCCATGGCCTGCATCACCCGTTCCACACCATGTTCGAGGATGTCTACGAGGAGCTACCCTGGCACCTTGAGGAACAGGCCGATCAGGCCATCCGCGAACGCATTGCCAAGTTCGGCACCGAAAGGCCTTTCGGATGAGCGACCAGATCGAAACTCCGGCCGATACCCGAGCCGCCGAAACCACCGAACGTCGTCTCAACATGATCGAGGCGATCAACGAAGCGCTCGACATCATGCTCACCCGCGATCCCGATGTGATCATCATGGGCGAGGATGTTGGCTATTTTGGCGGGGTGTTTCGCGCCACGGCGGGCCTTCAGGCCAAGCATGGCAAGAACCGCGTATTCGACACGCCCATCAGTGAATGCGGGATTATCGGTGCTGCGGTCGGGATGGGGGCTTATGGCTTGCGCCCCGTGCCGGAAATCCAGTTCGCCGATTACATTTATCCGGGGCTCGACCAGTTGATCTCCGAAGCCGCGCGGTTGCGGTATCGTTCGGCCGGGGACTATATCGCGCCGCTTACCGTGCGTTCGCCCTTTGGCGGGGGCATTTTCGGCGGTCAGACGCACAGCCAGTCGCCGGAGGCGCTGTTCACCCATGTGGCAGGCCTCAAGACCGTGATCCCGGCAACCCCGCACGATGCCAAGGGGCTGCTGATTGCCGCCATCGAGGACAATGATCCTGTCATCTTCTTCGAGCCCAAGCGCATCTATAATGGCCCGTTCTCGGGTTATTACGACAAGCCGGTGGAGCCGTGGAAAAAACACCCCGATAGCGTGGTGCCCGAAGGCTATTACAAGATCCCGCTCGGCAAGGCGCGCACCGTGCGCGAAGGCGAAGCGCTGACGGTGCTTGCGTACGGCACGATGGTGCATGTTGCCCAGGCCGTGTGCGAGGCCAAGGGCGTGGACGCGGAGATCCTCGACCTGCGCACTCTTGTGCCGCTCGACATCAAGGCGATCGAGGCTTCGGTCGAGAAGACCGGGCGCTGCCTGATCGTCCACGAGGCAACGCGCATCTCCGGCTTTGGCGCAGAACTTTCGGCGCTTGTGACTGAACGCTGCTTCTACCATCTCGAAGCCCCCGTTGAACGGGTCACCGGCTTCGACACACCCTATCCTCACAGCCTCGAATGGGCCTATTTCCCCGGCCCTGTCCGCATCGGCGAGGCGATTGACAAGCTTTTGAGCGAGTAACCGCACCATGGCGACATTCACATTCAAGATGCCCGATGTGGGCGAAGGCGTGGCCGAGGCGGAAGTCGTCGAATGGCACGTAAAGGTCGGTGACCGGGTCGAGGAAGACCAGCACCTCGTTGACGTGATGACGGACAAGGCGACGATCGATATCGAAAGCCCGGTTGCAGGCGTCGTCACGGCTCTCGCCGGTGAGGTGGGCGACACCATTGCCATCGGGTCGATGTTGCTGGTGATCGAGGTTGAAGGCGAGGGCGAGGCGACGGCCGAGGAAGCCGAAGCAGCCGCCGGGCAGATCGAGGACGATATGTCCGATGCGGACGAAGCGGATGAGGCTCCCGCCGCTGAACCCGCTCTTGCTGAGCCTGTCGAGCCACCGTCCTTCACATCGGAAGAGAAGAGCAGCCCTTCGGCAAGCCCGGCACGAACGGAACACAAGGTGCTGGCGAGCCCCGCCGTGCGCCAGCGCGCGCGCGATCTCGGGATCAACCTTGCCGAGGTGAAGCCCGCCGAAGATGGCCGCGTGCGTCATGCTGATCTCGACGCTTTCCTTGCTTACAACGCGGGCAGCGGCTTTGGCGCGGTAGGCAAGGCGCGCAGCGATGAAATCATCAAGGTCATAGGTCTGCGCAAGCGCATCGCCCAGAATATGGCCGCGGCCAAGCGCCACATCCCGCATTTCACCTATGTGGAAGAATGCGACGTCACTGATCTCGAAACCCTGCGCGCTCAGCTTAATGAGGGCAGGGGAGGCGGAGAAGGGGGGCGGCCCAAGCTCACCATGCTTCCCTTGCTGATCACCGCGATCTGCAAGATGGTGCCGCAATTCCCGATGATAAACGCGCGCTATGATGACGAGGCAGGCGTGGTGACGCGTTTC
>JBKBMC010000016.1:0-34068 GCA_046296075.1 Erythrobacter sp. | reverse complement strand
GATACCATTAGGCTATGGTGGCCGGGTGGGGAGGCGGGGTGGGCGGTCTGACCCTTATGATGAAACATCATCCTCGCCGTGCATCGGTGACGGACGGTCCAGCGTCAGCTCAGCATCGGAGAAAACAAACGGGCTACGCACCCCGGCCATGCCGCCCAGTTCCACACGCAAACCGCGCGCGATCACTTGCGGATCGGAGAAGACCTCGTCCAACCGGTTGATCGGGCCTGCCGGAACGCCCGCAGCGTGGCAGGCATCGAGCAAGCCCTGCTTGGTCCAGCCTGCGGCGGCAGCGGCAATCTCGGCATCAAGCGCGGCGGCATTCGCGGTGCGATCGCCATTGGTGGCAAAGCGCACATCGCGCGTGAGGGGATCAAGGCCCAGCACCGCCATCAGCCTGTGAAACAGCCCGTCATTGGCAGGCGCAAGGATCACGTGCCCATCGCTCACGGCAAACACCCCATAGGGCGCGACCTGCGCATGAGCATTGCCCATCCGCGGCGGATTTTGCCCCGTTGTGAAGAAGTAACTCGCCTGATTGGCAAGCAACGCGACCGAGGAGTCCAGCAGGCTCATATCGATCTGCTGACCGCGCCCGGTGCGATGGCGCATCAGCAACGCTGCCTGCACCGCATTGGCCGCCCAGATGCCGGTAGAAAGGTCCGAGATCGAGACTCCCATCTTGACGGGATGGCCGGAAGGCTGGCCCGTCAGCGACATCAGCCCGCTCATCCCCTGTGCGACGAAGTCATAACCCGCTTCATGCGCGCGCGGGCCGGTCTGGCCAAAACCAGTGATCGAGCAATAGACAAGGCCAGCATTGCCTGGCGCAAGTGATGCATAATCGAGCCCGAATTTCGCGAGCGTGCCGGTCTTGAAATTTTCGATAACCACATCGGCGCTGGCAGTCAGCGCCCTGACCCGTGCCAGATCATCCGCGTTACCGAAATCGGCGATCATCGAACGCTTGCCGCGGTTGCAGGCATGATAATAGGCCGCCTCGCGGTGGACCTTACCTGCGGCATCGACCCGCTCGACCCACGGCGGACCCCATGCCCGCGTGCCGTCACCTTCCGGGCTTTCCACCTTGATCACATCGGCGCCGAGATCAGCGAGAATCTGGCCGCAGAACGGCCCGGCCAACACGCGCGCAAGTTCGAGCACTTTCAGCCCCGCGAGCGGCGAATTGGCGTTACGCGGGGTGGCGAGCCACTGCGTCATACCGGCTTCACCACCATCAGCCACAGCACTGCCACCATGGGCACCGTGCTGATCAGGCCCCAGGTGATCCAGCGGCGGGAAAGCGCACGGTATTCGTCAGAAACCTCCCCGCCATCCGCGAAGCCGCGCGCAAGCCGCGCCTGCCGCACCTGGATCGGCACCAGAATGCCCAGCCAGATCAGCCCGGCAACGACAAACAGGATCTGGCTGGCAATCAGCCACTTGTCTTCGAACAAGGGATAGCCCATCAGCCATGCGCAGCCATAGCCGCCCACCATGGTGAGCACGATGCCGGGGATCGTCAGCCCGAAATCGGTGCCCGTCACCAACCTCTGTCCGAAGGCAATGATGCGCGCGTCTCCGGTGCGGTTGGCAAACACCTTCCACACCGCTGTCACTGTTATGTTGCCGACGAGCAGGATCACGCCGGTGTAATGGACAAACAGCAAGGTGTAATAAGCGGTCATGCGCGCAGCAGGCTCAGGCGGGCACCAGCGCCACTTCGTAATGCGCGGTTGTGAAGGCTGCGATATCCGCTTCGGTGACCCCCGGCGCGAGTTCGATGAGGCGGAACGGGCTCGCATGATCGGGACGCTGGAACACGCCCATGTTGGTGATGATCATATCGACCACGCCCTGCCCTGTCAGCGGCAGAGTGCAGGCGGGAATGAACTTGGGGCTGCCGTCTTTCGCTGCGTGATCCATCACCACGATGATCTTTTTGACGCCAGCGACCAGATCCATCGCGCCGCCCATGCCCTTGATCATCTTGCCGGGGATCATCCAGTTGGCGATGTCGCCATTCTCGGCCACTTCCATCGCGCCCAGCACGGTGAGATCAATATGCCCGCCGCGGATCATGGCAAAGCTCGATGCGCTGTCGAAATAGGCCGAATGGGGCAATTCGCTGATGGTCTGTTTGCCCGCATTGATGAGATCGGGATCCACCTCGTCATCATAGGGGAACGGCCCGATGCCAAGCATCCCGTTCTCGCTCTGCAGCGTGACCATCATGCCTTCGGGGATGTGGTTGGCCACCAGCGTCGGAATGCCGATGCCGAGATTGACGTAATAGCCATCGCGCAGTTCCTGCGCGGCACGTGCCGCCATCTGGTCACGGTTCCAGCCGACAGGCAGGGTCTTGGCCTCGGGAGTGGTCATGGAATGAGGGCCTCAATAGTGGAGTTGCTGACAAGGGGATTGGCGATGAGAGACCATGCGGCGCAACCTGTCGTTACGCGCCGCATGCCCACCGATCAGGCCCGCTCGCGGACAGTGCGGAATTCGATCTTTTTGTCGTAGGGCGCGCCCACGATCATCCGCTTCACATAAACGCCGGGCAGGTGGATCTGATCGGGATCGAGCGCGCCTGCCGGCACCACCTCTTCGACCTCGGCAACGCACACCTTGCCGCAGGTGGCGGCGGGCAGGTTGAAATTGCGCGCAGTCTTGCGGAACACGAGATTGCCCGTCTCGTCCGCCTTCCACGCCTTGATGATCGCCAGATCGGCAAAGATCCCGCGTTCAAGGATGTAGGTCTGCATCACCCCATCGCGATCAGGGAATTCCTTGTGCTCCTTGCCCTCTGCCACCAGAGTGCCGACGCCGGTACGGGTGTAGAAGCCGGGAATGCCTGCCCCGCCTGCACGCATCCGTTCAGCCAGGGTGCCTTGCGGGCAGAATTCGACTTCGAGTTCGCCAGCGAGATACTGCCGCTCGAACTCCTTGTTCTCGCCGACATAGGACGAAATCATCTTCCTGACCTGCCGCGTGCGCAACAACTTGCCGATGCCTTCATTGTCGATCCCGGCATTGTTGCTCACAAAAGTGAGACCGGTGACGCCCGAATCGCGGATGGCATCCAGCAAGCGTTCGGGCAGGCCGCACAGGCCGAACCCGCCCGCGGCAATCAGCATGTCATCGCGCAGCAGACCGGCAAGCGCATCGGCGGCATCTGGATACAGTTTGCTCATGCCGCAGTGCCTAGTATTTGCGCCAGACTTTCACAACACCGGGAACACTTTGCCGCACATTTCGCTTACCCGACAGTGCCAAAGCGGGCACCTCGGCAGGCGCAAAATTTGCTGCAGCGCAAAATTACTTGTTATCGATCACAACGCCTAAGTTATGGGCATATGCTCATTGTATCAGCATCATTGTGCAAGTTTTTTCACAAAGACATCGTTTTCCATGATTTGCGCGCGAAATTTGCAACTCACTATGCGGCTTTCGCACTTGCGCAATCCGGCGATTTGCTGCAAATGCGAAAGTGCCTTTCAGGCATCCTCTCCCAAACTTTCCAAGCCCGGCCTTGTGCCGGGCTTTTTTTCGCCTCACGCATGCCGAGGCTCGCTACGCGCCGCACGGATTGTCGGCGCGCCGATTTCGGGAGGGATGACAGAAGGCAACAACATGCCGAATCAGCCTGCGCTGATCATCAATGTGCCGCGTCCCAGCTTGCTCCGGTGCCGATATCGACACCCAAAGGCACAGAAAGCGCGATCGCAGGCATCGCGGCTTCCGCCATCACCTGCCGGATGATTGGTGCAGCCGCCTCGACGCGTGCCTCGGGAAGTTCGAACACCAACTCGTCGTGCACCTGCAACAGCATCCGCACATCATCCAGGCCCGCCTCGGCCAGCGCGGGGAGCATCCGCGCCATCGCGCGCTTGATGATATCGGCGCTGGTGCCCTGGATTGGCGCGTTGATCGCGGCGCGTTCTGATCCCTGCCGTTCTGCCTGATTCTTCGAATTGATCCGCGGGAACCAGGTTTTGCGTCCGAACAGCGTCTCGGAATAGCCACGCGCGCGCACGCTTTCGAGCGTTTCCATGATGTAGCGCTGGATGCCCGGGAAGCGCTGGAAATAGGTGTCGATCATCGCCTGCGCTTCGTCGGGTGTGACCTCCAGACGGCCCGCAAGACCCCAGCGCGAAATGCCGTAGAGGATCGCGAAGTTGATCGTCTTGGCGCGGGCGCGGGTGTCGCGGGTCACTTCGCCGAACATCTCCAACGCGGTGCGGGCGTGGATATCCTCGCCGGCTGCGAAGGCTTCCTTGAGTGTGTCGACCCCCGCCATATGCGCCGCGAGCCGCAATTCGATCTGCGAATAGTCCGCGGCAAGCAGCACATTGCCCGCCTCCGGCACGAAAGCCTCACGGATCTGGCGGCCGATAGCGGTGCGCACCGGAATATTCTGCAAATTGGGATCGGTCGATGACAGGCGCCCGGTCTGCGCACCGACAAGGCTGTAGCTGGTGTGCACGCGCCCCGTAGCCGGATTGATCGCCTCTTGCAGCGCATCGGTATAGGTGGATTTGAGCTTGGCGAGCTGGCGCCATTCGAGCACCAACCGTGCGATCGGCGCGCCTTCGGCGGCAAGCTTTTCCAGCACCGAGACATCGGTGGAATATTGCCCGCTCTTGCCCTTTTTCGCGCCCTTGTAGCCCATTTTCTCGAACAGGATTTCACCCAGCTGCTTGGGGCTGCCAACCGTGAATTCCTGCCCGGCAACTGCGTGGATTTCGCCTTCGAGCCGGGCGATTTCCTTGGCGAATTCTTCCGACAATTTCGCCAGCCGCGCGCGATCAACCTTGATGCCTTCGCGCTCCATCGCGGCGACCACCGGGATCAGCGGGCGATCGACCCGTTCATAAACCCTCGAGCCGCCTTCCTCGGCAAGGCGCGGCTTGAGCACGCGGTACAGCCGCAGTGTCACATCGGCATCTTCGGCGGCGTATTCGGTGGCCCGGTCCAACGGCACCTCGCCAAAGCCGATGGCCTTCTTGCCCGTGCCGCAGATGTCCTTGAACGCGAGCGGCGTGTGGCCAAGGTGACGATCGGACAATTCGTCCATCCCGTGGCCACCCCCCATCCCGCTCTCACCCCGCCCGGCATCCAAGGCGAAGCTGATCACCATGGTATCCTCGATCGGCGTGACCATGATGCCATTGCGGGCAAACAGGTTGAGATCATACTTGCCGTTCTGGAACACCTTGATCACGCTGTCGGCCTCAAGCAACGGCTTGAGCGCGGCGAGCGCCGTCGCCATCGGCACTTGTTCGGGCTTTTGCGCGAACATGTCGTCGCCGCCGTGCGCGAGCGGGATGTAGCACGCATCGTTGGGGCCGAGCGCGAGGCTGACGCCCACCAGTTCGGCCCGCATCGCATCAAGGGAGGTGGTTTCGGTATCCACCGCGACGAGCCGCGCGGCCATCGCCCGGCTCACCCATTGTTCAAGCCGTTCAACCGTCTGCACGGTCTCGTAAAGCGCGCGGTCAATCTTGGGCGCTTCGGGCAGCGGCTGGCGGTTCTCATCACCTTTGCCATTCGCACCCGCAGTGCTCGGCTTGGGCGGGTTGAGATTGGTGGTTCGCGACGGGCTACCATTGCCGGTCTCGAGACGCTTGAGCAGCGAGGTAAAGCCGTGTTTGCCAAGGAAAGCGGCAAGCGGTTCGGACGGGATCTTGCCAAGCTTCATCTGCTCGATCGGCTGGGGTAGGACGCAATCCTCTTTCAGCGTCACCAGCACCTTGGAAAGCTCCGCATCCTTGCGGCCTTCGATCAGGCGTTCTTTCAGCTTGGATGGCTTCATTGCGGGCGCCGCATCCAGCGCCGCGGTGAGCGAGCCATGCTCGGCAATCAGCTTGCTCGCCGTCTTCGGCCCGATCCCGAAAATGCCCGGCACGTTGTCGACGCTGTCGCCCATGAGGGCCAGCACATCGCCGACCAGTTCGGGCGGCACACCGAATTTCTCCTCGACTTCGTCAAGATAGATGCGCTGGCTCTTCATGGTGTCGAGCATGTCGATCCGGGCCCCGTTTTCCTCGCCCACCAGCTGCATCAGGTCCTTGTCGGATGAGACAATCGTGACATTCCACCCCATGCGCTGCGCAGCGCGGGCGTAGGAGGCGATGAGGTCGTCGGCCTCCAGCCCCACTTCCTCGATGCAGGGCAGGCTGAAGGCGCGCGTCGCATCGCGGATCAGCGGAAATTGCGGCACGAGATCTTCGGGGGGCTCGGGCCGGTTGGCCTTGTAATGTTCGTAGATTGCGTTGCGGAAGCTCTCGCCGCTCGCATCGAGGATCACCGCCAGATGGGTCGGGCCATCGGCCTCGTCGAGATCAGTCGCCAGCTTCCACAGCATCGTGGTGTAGCCATAGACGGCACCGACCGGTGTACCTTCGGGGTCAGTCAACGGCGGCAGCCGGTGATAGGCGCGGAAGATATAGGACGACCCGTCGACGAGGTAGAGATGCTGTTTTGGCTCGGTCATGCCGCTTGCTAGCAGGCGCACGGACGCGGCGGTAGAGGGCGATGCGGACGAGGTGAATTGTGGCAAAAGCGGGGCGAGGTTCGACGTTGCGGGTTGTCGTCCGCAGCCGCCCGCCCTAGCTTCCCGGACCGGGGCAGCCATTCGGGCCGCGCCCTGACGCGCGGCTGATCAGTATCCAGATGCGCGTGAGGTATCCGGTACCACAGGAGATTTCATCATGCGTAAGATCATGCTTGCCGCCGCGATTGCCGCCTCGGCGCTCACCCTCGCTGCCTGCGGCGAAACCGCCAAGGAAGCCGATGACATGGCGGGCGCGATGGCTGAAGACGCCGATAAGATGGGCGAAGACATGGAAGCCATGGGCGAAGAAGCCATGGAAGCGACCGAAGCCACCGCTGACGAAGTCACCGAAGCCGCTGAAAAGGCCGCTGCTGACGCGGAAAAAATGATGGAAGCCGAATAAGCTTCAGCCTGCAAACGAACGAGGGCGGCGCCGCACGGCGCTGCCCTCTTTCGTATCAGCCTCAGCGACCGCCGACACCGTAGGGCGCGCTTGTCCAGGTGCGGTTGGGGTTCTTGATCAAGCTGTCCTGGGCACGAGCGGCAAACCCGTCGTAAAGCGCGCGGGCGATCTCGGCGATCTTGTCCTCGCGTGCGGCGCGCGTCCCTTGCCCGGTGACATAGATCGCAACCGCAATCACCCGTCCATCGGGCGTTTCGATCAGGCCGATATCGCTTGATGTGTTGTTGAGCGAGCCGGTCTTGTGGCTGACGCGGGCATCAAAAGGCATTTGCGCCGGAATGCGGCGCTTGCCCGTGACTGTGCGGCTCATCGCCCCGAGCAGCACCTGGCGGCTCTGGGCTGAGAGGAAATCGCCGCGATAAAGGCTTTGCAGGAACCGCACCATGGTCCGCGGTGTGGCGGCATCACGCGGATCAATGCGGGTTGCCGGATCAACCTCGCCATCATCGCGCACCAGTGTGGCGATGTCGCGGTTGATGCTGAAATTCTCGAAGCCGTGACGCCGCATCCAGTTATTGACCTGACCGGGCCCGCCAACGGCGGCCAGCAGGGAATCTGTTGCCGGATTGCTGGAGCGGGTGATCATGATCTCGATCAGATCAATCGCTGCCATGTAATTGCCGGGGCGCACCGGAGCCTTGGGCGAAGAGAACTTGGCCGAGGCGACCGGCAACAGCAGTGCATATTCCGATGTCAGGCTGGCCTGCCCGCGATCCACCATTTCGAGATATGTCGCCGCCACCGCCACCTTGCTGGTCGAAGCCATCGGGAACAGCTGATCGCCGAGCACCATGATTTCCTCACCCGTAGCGAGATCGACAGCAGCTACGCCGATCCGCCCGCGCGCCGGATTGGCCAGATCGGCAATGCGCGCTTCGAGGTTGGTAGCATACAGTGTCTCGATGCTCTGCGGGGCACGCGGCGCAGTACCGAAGGTGCTATCAAACGCGGTTTGCACATCATCATTGCGCGCCGAAGCCGGAGCGGCGACGAGCGCCAGCGCGGCAAGCGCGGCAGAGCAAATAGCGGCGAGGCGATGCGCGATCATGGTGTCAGACTACCCCTTTGTGCTTGCCACCGCGTTAACATTGGAATCTTCGCACTCTGCCGGCACCTTAGCAACCCTTTGGGTGCCGCAGCGCGTCCAATGGTGGCTAAACCGCGACCGGAGTCGCGTCACCGCGCTGATTTCTGGCGCAAGTGCGTTGCTCGATAGCAGTGTGTTCTTGGTCGATTGCCCTCACGCAGGGCCGGATACCCACTTGACTGGCGGGCCCAAGGCGGCAGTCTGCCCTGCGAACTTTTGGGCACCCCTTCGAGCAACAGGATTATCATGACTGCTATCAAACCGCTGCTTTCGACTTCGCGCATTGTTGTTTCCGGGCTGCTGCTGAGCGCTTCAGGCCTGGCGCTGGCGCAGACTGTTCCGATTATCCAGCCGGGTGCGCCGGGGCAGGACAGCCGGGTGCTGACTGCCGATCAGGCGATCAAGTTGGCATCGGCCAGCTACACCCCGGCGGATGTCACCTTCATGCAGGGCATGATCATGCATCACCAGCAGGCAGTCGACATGGCCGTGCTGGTGAAGCAGCGCACCAACCGGGCGGAGCTTGTAACCATCGCAGGGCGCATTGAATCGAGCCAGGCGGATGAAATCGCCTTCATGAGAGGCTGGCTCGCGGAACGCGGTGAACCGCTCGGCATGGCGGGGATGAAAGGCCACGCGCATCACACCATGGCCGGGATGGCAACGCCCGAACAGATGAAGGCGCTGGCAGCAGCCAAGGGTGTCGAGTTCGATCGCCAGTTCCTCACTCTGATGATCGCGCATCACGAAGGCGCGCTTACTATGGTCAAGGACCTGCTGCGGGAGCCGGGCAGCGCTGCTGATCCGGTGCTGTTCCAGTTCATCAGCGATATCGAGACCGAGCAGAAGGGCGAGATCGACCGGATGGATACGATGCTCGCCGGCCTTTCGGTCGATCCGCGTGCCGGGCTTGCCGCCGGCTATGACAATGCGGGCGAGGCGATCTGGAATCTCACCAAGGTGGCCAGCTTCAGGAAGCCGGCAGGCTTCTTCAACCCCGACAATCCGGCTGATTTGCGTCCGGCGAAACCCGCCAAGGGACAGAAGCCAGCCGAGCCTTCAGCCGAAGCCAAGGCTACTCCGGCGGCGCAAATGGATCATTCCGGGATGGACCATTCGCAACACATGGCACCCGAGGCCGCCAGTGCCGACCCCGCCGCTGCCGATGCACCCGAGGGTGAGGCAGCCGAGCGTGGGCCGGAGGATACGCTCACCCAGTTCGCCGAACGCTCGCCCCTGCTCGATTTTGCCAATACCGACATGGCATTTTTCGGCGACGTGATGGTTGCGGGCAATTACCACGGCTTCAACATCTACAAGCTTGGCGACGGCGGTGTGCCCTCCTTGATGAGCTCGGTCGTTTGCCCCGGCGGGCAGGGCGATGTCTCGGTCGTGGGCAAGCTCTTGATCATGAGTGTCGAGCAGACTCGCGGACGCGTCGATTGCGGGCTTCAGGGCGTGGCAGGCGAAGTCAGCCCCGAGCGGTTCCGCGGCCTGCGCATTTTCGACATCACCGATCTCGCTCGTCCGCGTCAGGTCGGGCTTGTGCAGACTTGCCGCGGCAGCCACACCCATTCGGTAGTGCGCGCGGATGACAAGACAATTGTGGTCTATAACTCCGGCACAGCGGGGATTCGCGATGGCAAGGAGCTGGCGGGCTGCGTCGGCGAGGTGCCGGGCGACAGCCGCACCGCACTGTTCCGGGTGGACGTGATCGAGATCCCCGTCGCCAATCCTGCCGCTGCGCGCATCGTCAAAAGCCCGACGGTCTTCGCCGATGAGGAAACCGGCGAGATCGCGGGCCTGTGGCAGGGCGGCGATCACGGCGATGGGACGCAGCGCACCAGCCGCACCGATCACTGCCACGATATCACCGTGTTCCCGTCACAGAATATCGCGGCAGGCGCGTGTTCGGGCAATGGCATCCTGTTCGACATTACCGATCCCTATAATCCCAAGCGGATCGATGCCGTGCTCGACAAGGGCTTTGCCTATTGGCACTCGGCCACCTTCAACAATGATGGCACCAAGGTGATCTTCACCGATGAATGGGGCGGCGGCGGGCGCCCGCGTTGCCGCGCATCGGACCCGATGACATGGGCCGCCAACGCGATCTACGACATTGTCGATGGCAAGCTGGTGTTCCGCAGCCATTACAAGATGCCCGCGCCCCAGACCGACAAGGAAAACTGCGTCGCGCATAATGGCTCGATCATCCCGGTGCCTGGGCGCGATCTGTTTGTGCAGGCGTGGTATCAGGGCGGCATGAGCGTGATGGACTTCACCGACAGCGCGAAGCCCCGCGAAATTGCCTATTTCGATCGTGGCCCGATCAGCACAGAGCAATTGGTGGTCGGCGGATATTGGTCCACCTACTGGTATAATGGCCGGATCTACGGGACCGAGATCACCCGCGGGATTGATGTCTTCGCGCTCGAACCAAGCGAGTTCCTGACTGCCGAGGAAATCGCCGCTGCCGGCAAGGCGATCTATGCAGGGGAGCTCTTCAACCCGCAGACCCAGACCGAAGTGACATGGCCTGCCGATGTGATGGCCGGCCTCGAAGCCAGCCGCAAGGGCGGCTGATAAGTCAGCAATGGACTCGTCCCGGCACGGCAGACAGGCTGCTGTGCCGGGAACATCCAGGTTGGCGCCTCGCACGGCTACGGCAGTTGCCCTTGTGTTCGGCACGCCCACCAACCGCCGACCGGGGCCGATGAACAGTAAAAGCTGTCGATCAAGAACGCCCCACAGTCTACCGGGATGACTTTCGTTCAGCACGCATTGTGCTAGAATAGTCATGAAAAGACAGGGGATTATCATGCTTGAGATAACCGGGGTCTGCCACACCTATCCTAATGGCACCCGCGCGCTCGACGATGTGACGCTGACGATCCCCAAGGGGATGTTCGGACTGCTCGGTCCGAACGGCGCGGGCAAATCGACACTGATGCGCACCATCGCGACGCTGCAGGCACCCACTGCTGGCACGATCCGCTTCGGCGCGATCGACGTGCTGGCAGAGCCTGAACGCCTGCGCCGCACTCTCGGCTATCTACCACAGGACTTCGGCGTTTATCCGCGTGTATCGGCCTATCAGATGCTGGATCACATGGCGGTGCTCAAAGGGATCGCCAATGGCAAGCAGCGCCGCGAAGTGGTCGAACACTTGCTCAACGAAACCAATCTGTGGGCGGTGCGCGGCAAGGCGATTGCGGGATTTTCAGGCGGGATGCGCCAGCGCTTCGGCATTGCGCAGGCGCTGATCGGCGATCCCGAGCTGATCATCGTCGATGAACCGACAGCGGGATTGGATCCCGAAGAACGCAACCGCTTTCTCAATTTGCTGGCGGGGATCGGCGAGAATGTGGTGGTGATCCTGTCGACCCACATTGTCGAGGATGTCGCCGATCTGTGCCCGCGCATGGCCGTGCTGGCAGGTGGACGTGTCCAGCTTGAAGGCGCGCCGCGCGAACTGATCGCCTCGACCAAGGGGCGCGTGTGGCAACGCACCATCCCGCACCAGCAACTGGCTGAAATGCAGGCGATCCATGAGGTCATCTCGCACCGCTTTTTCGCGGGCGAGATCGTGGTCCATGTGCTGGCTGACAGTCAGCCCAATGGCTTTACGCCGGTCGCAGGCGGGCTTGAGGATGTGTATTTCGTGACGCTCGCCGAAACCCGCCGCGCCGCCGCAGCGCACGCCGCCTGAGAGGAACCCGCGTCCATGCTCAGCGCTTCGCTCGCCGGATTTGAAATCCGCTACCAGCTCAAAAACCCGGTGTTCTGGGCCTCGGTCGCGATCTTCTTCCTGATCGGCTTCGGCCTCTCTGCCAGCTCCAACGTCAACCTCGGCGGGACCAGCGGCGTGCACGAAAACTCGCCTTTCACCGTCACCTTCGCGATGGCGATCATCAGTCTGTTCTATCTGTTCGTCATCACCTCGTTTGTCGCCAATGCAGTGGTGCGCGACGATACGACCGGGTTCGGACCGATGATCCGCGCGACCCCGGTCGGACGCGCCAGTTTTCTGGCAGGGCGATTTGGCGGAGGTCTTGTGATCGCGATCCTCGGCTTCCTTGCTCTGCCACTCGGCATCGCGATCGGCGCGGCAATGCCGTGGGTCGACGCGGAAACGGTCGGCCCCGGCGGCTTTGCCACTTACGCTTGGCCATTCCTGATCATTGCAATCCCCAACATCATCATGTCATCGGCGCTGCTGTTCAGCCTTGCCACGCTGACCCGTTCGATGCTGGCAAGTTACATCGGCGTGCTGGTGCTGGTGATGGGCTATCTCACGGTTGCGACTGTTCTGAGCAGTCAGCCCGAATATCAGGAGATCATGGCGCGGTTCGAACCAATGGGCGTAAGCGCGGTCGGCGAAACAACGCGCTACTGGACGCAAGCGGAGATGAACACGCGCAACATCCCGCTTGAAGGCGTTATGCTGATCAATCGGGCGGTGACGCTTGGCCTTGCGGCGCTGTTTCTGGTGACATCATGGCTCGGTTTCAGCATGACAGAACGCGCGCCCTCGCGCTGGCGGCTGAAACGGCTGGCGCGGCAGGCGGCCAGCAATGTCGCAGTCGCGCCCGCCCGCGCCGCAGCCAGCGCACATCCCGCGATAACCCCGGTGTTCGGTGCGGGCCATGTTGCTGCCAGTTTTGCGGTGCGCCTCAGGACCGAAGTGCTGCAAGTGGTCAAGAGCCCCGGCCTGATTGTGCTCTTGCTGCTCGCCCTCACCTTCACCGCACTTAATCTCGCCTTTTCCGAGACGCTTTATGGCACCGCTTCCTATCCCTTGACGGCGAGCATCATCGAAACGGTCATCGGCAGCGGAGCGCTGTTCAGCCTGATTGTCGCAGTCTTCTACGGCGGCGAGCTGGTCTGGCGCGAGCGTGATGTGAAGATCGGCGAGATCATCGATACTGCCCCCGTTCCGGGCTGGGCAATATTCGTGCCCAAAATTCTCGCGATCTTCACCGTGCTGCTGGCCATGTCGTTAACGGGGATGCTGACGGGCATTGTCTATCAGCTGGTCCTTGGCAGCGAGAGCATTGATGTGGGGCTCTATCTGGCGGCCTATGTCATCCCGCAAAGCATCGATCTGCTGCTGATCGCAGTGCTGGCGGTGTTCCTGCAAGTCGTCAGCCCCAACAAGTATGTTGGCTGGGGGCTGGTGCTGGCCTGGTTCGTGAGCCGCATTTTCCTCAACAACCTCGGCTATTCCAACATGCTCTACCTGTTTGGCGGCACGCCGTCCGAGCCATTGAGCGACATGAACGGCACGGGTGGTTTCTGGGTCGGAGCGCTGTGGGCGCGGGCTTACTGGGGAGCCTTTGCCGTGCTGCTCCTTTGTCTTGCCCATTGGGCATGGCCGCGCGGCACCGTGGTTGCGGTGTGGCCGCGCATCAAGGCCGCGCCGGGACGGATCACGCCTGCTTCGGGCGGGGTCGCACTTGCGGCTGTAGGCGCGATGATCGGCACCGGCATGGTGATCCATCACAACATCAAGGTCCTGAACACCTACGAAACCTCGGACGAGGCCGAGGCACGCTCGGCGGAGTACGAGCGCAAGTTTCTGCGCTATGAAACCCTGCCGCGCCCGGTCGTCACCGACGTGGAATTCGACGTTGCGGTCTATCCTGAAGAACGCCGCCTCGAAGCGAACGGGCACTACCTGCTGCGCAACGACAACAGCGTGCCGATCCGCGAAGTGCATGTCCGGCAGGGCGAAGATGAGACGCAGTTCACCAGGCTTGCACTGTCGGGCGCGAACCTTGCCAGCCATGACGAGCGCCACCAATATCGCATCTTCCGCTTTGCCGAGCCGCTTGCCCCGGGGGCGACCGCGCGGCTCGATTTCACCGCGAAGGTATGGCGACGCGGTTTTGCCAATCGCGGCGCGGCAACCGATCTGGTCGACAATGGCACTTTCGTGAACAATTACACCTTTGCGCCGATCATCGGAATGGACCGGCGCGGACTCCTGCAAGACCGTACCGAACGCAGGCGGCAGGGCCTTCCCGCCGAACTGCGCACGGCGAAGCTGGAAGATACCGCCGCGCAGGGCGAAAACTATATCCGCGCCGATTGGGTCAATTCGCGGGTCACTATCAGCACGGCTGCCGATCAGGTGCCGATCGCGCCGGGCAACAAGGTCTCCGACACGATCAAGGGCAACCGGCGCATCGCAGTGTTCGAAAGCCCGGCTCCGATCCTCAATTTCTTCTCGGTGCAGTCGGCTCGCTATGCCGTGGCTGAGGCACGCGCAGGCGATGTGCTTCTGAGCGTCTATCACGATCCGCGCCACGCGTGGAATGTGCCCGCCATGCTTAAGGCGATGCAGACTTCGCTGTCCTACTTCACCAGCAATTTCGGCCCCTACCAGTTCGGCTATGCGCGGATCATCGAATTTCCGGGTTACAGCAGCTTTGCGCAGGCCTTCGCCGGGACGATGCCCTATTCGGAAAGCATTGGTTTTGCCGCCGATGTGCGGGACGAGGACACGATCGATTACGTGTCCTACATCACCGCGCATGAACTCGGTCACCAGTACTGGGCGCATCAGGTGGTGGGCGCGGACATGCAGGGTTCGACCCTGCTTTCCGAAACGCTGGCGCAGTATTCGGCGCTGATGGTGATGAAGCAGCTCTATGGCGATGACAAGATCCGCCGCTTCCTCAAGTATGAACTTGATCAATATCTTGCCGGACGCAAAGGCGATGTGCTTGACGAACAGCCGCTGATCCGGGTCGAAAATCAGGGCCACATCCACTACCGCAAGGGCAGCCTTGCAATGTATCTCCTCCAGCACCGGCTGGGTGAAGATGCCGTGAATCGTGCGCTGAGCCGCCTGATTGCCCGCTACAAGTTCAAGGGCGCGCCCTACCCCCGCAGTCTCGATCTGATTGCCGAACTGCGCAAGGAAGCGACGACACCCGAACAGCAGGCGCTGATCACCGATCTGTTCGAAAAGATCACGATCTATGACCTGAAGGCGAAATCCGCCAAGACGACGCGCAATGCCGATGGCACCTGGACGACGCGGATCACAGTGGAAGCGGGCAAGTTCACCGCGACAGGCAAGGGTGATGAAACGGCGACCCGCCTTGTCGAGAACATCGAGATCGGCCTGTTCACCGCGCGCCCCGGCCAAGGTGCGTTCAACCGCAGCAATGTCCTGAGCATGGAACGCCGGGCTCTGCGCGATGGCAGCCAGGTGATAGAGGTGGTGAGCAAGGGCAAGCCAAGCTTTGCCGGAGTTGATCCTTACAACTATTACATAGACCGCAATTCAGACGATAACCTGGTGGCGGTGGACTGATTGCCGGACCTACGGATGGGTTGGGGTTTCAGTCTTAGCCGGCAAGCCGCTGAGCGATAGCCTCGCCCATCCTCAGCGACGCGCCTGCCCGCAGATGTTCGAGCCATGCGATCCGGCCCGGCTCGAACAGCAGCACCACTGTCGACCCCAGATAGAACCGGCCCATTTCGTCGCCGGCGGCAAAATCATGGGCCTCGGCGCGGAAATCCTCGCGCACCGGCGCGCGGGCATGGCCGGTAAAGCGATGGGGCCATACCGTATCGATCCCCGCCACGATCATCGCGCCCACCATCACGCTGGCAAAATGTCCATCCGGCCCGTCGAACAGGCAGGAAAGCCGCTCATTGCGCGCGAACAGCCGGTCCACCCCTTCGGCTGTCGTCTGGTTGACCGAGAAAAGTTCGCCCGGGACGTAAGTGGTGGACGCCAGACGGCCCGCAGCAGGCATGTGGACACGGTGATAATCGCGCGGGCTCAGATAGATCGTGACGAAGTGTCCGCCTTCAAACCGCTGCGCCGCGGCTGTGTCGCCGCCGAGCAATTCGGCCGCAGTGAAGTGCCGCCCCTTTGCCTGAAAGATCCGGCCCTGCTCGATTACGCCCAGCTGGCTGACCGCGCCATCAGCCGGTGAAAGGATGAAACGCGCCGCATCCGCCAACGGGCGCGCACCGGGCTTCAATTCGCGGGTGAAGAAATCGTTGAAGCTTACAAACTCGCCGATCCCGCGTGCGGCTTCGGACATATCGACCGCATAGGATGCGGCAAATCGGCGGATCAATGCATCCTTGAGCCAGCCGCGCTTGCTCGCGGCGAACCTTCCCGCCAGCCGCGAGAGCGCGTGCTGCGGGGCAAGGTGCTGAAACAGGATGAACGGCGAAGGCATAGGGCATGGCGGCCAAGGTTGTGGAGCGGCGTTGCGCTATGCCGGAAGCCGGCCAGCGTGTCGACCGCGCGCAATCCCTTCGCATGCGCTGCGGCGTGCTTTTTATGCCGCGCCGCGCACACCGATTGCACAGCAGGGCGCCTTTGCGCCTTGTGCGGCCCGCGCGCTCGGCATAGGGGCGGGGGCCGGAGACGCTCTATGACCGTTGCAAAACCCTCACCATCACGCCGCTCCCGTGCGGCGCAAGCGAAGATCGTGGTGATGCACCCGCAGCCGTGCCCGCTGCGCCTGATCATCCAGATCCCCTGCTTCAACGAGGAAGCGAGCCTGCCCGAAACCCTCGCCGCGTTGCCGCGCGCGATTGCGGGTGTCGATATCATTGAAGTGCAGATCATCAATGATGGCAGCACCGACCGCACGGTCGAAGTGGCGCGCGAGCTGGGGGTCGATCACATCGTCGATCTGCCGGTCAACAAGGGGCTGTCCAACGCCTTCATGGCGGGCCTTGAGAACGCGCTTGCCAAGGGCGCGGACATCATCGTCAATCTCGATGCCGATAACCAGTATAACGCCAACGACATTCCGCAGCTGATCGCCCCGATCATCGAACGGCGCGCCGAATTCGTGGTGGGCGACCGCCCGATTACCACCATCGCGCATTTCTCGTACCTGAAGCGCCTGCTGCAATTGCTTGGCAGCGCGGTGGTGCGGATGGCCTCGCAGACCACCGTGCGCGATGCGCCGAGCGGGTTCCGCGCGATTTCGCGCGATGCAGCGCTGCGCCTCAACAGCTTTGATAGTTACACCTACACGCTGGAAACCATCGTGCAGTCGGGCCTTTCGGGTATCCGCATCGTCTCGGTGCCGATTGGCGTTAACGGGGAAACGCGCCCCTCGCGGCTCATTCGTTCGATCCCGCAATATATCTGGCGGTCAAGCAAGTCGATCCTGCGCACCGCGCTCGTCTATGCGCCGGGCAAGTTCCTGTTCCGGCTCAGTCTGCCGCTGCTGGTGGCGGGGCTGATCCTTATCGGCCGCTGGCTGTGGCTGACGATTGACGGGACAGACCGCGCCCACGTGCCGAGCCTTGTCGCGGCGGCCGGACTGCTGCTCACCGCGGTGATGCTGTGGGTAGCGGCGATCACCGGCGAGCAGATGGCGATCAACCGCCGCCTGTTGCAGGATATCCAGTACCGCCTGCGCAAGGCCGCTCTCCCGCAGCGGCTGGAGCGAGATGACGCCGGTGACGACGAGCAGCCCTGAGGGCGCGCGCGCGCTGCTTGCCGCGGAAGCGCTCGCCCACATTCCCAAGCTGCTGATGCTGCAGGATCGCAGCCCGACCAGCCCGACTTTCGGGTGCTTTGATCGCGGCTACTGGCACATGCGCACCAGCGATTTCCCCTGCGGGATCACGCAGACTTTCCTGCTGCCGCTGGCGCTGGCTTACAGCCTGCCGATCCCCGGCAGCCCCTATTTTGGGCAGGCCGAACTGCGCCGCTGGGCGATTGCCGGGGTGCGCTTTGCCGCGCGTTCGGCCCATGCCGATGGCTCTTGCGATGATTACTACCCGTTCGAACGCGCTTCGGGTGCGGCAGCATTCTCGCTGTTCGCTTGTCTTGAGGCAGCCGAGCTGTTCGGGCTGTGGGAAGATGGCGAGATCGCGCCCTTCCTCAAAAAGCGCGCGCGCTGGCTGGCGCGGCATGAGGAAAGCGGGCGGCTGTCCAATCACGAAGCGATCATCATTGCGTGTCTGGCGCGGCTGGCCGACAAGTTCGGCGGCGAATGGCACGGGCTGATGCAAGCCCGCGCCGAGCGACTGCTGGGCTGGCAATCAGCCGAAGGCTGGTTCGATGAATATGGCGGCATGGATCCGGGCTATCTCACGCTGACGATCGCGATGCTCACCGATGCCGACCGGCGCTTTCCCGCGCTTGCCTTGCGGGAACCGATCCGCGCCGCGATCCGGTTCCTTGGCGCTTGCATCGCGCCCGATGGTTCGCTCGGCGGGGAGTGGACCAGCCGGGCGACGGTCAATTTCTTCCCGCACGGTCTCGAAATGGCGGGCGCGTGGGAGCCTTTGGCCTTGCAGATCGCCGATGTCGGCTATCGCCGCTTTGCGAACGGAAGCCAGCCCTGCCACGCCGATGACCGGATCGGCGGGCACCATGTGTGGAGCCAGCTGCTCGCGTGGCGCGAATGGCAGGCCGCGCGGCCTGCACCGCTCACGTTTGACGAGGGGCTGCAAGATTTCGCGCAAGCGCAGGTGCGCATCCAGCAAAAAGGCGCGTTGCGGCTGATCTGCGGTTGGTCACGCGGCGGGGCGTTCCGTCTGTTCGATGGCGAGACGCTGCTGCGCGCCGATACCGGCCCGAGCCTGCGCCTTGCCGATGGGCAGGTGGCCATCGCCAACCTCGACGGGGCGAGCGTGTTGGAACGTACTGCCGACCGTCTCGTGATTGAAGCCCCGCTTGCCTATGCCAAATCAACCCTGCTGACCCCGTTCAAATCTATTGTGCTGCGAGGGATCATGCTCACCGCGGGGCGGTTCTTCCCCGATCTGGTGCGGCGGATGCTGCAAAAGCTGCTGGTGACCGGGCGCAAGGACGCACCGTTCCGCTTCCGCCGCTCGCTGGTATGGGAAGGCGATGCGCTGGTGGTCGAGGACGAACTGCGCGCCGAACAGGGCTGGCAGATCGTGGCCGGGGCCGGGCAGAGCGGCTTTCAGGTCGGACTGACAACGGTGATGGCGCGGGTGTGGGAACCGGCGCAGTTTCAGGAATGGCAAGATCTGACCGGACGGATCGCGGCCCTGGGGCCGGATGAGCCGTTGGTGGTGCGGCAGGTGTTTCGCCCCCAAATCCCTGCCACCCCATGAAAAAGCGCCTCCTCAGTCTTGCCGTCAGCGCGGTGATCCTTGCGCTGTTGTGGCGCAGCATTGATCCGGCGGCGATCTGGGCAGCGGCGCAGACTGCTGATCCGGCGTGGTTCTGGAGTGCGGTGGCCTTTACAGTGCCGCTCACGCTGGCGACCGCGTGGCGCTTTGCCGCGCTGTCATCGGGGACCGTGAAAGCTGGTGAGGCGATGCGGCTGATCCTTGCTGCCTCGACGCTCAACATGGTGCTGCCGTCCAAGATGGGTGATCTGGCGAAAGCGTGGATTCTCCGGCGCGACGGCACGATGAGCGGGGGCCGCGCGCTGGCGCTGGTGGTGCTGGAAAAGCTCCTTGATCTGTGGTCGCTGGTGGCAGTGGGCGCGCTGGCGCTGAGCATCACGCGGCCCGCGCTGCCCGGCGGCGATGCCAGCCTTGCGCTCGCGCTGGTGGTGCTGTGGGGCGGCGCGATTGGCCTGCTCCTGCCGATGCTGGCGGGCAGGCGGGTGCTGGCGCCGCTGCTGTTGGTGACGCGGCGGTTCGCAAAGCTTCATGACAAGCTCACCGCGCTCATCGCCGATTGGGATGAGCTGATAGGATGGTTCTGGGCGCAGCCTGCCCGCGCGCTCGCGATGCTGATTGGCTCGCTGCTGCTGTGGGTCGGCCACATGGTGCAGATCTGGCTGTTCGCCAGCGCCATCGGGGAAGTACCGCTCGGCCTCACCATGGCCTTTGCCGTGATCGCGATCCTTGCCGGATTGCTGCCCTTCACCTTCGCCGGGGTCGGCACGCGCGATGCGGCGCTGGTGGTGCTGTTCACGCCTTATCTCAGCGCGGGCGGAGCGGCGCTGCTCGGCCTGTGCGCGACCTTGCGCTATCTGATCCCCGCGATAGCAGGCCTGCCCTTCGTCAGCGCCTTCTGGCAGGCAAGGCCCAAGGACGAAGCCACCGTATAAGCGCTGTAACCGGCGCGCAGCGCCGCAAGCGCGACCGCGCGCCCGCAGCTGCTCGCGCGAAGCGCGAAACGCAGCGAGGATGTGCCCGCGGAGGCGGGCTCGCAAACAATCAGTGCCTGAAATGCCGCATTCCGGTAAAGACCATCGCAAGGCCCGCTGCGTCGGCAGCGGCGATCACTTCATCATCGCGGATTGATCCGCCTGGCTGGATCACGGCTGTCGCGCCCGCTTCGGCTGCGGCAAGAAGCCCGTCGGCAAAGGGGAAGAACGCGTCCGATGCCACCGCGCTGCCGACTGTGCGTGGGCGCTCCCAGCCATAGGCTTCGGCGGCTTCCTTCGCCTTGATCGCAGCGATGCGCGCTGAATCGCGGCGATTCATCTGGCCGGCGCCGATCCCGGCAGTCGCGCCGTCCTTGGCATAGACGATGGCGTTGGATTTGACATGGCGGGCGACCGTCCATGCGAAAAGGCAGTCCTTCAGTTCCTGATCGGTGGGCGCGCGTTTCGTCACCACTTTCAGGTCATCCAGGCTCACCGCGCCCGCATCGCGCGATTGCACCAGCACGCCGCCCGCAATGGTTTTGAGCATCAGCCCGCCACGCCGCGGATCGGGCAAGGCGCCGCTTTCGAGCAGGCGCAGGTTCTTCTTCTTC
This sequence comes from Erythrobacter sp., assembly GCA_046296075.1. Taxonomy (GTDB): domain Bacteria; phylum Pseudomonadota; class Alphaproteobacteria; order Sphingomonadales; family Sphingomonadaceae; genus Erythrobacter. The sequence continues at coordinate 13,274 of JBKBMC010000016.1, read as the reverse complement.
GCGAACACTTCGCGCGCTTCGGGGGTGACAGAGGGCGCGATCACCACTTCGGTGAAGATCGCGCTGATTGCTTCGGCAGTCGCAGCGTCAAGCGTGGTGTTGACGGCGACAATACCCCCGAAGGCCGAGACAGAATCGCAAGCGAGCGCCGCCTGCCACGCCTCCAGCAAGCTTCCGGCCTGGGCGACGCCGCACGGATTGGCATGCTTGACGATCACGACCGCAGGGGCTTGCCCTGCAAACTCCGCCGCCAGTTCAAACGCCGCATCGGCATCGTTGAGATTGTTGTAGCTAAGCTCCTTGCCCTGAAGCTGTTGGGCCTGCGGCACGCCGCGCGTGCCGATCACCTGCGGGACATAGATTGCGGCTGACTGGTGCGGGTTTTCGCCATAGCGCAGCGTATCGGCGCGCTTGAAAGCCAGCGGCAGGGTGGCGGGAAACGCCTCGCCTGCACCCGCAGCCGTGTCAGCAAACGCAAACCAGCTGGCGATCGCGGCGTCGTAGGCCGCCGTGCGGGCATAGGCCTTGCCCGCCATGCGGATCCGGAATTCAGGCGATGTGCCGCCGTGATGCTCGGCCATCTCGTCCAGCAAGGCCGGATAATCAGCCGGGTCGGTCAGGATTGTCACAAAGCCGTGGTTCTTGGCAGCAGAACGCACCATCGAAGGCCCGCCGATATCGATATTCTCGATAATCTCTGCGCGTTCGGCTCCCTTCGCCACGGTTGCTTCAAACGGATAGAGGTTCACCACCACCAGATCGATCGCCCCGATGGCGTGGGCCTCCATCGCGGCGACATGTTCGGCATTGTCGCGCAGCGCCAGCAAGCCGCCATGCACCTTGGGGTGGAGCGTCTTGACCCGCCCGTCCATCATTTCGGGAAAGCCGGTGAGATCGGAAATGTCACGCACCGCAAGGCCAGCCTCGCGCAGTGCCTTGGCGGTGCCGCCCGTGCTCACCAACTCCACGCCGCGCGCTGCAAGCGCCTTGCCCAATTCTGCCAAACCGCTCTTGTCGGACACTGACAGCAGCGCCCGCTTGATCATCACATTGCTCACGGTAATGCCCTAACCTGTTTTCCGGAGCAGCCAGGAGAAATGACCCCCGCTGCGCAATGCCAGCCCTTCGATCACCAGCTGTTCGGTCGCGTGCGGACGGCCATCGCCATCAACCCACAGGCTATCCTCGGCAGCAAGCGTGATCTCTTCGCCGCCGGCCCTATCCGCAGCGAGCCGGAATTGCCAGAGCCTCCCGTCAGGCAAAAGCAACATGGCCCCGCGCTTGTCGGGGGACAATTCGACTTCGACCCCGCGTCCGAGATGAAAGCGAATGGCAAAGGCAATCTTGCCGCGCTTGCCCTTCTTCGATGCGGGAATGAGGATATCCTCGCCCGCGAGCTCGGTGCCGTCCGCGCTCAAGGTCAGGATGCGCTGATGCTTCAGGCCGAACCGTGCGGCATAGCCATCATGGGCAGCCTCGATCCGGGTCGCTTGCCGGCCCCGTTGTTCGACCATGCGGCGTTCGATCTCGACGGTTTCGACGCCCTTGCCAAGCTTGCCGTGGAGCAGCACCGCAGTCGAATTGGCATTATCCAGCACGAGGGTGGAAAAGGCCGCTGTCGCGCGCAAGGCCTGCCCGATGCGTGAAGGCACTTGCCCGCCAGCGAGCGCGGCACCCCCGCAATTGACGATCACCCGCGCCGGTCCATCGGACAATTCGAAAGCGAGCGTCGAAGCGCAACCCATCCGCGCATGGCGCGCGCGCGGCGGCGGCGCGGCATCAAACTGCACTTGCGTATCGCCGCCACGCATCCGCTGGAAGCCCCAATGCTCGACAGTGACGAGCGGGCGGGTGCGCACGCCGCTGGCGGCAATCAGGGCAGCGAGCGCATCGGCGCGGATCGCGCCCTGACCCTGCCAGTTGCCAAGTCCGCCATCGCCGTGCCGCAGGCTCAGCAGCGGGGGCACCAGCAATTCGCGCATGACGCCCAGCGCGGGCGGCGGTTCGTGTCCGGCGGCCTCGTAACAAGCGATGACATCCGTCAGGAGGCGGATCAGATCCATTTGCGCGGCGGGGCACCGCGACAGGACGCCACCATCCTCGCCGACAACATCGCCCAGCGCCCGCAACAAGCCCGCTTCGGCATAGAGACGGCGCGGGCGGCCATTGGGGAGGAGCAATCCGGCCGCGACCAGCGCCGCCCAGCCGACCACGCCGCCGATATCGGACCCCTCGCGCGTGACCTTGCGATCAAGCCAACCGGCGGTTTCCTCGATCTGTGTCAGCAAGCGGGCCTTCAGCCCCTTGGTCTGGCCTGCCAGCACCAGCGGCGCGTGGATCAGCCATGCCAGCAGCCGCCATCCGGCATTCTCGACTTCCCAACCCGCGCCCTTGCCGACCTCGCGATTGGCATCAAGCCACAGGCCGGTGATGCGTTCAGCCAGCGCAATGCAATCGGCGCGCGGCGCGCTGGCAGCAAGATCGGCAAGCCACGAGAAGCTGTGCACCGTGCGCTCGACCCCCGGATTGATCCGGCCCGAAGCGGCGAAATCAACCTGCCCGATAGCGTTCTTGGCGCCGTTCACCAGAAAATGCCCTGCCCGCAGTGCGGTGCCTGCCATGCGATCGCCCGGCACGCTGCCTTCGACCGTGGCCAGCACCCGCAGGGCGGGCGGACGGCGGAATGGAGCGGCGAGCGCATTGCCCGGAACCCCCAGGCGATAGGCCAGCCGGATCAGCGCTTCGCCCGCGCTGGCGCGGGGCGCAATCACATCCGATAGCGCCAGCGCGCGCGAGGGGGCAGCCGGTTCGGGAGTGGACAATTGCGACGATGGCTCCGCTTCGCCCAGCGCCAGCGCAGAGCGTTGCTCCGCTTGCTCCACCAGCTGCCCGGCGCGCTGTTCCGCTTCGGAGCGAAGCACTGTCGCCATCAAATCCCCCCCTTGAGCGCGGCGATATTGGCCGCATACCGCTCCGCACCCCCGCTGAAAGCCGCCGAGCCAGCCACCAGCACATCGGCCCCTGCCGCGATGCAGAGCTTGGCTATCTCGGGATTGACCCCGCCATCCACCTCAAGGTGAATCTCCCGCCCGGTCTGCGCGATCATCTCCCGGATGCGGGCAATCTTGGCCAGCTGCGAATGGATAAAGCTCTGGCCGCCGAAACCGGGGTTCACGCTCATCACGAGAACGAGATCCACCATGTCCATCACGTTATCGAGCACTTCGACAGGAGTACCGGGATTGATCACCACGCCCGCCTGCTTGCCGAGCGCCTTGATGCTTTGCAGCGTGCGGTGGATGTGCGGCCCCGCCTCAGGGTGGACGGTGATGATGTCGGCGCCGGCATCGGCGAAAGCTTCGAGATAGGGATCAACCGGGGCGATCATCAGATGGACGTCAAACGGCTTGGCACTGTGCGGACGCAAGGCTTTCACTACCGCCGGGCCGATCGTGATGTTGGGCACGAAATGCCCGTCCATGACATCGATATGGATCCAGTCCGCGCCCGCTTGGTCGATGGCGCGCACTTCCTCGCCAAGCCGGGCAAAGTCGGCCGAGAGAATGGAGGGCGAGATAAGCGGTGTCGGCATGATGGGCGGCGCACCTTCGGTTAGGCCAGTCCGTCTTACGGGAGCGGTGAATCGCGCCACAAGGGTTAAAGGGGTGTTTTCCACGGTGTTGGGCGCCCCGGGCACCAGATTTTGTGGTCAGGCGACAATTCAGCCGCAATTCACCCGAAGCGCTCTAGTCGGCGCCGCCCGATTGAACGAGGACTGACAAGCCCATGACTGCGCCCCTCTCCCGCGTGTGTTCCATCCTGCTGGCCGCTGGCCTTGCCGCAGGCATGCCTGCCAGCCTTGGCGCGCAGCCGAAATTCACCAATCTCATCCCCAATGACATGAGCCGCTGTGCGTCCGCCGCAGGCCCGGCGGTTCGGGTCGAGGTCAGCGGGATGAAATCCGCCGAAGGCCTGCTGATCGTGCGCGCCTATAACGCCCGCGAGAATGAATGGCTGAAGGCAAAGAAATACTTTGCCAAGATCCACGAGCCTGCCCGCAAAGGGCAAATGACCGTGTGTGTGCCAGTGCCCAAGGCGGGCGGCGATTATGCCATTGCCGTGCAGCATGATGTGAACGGCGATTATTCGACCAGCTTTTCGGTTGACGGGGCAGGCATGTCGAACAACCCGGTGGTCAAGACCTTCCTCGGCATTCCGCGCCCGCCTGCGCTGGAGAAGGTTGCCTTTCCGGTGGGAGAGGGCGTGACCCGCATCGCCATCACCATGCGCTACCGCAACTGAACGCCAGCACCGCAACGCTCGATTTCGACGGATCATTTCCGCGTCCCGGCGCGTTCAAAGGGTTGCGTCCGCTGCATCGGTAGGCAAAAGGACGTCTCGTCCGGTCGCCCTTTCCCTCTCCCTCTTGCCAATGCGGCCCGGCCCAAGGAGATGAGCGCTTGTATCTGGTCTGGCTGATGCTGCTGCCCTTCATCGGAGCAATGCTGATGCCGCTGGTGCGCGCAGCCAGCCGCAATGTGCAAACGCTGGTGGCAGCAAGCCCGGCCTTGATCGGCCTTGCGATGCTGGGGATGATCGCGCCGCAAGTCATGGCGGGCGAAGTGCCCGCGCTACGCGCCGCGTGGGTGCCTGCACTCGGGCTGGACGTCAGCCTCAGGGTCGATGCGCTTGGCTGGCTGTTTGCGGCGCTGATCCTCGGGATCGGGCTGCTGATTGTCATTTACACGCGCTTTTACCTGTCGGCGAAGGATGATTTCGCGCGGTTCCTTGCGCTTTTGCTGCTGTTTCAGGGCGCGATGCTGGGCATTTCGCTGTCGGGCAATGTCCTGCTCCTTTTGATCTTCTGGGAGCTGACGAGCCTTTCCTCCTTCCTGCTCATCGGGTTCAAGAACGACAAGGCCGAAGGGCGACAAGGTGCCCGCATGGCGCTGGCGGTGACAGGCGGCGGTGGCCTCGCGCTGATCGGGGGGCTGGTGCTGCTCGGCCAGATCGCCGGATCGTATGAACTGGCGGATATTCTGGCGAGCGGCGAGGTGATCCGCGCTTCGCATCTCTATCCCGTCGCGCTGGTGCTGATCCTCTTGGGCTGCTTCACCAAGTCCGCGCAATTTCCGTTCCATTTCTGGCTTCCCCACGCCATGGCCGCGCCGACGCCGGTAAGCGCCTATCTCCACTCCGCCACGATGGTGAAGGCGGGCGTGTTCCTGCTCGCGCGGCTGTGGCCCGCCCTTGCCGGAAGCGACCTGTGGTTCGCGCTGGTTACAACCACGGGCCTCGTCACAATGGTGCTGGCCGCTGCGATCGCGCTGCACCGCCATGATCTCAAGGCGATCCTCGCCTATTCCACGGTAAGCCATCTCGGCCTGCTCACCATGCTGCTCGGCTTCGGAACACCCGCCGCCGCACAGGTCGCGATCTTCCACCTCATCAATCACGCGCTGTTCAAGGCAGCGCTGTTCATGAATGCAGGAATTGTCGATCACGAAACCGGCACGCGCGATATCCGTGTGCTGGGCGGGCTATCGGGCCTGATGCCGATCACGGCGACACTGGGCACCATCGCTGCGGCATCCATGGCAGGGCTGCCGCCCTTTGGCGGGTTCCTGTCGAAAGAGCTGATGCTGGAAGAAGTGTGGCACACACCCTTCCTCGGCACGCATTGGCTACTGCCCGCCGTGGTGGTGACAGGGGCGAGCCTGTCGGTCGCCTATTCGCTGCGTTATATTTACGGCCTTTATTTCGGCAAGCGCCCGGACAGCTTCCCGCAAGCGCCGCATGATCCCGGCATCGGATTATGGCTCCCCTCGGCGCTGCTGGTGGCGGGCACTGTGCTGGTCGGCCTGTTCCCGCAAACGTTGACCAAGGTGCTGGTGGCCGCCGCTGCCGCAGCAACCACCGGCGGCACTGCCCCCGTGTTCAAGCCAATGCTGTGGCATGGCCTCACGCCCGCGCTCGCCATGAGCGTGGTGGCGGTGGCGGTCGGCACCACCGCGCTGTGGCGGCATGCCCCGTTGCAACGCCTGTGGGACAGCCTTGCCCTGCCCGATGCCAAGCGGATGTTCGAGGCAGGCATCGCGGGCGCGGTCAGGCTTGCCCGCGCGCTGACGGATGCGGTGCATAATGGCTCGTTGCAACGGCAGCTGGCGCTGGTGTTTGTTGCCGCTATCGGACTTGGCGCATGGGGCATGTCGGCAGCGCCTCTGGCCGCAGGCCCACGCGCCACGCTGCCGGCACCGCCTGCCGCGATCATCCTGTGGCTGCTGCTGCTCGCGGGCGTAATCGCGGTGTGCCTTGTTCAGGCGCAGCGGTTCCTGAGCCTGATCTATATCAGCATCATCGGCCTGGTGGTGTCGCTGGCCTTTGTCTACCTGTCCGCACCTGATCTGGCGCTGACGCAAATCTCCGTCGAGGTGGTGACGATCCTGTTGCTGCTGCTCGCGCTCAATCTGCTGCCCAAGCAGCCGCCCGCGCTTTCGGGTCTTGGCCTCAGGGTGCGCGACGCATCGCTCGGGATCATTGGCGGCGGCGCGATAGGGCTGGCCGCCTATGCGGTGATGACGCGGATGCCCAATGATCCAATCTCGGCCTATCATTGGGCCAATTCCAAATCGGGCGGGGGCGGCACCAATGTCGTCAATGTGACGCTGGTGGATTTCCGCGCCTTCGATACCTTCGGCGAGATCATCGTGCTCGGCATTGCAGCGCTGGCGATCTTTGCCCTGCTGCAACCGGCCTCGCGCGGGCCATCGGGCAAACGGCTGCGCGAATGGGTGCCTGATATGCCGCGCTCGCCCGAATATCACCCGATGATGTTCGCGGTCGCCGCCCGTCTGCTGCTACCGCTCGCCAGCATGATCGGGATCTACATCTTCCTGCGCGGGCATAACCTGCCGGGCGGCGGGTTCATCGCGGGCCTCGTGTTCTCGATCGCGATGCTGATGCAATACATGGCTTCGGGCTATGAATGGTCTACCCAGCGCCGCCGGATTGACGAACACCTGATGATCGGACTGGGCGTGCTGATCGCGGCGGTGACAGGGCTTGGCTCCTTGCCCTTCGGCGCACCATTGTTCACCAGCTGGTTTGACTATTTCGAATTGCCGCTGGTCGGCGAGTTCGAGCTGACCAGTGCCATGGCCTTTGACATTGGCGTGGCGCTGACAGTGGTGGGCGCCGTGATGCTGGCGCTCAAGGAGCTCTCCCACCTTGCCCAGCGCGCCGAGAAGGACGAGGCGCATGATGATGCGCCGATGGACATTGATCCGGCCAAGCTGCGCGCCGCCCCTATTGGGGAGCAGGCCCCATGATCAGCATGGAATTCCTGATTGCCAGCGCCATCGGCGCGCTCACAGCGGGGGGGATCTACCTTGCGCTGCGCGCCCGCACATTTCCGGTGGTGCTTGGCCTTGCGATGCTGTCCTATGCGATCAACCTGTTCCTGTTCGCGATTGGCCGCCTCGCGGTGGGCCAGCCGCCGATCTACGAAAAGGGCCTTACCCAATACACCGATCCGCTACCGCAGGCGTTGGTTCTTACGGCGATAGTCATCAGTTTCGGGATGACGGCGCTGATCGTGGTGCTGGCGCTGCGCAGCTTTCTTGAAACCGGCACCGATCAGGTCGATGGCAAGCAGGATGATAGCGGCAACGATGATCAGGAGGCCCCGCGATGAGCAGCACCCTGATCGCCGCGCCAATCCTGCTGCCTGTGCTGGCGGGCATCGCCACGCTGCTGTTCCGTCGCCGTCGCCGCGCGATCGGGGCGGGAATCTCGATTGCTTCGTGCGCGGGATTGCTGGCGATTGCCGCGCTGCTGCTGGCGCGCACCCATGGCGCCGCGCCCGAAGCCTATGCGCTCGGCGATTGGCCCGCGCCGTTCGGGATCGTGCTGGTGCTCGATCACCTGTCAGCGCTGATGCTGGTGCTGACAGCGCTGCTGGGGCTGGCAGTCGCGGTGCATGCCATGCTTACCGGGCTTGATCGCAAGGGCTGGCATTTCCACGCGCTGTTCCAGTTCCAGTTGCTCGGCGTGAACGGCGCGTTCCTGACAGGCGACCTGTTCAACCTGTTCGTCTTTTTCGAAGTTCTGCTGATAGCATCCTATGGGCTGATGCTGCACGGGCAGGGGGCCAAGCGGCTGACGGCTGGCGTGCAATATGTGATCATCAACCTCGTCGGCTCATCGGTGTTTCTGGTGGCGCTAGGTCTGCTTTACGGGATCACCGGCACGCTCAATATGGCGGATATGGCCGTGCGGGCTGAGGCGCTGCCCGCTGGCGACAAGGGCATCCTGCAAGCGGGCGCGTTTCTGCTGATCCTGGTATTCGGCCTCAAGGCCGCGCTGCTTCCCGTGCACCTGTGGCTGCCTCGGACCTATGCCAACACCGCACCTGCGGTTGCAGCGATGTTCGCGATCATGACGAAGGTGGGCGCCTATGCGATCATTCGCACGGCCACGCTGATCTTCGGCGATGCGGCAGGCGCATTCCTGCTACCCGCCGCGCTTGCCACGATGGTGCTCGGCTATGCCGGGATGCTCGCGGCGCGGCAATTGCGCGACATGGCCGCTTTCGGCCTGCTCGGTTCGACGGCCACGCTGCTTGCTGCGATCGCGCTCCTTGAAGAGACAGCGATGACAGCTGCGCTCTATTACCTGCTGCACACCACACTGGCCGCTGCACTGCTGTTCCTGCTGGTTGATCTGGTGGTGCGTTGGCGCGCGGTAGAAGGCGCCGACATCGTCCCCACGCCAGCCTATAAGGGCAAGGTCATGCTGGGGGTGATGTTCTTCGTTGCCGCCATCGGCTTTGCCGGGTTGCCGCCGCTCTCGGGCTTTATCGGCAAACTGCTGATCCTTGCCGCCGCCCAGGCCGCGCCGCTCGCCCCGTGGATCTGGGGCGTAGTGCTGGTGACGAGCCTGATGGGCATTGTCGCACTCGCCCGTGCGGGAAGCTCGCTGTTCTGGAAATCGGACGCCTCGCCGGCAATCCCCGAGAACCGCGCTGCACCCGATTATGCCGAGGCCGCACCGGTTATTGCCCTGCTCGCGCTGCTTGCTCTGCTTGCTGCGGCGGCCGGGCCAGTCACAGCCTATGCGCAGGCAACTGCCGGGCAGCTTTTCGAGCGACAGGCCTATATTACAGCCGTGCTCGGAACGCCGGAAGGGAGCACCGCGCCATGAACCGCCTGCTGCCCCATCCCGGCCTTACCGTGCTGCTGGTGGTCATCTGGATGCTGGCGCTCAACGCTTTCAGCTTCGGCGGTTTTCTGGTGGCGCTGGTGCTGGGCATCGCCCTGCCGCTGTTCACCGCACCGTTCTGGCCGGATCGCCCGCCGGTGCGGTTCGGCTTCCCGCTGGTGAAGTATGTCCTGCTGGTGACATGGGATATCGTGATCGCCAATTTCCAGATCGCGTGGATCATCCTGTTCCGCAGGAACCGCGACATGCGACCGGCCTGGCTCGCGATCCCGCTCGATGTCAGTTCGACCGAAGCGATCACCGTGCTGGCCGCCACCATCAGCCTGACGCCGGGGACCGTTTCCGCCGACATCTCGACCGATGGTCAGCATTTGTTGGTCCATGCGCTCGATACGCCGGACCCCGCGGCAGAGATCGCACGGATCAAGAACCGCTATGAGCGCCGCCTCATGGAGATCTTCCAATGATCGCGCCCATCATCACTGGCGCGCTGATAATCGCGATGGGCTGTGTGGCGCTGGCCATCGTGCTCAATCTCTACCGCCTGTTCAAAGGCCCGAGCGCGGCAGATCGTATCCTTGCGCTGGATACGATGGTGATCAACGCGATCGCGCTGATCGTGCTGCTCGGCATTCTTGAAGAAACGGTGATGTATTTCGAGGCAGCCCTGCTGCTGGCGATGGTCGGCTTTGTCGGGACAGTCGCCTATGCCAAGTTCCTGCTGCGCGGCGATATTGTGGAATAGGGGCGGATGATGGAGCTATTCTTCGACATTGCCATTGCTGCACTGATCGTGCTTGGCGGCGCCTTTGCGCTGATCGGCAGCTGGGGGCTGGCGCGTCTGCCCAACCTCATGGCGCGCCTTCACGGGCCGACCAAGGCGACAACGTTGGGGGTGGGCGGGTGCCTGATCGCCTCGATGTTGTATTTCCCGACGCACGGAATGGCGTTTTCCATGCACGAATTGCTGGTGACGCTGTTCCTGTTTATCACCGCACCGATCTCGGCCAATATGGTCGCAAAGGCCTATCTGCACGAACGGCATATTGCCGCGCGCGATGCCTGCGCGCCAGAGCCCGATGTGCCGCCGGCCTACCGGATGCCGCTTCCCGACGCAGCGAGCGACAGTTGCGGCTGGGCGACCTTCGGCGCACCGCGCCGCGACAAGGCTGCGGACAAGACAGACCCCGCCTCCTGAGCGGTTTGGCTCATCGCGGGCACGGCTGGTCGATTTCGGGCGGTTGGTAACTATTCCGCGAGATTTGCGGATGTAGAGGCGGCGGCGCGGCTAAACCGTTCCTGCACGGGACGTTCAGGGCGCGGCAAGATGGGTTCGGCCAAGGCTTGGCTTGCCCGATAACACCAACGTCACGAGCTTTCCGATGCGCCTTTTCGCTCCCGACCTGTATCGCAACTTCGCCATCGGCTTCGCCGTCGGCGCCGCGCTGATCGCCGTGACGAGTGCAGATCGCTGGGACGGCAACCTTGCCTCACCAGCCATTGCCGCGGAAACGCCGCATACGCCGGGGCCTTCACCCGAAGCATTCCTCACCGCTGATCGTACGCTGGAAAAATGATGCGCGCGGTCCCGGCACTTGCAGTCATCACGCTGGCGCTTTCGGCCTGCTCCGGGCCGGTGCTGGCCGCCGAGGAGCCTGTCAACGCGCCGGCTGCAAAGCTTGCCGCCAAAGAAAACGGTTTGCAAACCGCGATCTTCGCGGGTGGCTGCTTCTGGGGCGTCGAAGGCGTGTTCAGCCATGTGAAGGGCGTTACATCGGCGGTTTCCGGCTATCATGGCGGGAGCGCGGCGACGGCGAAATACAACACCATCACCGCAGGTGGCACATCGCACGCCGAATCCGTCAAGATCACCTATGATCCGGCGGTGGTCCGATATGACGAATTGTTGCGGATATTCTTTTCGGTTGTCGCCGATCCGACTCTGAAAAACCGCCAGGGCCCCGACGTGGGCACGCATTACCGCTCGGCGCTCGTCCCCACCACTGCCGAGCAGAAGAAAATCGCTGCGGCCTATCTGGCCCAGTTGGACGCTGCGAAATTGTGGCCGCGCCCGATCGTGACCCGGATCGAACCGCTCAAGACGTTTTACCCGGCAGAAGGCTATCATCAGGATTTCATGGCGAAAAATCCTCGTCATGGCTATATCCAGCGCTGGGACAAGCCCAAGGTCGAAGCGTTGAAAACGCTCTTTCCCTCGCACTTCCGTGCAAACTTCCTGCGGGATGCCGCCTAGGCGCTGCACCCCATAGGAAAACGGCGCGCATGGCGCTATATTACCGGGTATGGCGACCAAGGCACATTCTCACCAGCACCACGAACACAGCGGCGAAAGCCTGATTGCAGAAGCCGCGCGGTCACTCAGCGCGGCAGGCGAACAGTGGACCGCGATGCGCGAGGCGGTGTTTGCCGAACTCGCACGGCACGACCGCCCTGTGTCAGCCTATGACATCGCTGATAACCTTTCGGCCGCACGGGGCAAAAGGGTCGCGCCCAACAGCGTATACCGCATTCTCGATGTGTTCGTGACGAACAACCTCGCCATGCGGGTGGAAAGCGCCAACGCGTTCCTCGCCAACACCCATCCGGGCTGCGCACATGACTGCATCTTCCTGGTCTGCGACGAATGCGGTGAGGCGGCTCATGTCGATGACGAGGATGTCAGCCGCGCGGTGCGTGGGATCGCGGCTGCGCGCGGGTTCAAGGCGGAGCGTCCGGTGCTGGAAATCAGGGGCCTGTGCAAGGCCTGCACCTGACGCGCTGACCGTCGCGCGTTTCCTACCCTGAAGGCGCGCGGTAGGGTGGCCGCATGCATGCTGCGTTCTGGCACTCGTCCGAAACACCTGTGATCGATCCGCTCGATCAAATGCAGCATTGTGATCGATTGCTTTTTCGCCCCAGGACAGTGTCTCAATTGTCTCCAACATCGACAGGAAAGTCGGGGGTAAGCTTGCTCAACTCCGAATCGACAGGCCGGAAATCAGCGTGTAACGCTGGAGACTATGAATCAACCACCACACACTCCCCTGCTCGATCAGGTTAACACGCCTGACGATCTGCGCCGCCTCAAGCCCGAACAACTCCGCCAAATGGCCGATGAACTGCGCGCCGAAATGATCGATGCGGTCAGCGTGTCGGGTGGGCACCTCGGGTCCGGGCTCGGTGTGGTCGAACTGACAGTCGCCATCCACTATGTGTTCAACACCCCTGATGACAAACTGGTGTGGGATGTCGGCCACCAGTGCTATCCGCACAAGATCATCACTGGCAGACGTGATCGCATCCGCACCCTGCGACAGGGTGGCGGGCTGAGCGGCTTCACCAAGCGCTCCGAGAGCGAATATGATCCCTTCGGCGCGGCGCACTCCTCCACCTCGATCAGCGCGGCGCTCGGCTTTGCCATCGCCAACAAGCTTCAGGGCAAGGCCGGCCGCGGGATTGCGGTCATCGGCGATGGCTCGATGAGCGCCGGGATGGCCTACGAGGCGATGAACAACGCGGCGCAGGCGGGCAACCGGCTGATCGTGATCCTGAATGATAACGATATGTCGATCGCCCCGCCGGTGGGGGGCCTGTCGGCCTATCTGGCGCGGATGGTGTCCTCGAGCGAATATCTCGGCATCCGCAGCCTCGCCAGCCGCGCGGTCAAGAAGATGAGCCGCCGCCTGCACGACACCATCGGCAAGGCCGAGGAATTCACCCGCGGCATGGTGACCGGGGGCACGCTGTTCGAGGAGCTGGGCTTCTACTATGTCGGCCCGATCGACGGGCACAATCTCGATCACCTGCTGCCCGTGCTCGAAAACGTGCGCGACACCTCGGAAGGCCCCGTGCTGATCCATGTCGTGACCGAGAAGGGCAAGGGCTATGCCCCGGCCGAGAACAGCGCCGACAAGTATCACGGCGTGCCCAAGTTCAATGTCGTCACCGGCGAGAAAGCCAAAAGCGCGCCATCCGCGCCTGCCTATCAGGACGTATTTGGCCTGACGCTGGCGAAGCTCGCTGAGACGGACGACCGGATTTGCGCCATCACCGCT
>JBKBMC010000015.1:0-34223 GCA_046296075.1 Erythrobacter sp. | reverse complement strand
AGCGGCCCCGCCTCGATCGCAGTGGCACCGCTACGCGCGAGCATCAGCCGCAGCCGGGCTGGGCTTTCAAGCTCGAAGCAGAGCGCCTGAATCTGGTTGCGCGCAGCGTGGCGATCAAAGGCAAAGCCCAGTTCAGTGGCGCTTGCCTTCATGCGCGCGAGATGCCCCTCGATAAGGGCAATGCCGTTTTCGGGTTCGAACCGCATCGTTTCAATGAGATCGCAGGACGGCGCAACAAGATCGCTGCCCATGCGCCGCACAAAGCCCGCCTTGACTTCGCATTCGCGCCGCTCGGCCTCGCTGTCGCTGTCCGCAACAATGGCTGAACCGATGCCCAGCACCGCATGGCCCTGCCCGTTTTCGATGGGGGTGAGGCGCAAGGTGCGGATCGCGACATTGAAAGCCGCATCACCATCGGCATCAATCCGGCCGATCGCGCCGCAGTAAGGCCCGCGTGCATCACGCTCGACCTCGGCCAGCAGTTCCATCGCGCGGATCTTGGGCGCGCCGGTGATCGAGCCGCACGGGAACAGCGCGCGCACCAGATCCATTGCACCCTTGCCGGGGCTGAGGCGCGCCCGCACAGTCGAGACCATCTGGTGCACCGTGGGGTAGCTTTCGATCGCGAAAGGCGCTTCGACCTGCACGCTGCCTGCTTCGGCCACGCGGGCGAGATCATTGCGCATCAAATCAACGATCATGAGGTTTTCGGCGCGGTCCTTCTCCGACTGGCCGAGCGCTTCGGCGGCAGCCTTGTCGGCAGCCGGATCAGCATGGCGCGGGCGCGTGCCCTTCATCGGCTTGACCTTGGCTTCGGCGCCGTCGAGCGCCACGAAGAGTTCGGGCGAGAAGCTGAGCAGCCAGTGCGATCCATCGAAGATCACGCCACCATAACCTGCCGCTGCCGCCGGACGCAGGCTGGCATAAAGCGCGAGCGGATCGCCGCGATAGGAGCCTGCCAGATGATAGGTGAGGTTCGCCTGATAGATGTCCCCCGCCGCGATTGCTTCGCGCAAGGTCGCAAAGGCCGCATCATAGCCGCCGGGTGAGAGCTGCGGTTCGAGCGGCCCGATGCTCGCGCTGCCCTCGGCGCGGGCGGCAAGCCATGCAGGCACTTCGGCAGCGGGGATGGCGCTGGCAGTGTCAAACAGGCCGAGCCACACCAGCGGGCCCGCCGCGCCGCTGCGCGCTTCGGCCTGCGCGGCGAGGCGCGGTTCGAGCGCAAGCCCCGCTTCATAGGCAAGATATCCTGCCAACGTTCCGCCGCCTGCCAGCTGCGCAGCCTCGGCCGCGGCGAGCACGTTTGCGACGTCGCTTGCCCGGTATGCCGAAAACACGTCGCGCGGGGTCTCGTAAAGCAGCGCATCCGCGCCCGCACCGCGCGCGCGAGCATCATCCAGCAGGATAAACGGCGTATTCTGACCCATCGCCCCCACTTAGCCCAATTCACGGCCAAGTCGAGAACTTGACCACTCGGGAAAGCGCCTGCACACCCTCTGGCCGGAGCGTTGGCAGAAGAGGGGCGCACATGGCTGATACCGAAACCGCACTGTATCTGGGGCTGGGAGGCAATGGCGAGCGGCAGGTGCTTGCTCTCAGCCGCGCCAACCGTCACGGTTTGATCGCGGGCGCGACCGGCACTGGCAAGACTGTCACTCTGCAAGGCATTGCTGAAAGCTTCTCTGCTGCCGGTGTCCCGGTGTTTGTGGCGGACGTGAAAGGCGATCTGGCAGGTATTGCCATGCCCGGCTCCCCCACCTTCAAACATGCCGCGAGCCTTGAGGCACGGGCAGCGGAACTCGGCATCACCGATTACAGCTATGCCGATAATCCGGTGATCTTCTGGGACCTGTTCGGCGAGCAGGGCCACCCGATCCGCACCACCATTTCGGAAATGGGCCCGCTGCTGCTCGCCCGGCTGCTTGATCTCAACGAGACGCAGGAAGGCGTGCTCCAGATCATCTTCCGTTATGCCGACGAGAACGGGCTGCTGCTGCTCAATTTCGCCGATCTGCAAGCGGTGCTGCAATGGGCGAACGAGAATGCCGCCGAACTTTCGGGCAAGTATGGCAATGTCTCCCGCCAGTCGGTCGGCGCGATCCAGCGGCAGGTCCTCAGTTTCGAAGCGCAAGGGGCGGGCCATTTCTTTGGCGAGCCAGCGCTCGAGATCGATGATTTCCTGAAGGTGGACGATCAGGGACGCGGCTACATCAATGTGCTGGCCGCCGATCAGCTGATGCGCAGCCCCAAGCTTTACGCCACGTTTCTCCTCTGGTTGCTTGCCGAATTGTTTGAAAGCCTGCCCGAGGTCGGCGACCCGGAAAAGCCGAAACTGGTGTTCTTCTTTGACGAGGCGCACTTGCTGTTCGATGATGCGCCCAAGGCCCTGCAGGACAAGATCGAACAGGTTGTCAGGCTGATCCGTTCCAAGGGCGTGGGCGTGTATTTCGTCACCCAGAACCCCATCGACATCCCCGAGAAGGTGGCAGGCCAGCTCGGCAACCGGGTGCAGCATGCCTTGCGCGCTTTCACCCCGCGGGACCAGCGCGCGATCAAGGCCGCGGCCGAGACGTTCCGGATCAATCCCGATCTCAAGGTGGCCGAGGCGATCACCGAGCTGAAAGTCGGCGAGGCGCTTGTCTCGACACTGGACGAGAAAGGCGCGCCGACCATCGTGCAACGCACCCTGATCAAGCCGCCACGTTCGCGCCTTGGCCCGGTGACACCGAAAGAGCGCGCGATCATCCAGTCAGTCAGCCCGCTGGATGGCAAGTATGATACCGTGATCGACCGCGAAAGCGCGTTCGAGATCCTTGAGGCCAAGGCCGCCGATGCCGCCGCAACCGCCGCCGAAGTCGCCGCACAGGGCGAGGAGGAAGTCGGCAAGCGCGGCAGGCTCCACCCCGGCATATGGGAAAAAGCCTTTACCCGCGGTGCCAAGGTTGCTGTCGGCGGGGCAGCGGGGGTTGCCGCGTCCAAGGTGCTGGGCAAGAAGAGCCGCGCCAATCCGGTCGCCTCGGGCATTACTTCGGCAGCAGGTTCCATCGCCACCGATCTGGCCGGACCAGTGGCAGGGCGGTTTGTCAGGAACCTCATCGGCGGTCTGATGCGCTGAGACCGGCGTGCCGGAAACGACGGGAAGCGGCACGATCCTGTCCCACGGCGCGCCGCGTTCCGTTCATCTTTCAGCCCGCCAAGCTTGCGTGTTGGAGACAACTGAGACACTGTTCAGGGCAAGAAATCCATTCGGTCAGAGCACGCCGTTTGATCGGTGTTTCCGATCAGTGCGGCGTGATCCGATTGCAGAATAGCAAGGCGCATGCCCGCTCCATAACGTTCCCGGGGGGCGTAGGAAAATCGTCCCCGTCGTCCGCTCTGCCCCTGCGGCCTATTCCGCTGGAGCCATGCAGAACGCGTTGAGCTTGTTCCCGCAAGGGTCGCGAAAATAGCCCGCGTAGAACACATTGCCCTGCCCGTCGGCATCGCCGCGCGGGCCGGGCGCGCCTTCGTCACTGCCGCCATGCGCCATCGCAATATCGTAAAGCCGGCGCACCTGTTCCGGATCGCGCGCTTCGATCGCCACCATCACGCCATTGCCGACGCTGGCCGGTTCGCCATTGAAAGGTTTGGTAAGCGCAATGCCGCACCCGCCGCCCCATGCGCCCCACGCGATGAAACTATCATATTCCATCATCCGCCCGACGCCCATTTCCGCCGCGATGGCATCGTAGAAGGGCGCATATTTTTGCGGATCATCACTGCCGAGTGTCACATAACCGATCATGTCTTTTCCTCCCTCGCCCGAATCGGGCGTGGGAGAACATTATGGGAACATCGAGAGAGAAACAAGCGCGCGTTGTTGGCTTCTCGGCCGACCAAGGGACGGGCCGCAAGCGCGACTGCGGCGAGGATTGCACACCGGACGGCGTGCAGTAAATCTTAAAGCGGCGCCGTCTCCCGTTCCAGCCACGCCAGATCATCGCCAGCCAGCAGCGGGCCAACCAGCGCGCGCACCCTGGCGTGATAGGCATCGAGCCACGCGATCTCGTCTGCTGTCAGCAACGGCTTTTCGATCAGGGTGCGATCAATCGGCACGAAGGTTAGCGTTTCAAACCCGAGCCAGCGCCCTTCGGCGCCTGCGATCTGGCGTTCTTCCACCAGCACGAGGTTTTCGATCCGGATACCGAATGCGTCCTGTTTGTAATAGCCCGGCTCGTTCGAGAGGATCATGCCTGCGAACAGTTCCTGCCCCGTGCCCGCCTGCCCGCCCGAAGGCTTGGCAATACGCTGCGGGCCTTCGTGCACGCCAAGAAAGCTTCCCACCCCGTGACCTGTCCCGTGGGCATAATCCACGCCCGCTTCCCACAGATATTGCCGCGCCAGCACATCCAGCTGGCCGCCAGCCGTGCCTTGCGGGAACACCGCGCGATCAATCTGGATGTGGCCTTTGAGAACGCGGGTGAAACGGTCCTTCATCTCGGCAGACGGTGCGCCCGGCCCGATCCACACCGTGCGGGTAATGTCGGTGGTGCCGCTGCCGGTGGCGGTGGCATATTGGCCGCCGGAATCCACCAGATAGATCGATCCCGGCGGGATCGGGATATTGCTATCCTCGTCCACCTTGTAATGCGGCAAGGCGGCGTGCCCGGCAGCCGCCGAAATGGTGTCGAACGAGAGGTCTTTGAGCGCGGCATCCTCGCGCCGGAAAGCGGCAAGGCGCGCAGCGGCGGAAAGCTCGTCCACCCCGCCTTTGGGCGCTTCGATCTCCAGCCAGCGCAGGAACTTGCTTACTGCCGCACCATCGCGCACCTGCGCATCGCGCTGGCCTGCCTGTTCGACCGGGTTCTTCATCGCCTTGGGAAGGATTGTCGGATCCTGCGCCAGCACCACCTGTGCGCCCGCCGCTTTCAGCGTCTGGGCAATCGCGGCGACACCGAAATCGGGATCGACTGCCACCCGCTTGCCCGCCAACTCGCCAAGGCCGGCCACAAAGGCGCTGCGATCCCGCACGCGCACCGCATTGCCGAGGTGCTGGACGAGTTCGGGCGTTACTTTCTCGGGCGCGATGAACAGATCGGCGCTGCCATCGCTATGCGCAACCACATAGGACAGCGCGACGGGGGTGTGCGACACATCGCTGCCCCTGATGTTGAGCAGCCATGCAATCGAATCGAGCGCCGGGATCACCACCGCATCATGGCCTTGGCGCTCCAGCCAATCGGCAATGCTGGCGCGCTTGTCGGCGGAAGATTGCCCGGCCAGTGCTTCGTCATGCACCAGTGCAGGGGCGGGAGATGGTGCGGGCTGATCGGCCCACACAGCGTCAATCGGATTGCTGGCGGCGGCGACCAGCACCACCCCGGCCGGTGCCAGCGCGCGTTCAAGCGCTGCGGCCCAGCCTGCGGTATGGAGCCAGGGATCATAGGCGATCCGCGCGCCATCCTCGCACACCTTGGCCAGCCACCCGGCAAGGCTGTCTGCCGGGATGCTGCAATATTCGAACAGCGCCGCCGATACCTGCTCGCGTACCTGCACGGTGTAGCGCCCGTCGACGAAGATGGCCGCGTGGGTGAGCGTGACAGCGGCAAAGCCCGCCGAACCGCCGAAACCGGTGAGCCAGCCGAGACGCTGGGCATAGTCGCCGACATATTCGCTCATATGCTCATCGGAAATCGGCACGATGAAGCCATCATATTGATGACGCTTGAGTTCTTCGCGCAGGGCGACGAGGCGGGCTTCGTGGGTTAGCATCAGCATTTGATCGAATCCTGATTGGTTGTGCGCACTTGGCAGCGGCAGGCACGGCTTCTAATGTCACCCAAGCATAAGCCTTTTGCAGCGGGCTTTCCACCCGCCGCGAGGCCTCATCAGGATCGCACCCGCCATGACAAATCGCCGTCGCCTTTTGCCGCTTGCTGCCACCTTCGCATCGGCTGCTGCCCTCGCCATTCCCACTTCCGCTATTGCCAAGGATCAACCCCGCGTGACCACTGCTTCACCTGCTTCCGTAACAGTCACTCCGCCGCGCGCTGAAAAGCGCCCGCACAGCTATACCCATCACGGGATCACCATCGAGGATCCCTATGACTGGCTCTATGACAAATCTTACCCGACCGTCGATGACGAGGACGTTCTCGCCTATGTGAAGGCGGAGAACGCCTATTTCGAAGCCAACATGGCAGCGCAGGCAGGCTTCACCGAAGCGCTGTTCACCGAGATGCGCGCGCGCATCAAGGAAGATGACAGCACCGTCCCCCAGAAGGACGGCGACTGGCTCTACTGGTCCGAGTTCGAGGAAGGCGCGCAGTATCGCAAGCATTGGCGCAAGCCCGTGGCTGGCGGTGAACCGCAACTGCTGATTGACGAGAACGAGCTCGCCAAGGATCTTGAATATTTCCGGCTCGGCGCGGCTTCGATCAGCGAGAACGGACGGTTCCTCGCCTTTTCGACCGATACCAATGGATCGGAGCGTTACACCGCACGGATCAAGGATCTGACGACCGGCGAATTGCTGCCCGATGTAATCACCAATCTGCGCGGCGGATTGACCTGGGTGATGAATGATACCGCGCTGGTCTATGGCCCCTCGACCGAAGAGTGGCGCACGCTGGAGGCCAAGCTGCATGTGATCGGGACGCCGGTGGAAAGCGACGTCACGCTCTACAAGGAGGAAGACCAGAGCTTTGGCGTCGGTACCGGGCTGACCGCGCAGAAGGACTGGCTGATTATCGCCACGGGCGACAACGAGACGAGCGAGGTGCGCCTCGTTCCCGCCGCCGATCCGACTGCTGCGCCGATCCTGGTGAAGCCGCGCAAGAAAGGCGTCGAATATTCGGTCGATGTGCGGGACGGGGAGCTGTGGATCTGGACCAATGATGATCACATCAATTTCCGCCTCGCCAAGGCGAGCCTCAAGACGCCGGGCACGTGGCAGACCGTGATCGCGGGATCGGATGATTTCTATCTGACGGGATTTGATCTCTACAAGGACTTCTTCGTGACAGAAGGGCGTCTGAACGGCCTCGATCAGATCCAGCTGCGCGCCTACGCCGATCCGGCCAAGATCACCCCGATCGCGTTCCCCGAGCCGAGCTACACCGCGGGCCTTTCGAACAACCCCGAATATGACGTCAGCAAGCTGCGCCTGTCTTATCAGAGCATGGTCACGCCGAGCACCGTCTTTGATTACGACGTCAAGACCGGCGGGTTGACGACCCTCAAGACGCAGGAAATCCCCAGCGGCTATGATCCCAGCCTCTACACCACCGAGCGGATGAGCGTGCAGGCGCGTGACGGGACGATGGTGCCGGTCAGCATCGTGATGCGCAAGGATCGGGCCGAGATTCTGAAAAAGGCCGGGATCGAAGGGCCGGGGCCGCTGCACCTCTATGCCTATGGTGCTTATGGTTACGCCATCCCGCCGGGTTTTTCGACGACGCGTTTGAGCCTCGTCGATCGCGGCTTCGCCTATGCCATCGCGCATATCCGCGGCGGCGATGATCTCGGGCGGCGCTGGTATCTGCAGGGCAAGCTGTTTGAACGCACCAACACCTTCAACGATTTTGTCGATGTCGGGCGCGGCTTGATCGCCAAGGGCTACACGGCCGAAGGCAAGGTCACTGCCAGCGGCGGCTCGGCGGGCGGCGAGCTGATGGGTGCGATCATCAACCAGGATCCGGCGCAATATGGCGCGATTGTCGCCCATGTGCCGTTCGTCGATGTGCTCAATACGATGCTCAATGAAAAGCTGCCGCTCACGCCGGGGGAATGGCAGGAATGGGGCAATCCGATCACCTCGAAGGAATCCTTCGCCTATATCCTGTCCTATTCGCCCTATGATCAGGTGGTCGCCAAGGCATATCCGCCGATGCTGGTGACGGCGGGGCTCAATGATCCGCGCGTGACTTATTGGGAACCGGCCAAGTGGGTCGCCAAACTGCGCGAGTTGAAAACCGACGATAACCTGCTCTTGATGAAGACCAACATGGGCGCAGGCCACGGCGGGCAATCCGGCCGCTGGAATTCCCTGAAGGAGACGGCGGAGGAATTCGCCTTTATCCTGTGGCAGATGGGCATGGCGCCGAAGTAAGGGTTCTTCCGGCATCCTCTATGCCCGTTCGTGTCGAGCGAAGTCGAGACACCGCTCTTGGCCTCTCGACTTCGCTCGAGGCGAACGGAGAATGGACAATGCCTAACACCTTCACCCGCATCTTCGTGGCCGAGCCGCAGCACATCGACGAGCTCGGCCACGTCAACAACACCGTGTGGGTGCAGTGGATTCAGGACATGGCCACCGCGCATTGGGACGCTGTCGCGCGGCCCGAGGATCGCGCGGCGTTCTTCTGGGTCGTGGTGCGTCACGAGATCGACTACCGCGGCAATATCTCGGAAGGCGAAAGCGTGACCGCCACCACATGGATCGAAGGACCGGCGCAAGGGGCGAAGTCGCTGCGCCGCGTGGAGTTCACCGGCGCGGGCGGCAAGCGTCTTGTCAGCGCGGCAACCACCTGGGCCATGCTGGACCGCGCGACCGGTCGGCTGGCGCGGGTGCGGCCGGAAGTGCTCGCACCATTTGAGGACTTGCCGGGAGGGTGAACGTGAACCGCGCGGCTGCGCAGTCTGCGGCGATCAGGCGACTTGCGACCGGCCTTCATGCCGCCCGCGCGGCGCTTCGCTGAAGACGGTGAGCCGTTCATAGGCCATGCGGTTGCGCCCGCTCGCCTTGGCTTCGTACAGCAGAATATCCGCGCGCGCATAGAATTCGGCAAAGCTCACCCGGCTGCTGACCGAACGCGGCATCTCGATCAGCCCCATGCTGGCCGTCACCGGCAGGCCCAGCCCCGGCACATCGGCTGCAATGCGGCGCGGGATCGCCTGCCGCAGCGTTTCGGCCCGTGCGATCGCCTGCTCCCCGCGCAAGAGCACCACGAATTCCTCGCCGCCCAGCCGTACCGCTACGGTGTCACGGTCTCCGCCGACAGCGCGCAGGGCCGCGGCACAGGCGATCAGCGCGGCATCGCCGATCTGGTGGCCGTGCACATCATTCACGGCCTTGAAGCGATCCAGATCAAGCAGCGCAAAGGTGTGGAAGCCCTGGCTGACCAGCTCGTCAAAGCGGGCCTCGATCGCGCGGCGGTTCATCAGGCCGGTCAGCGAATCACGTGTTGAAAGCTGTTCAAGCACGCGCGCCTGATCGATCGCGGCATCGCGTTCGCGCCGGATCGCGAGGAAACGGTCGGCAATTGCAAGGCTGATCACCACCACTTCGATGCCAGTGGCAAGGAAGATCAGCTGATCAAAGCTGGATGGCGCGGCATAAAGCCCGAAGCCGCGCGCCATCCGTTCGAAAGAGGCGAGCAACAGGGGCGCCCAGGCAAAGGCGACAAACCGCGCGGAGCGGCTGCCACGGAGCACCGCCTGCACCAAAGCTACCGTCACCACCACACCGGACGGCATCACCGTAAGGAAATAGGCTGTATCGTCGAAGGCCTGCGTCCAGTGCAGCTGAAGCGCGCACAGGCTGGGCACCACCATCGTCCAGGTGCCGACCCATAGGGTGATGCGCTGCATCCTGCGCGACAGCGCGCCGCGTTCGAGGAACATGACCAGGAACACCAGCGCCGCGCCGCAGGCGATGGACCACGAAAGCGGCGCCATCACCGCCAGCAGCGCTACCGGCAGGGAGACGAACATGCTGATGAGCCCGCCGGCAAACAGCACATAGCTCATCATCCCGACGACCATGGTGGCATGAACCAGCACGAACCGTTCGCGCAGCACGACAAAGAAAGTGATGTCGAACAGGAGCGGCAGGATCAGCATCCCGATCACCAGCGGAAGCAGCATCATCTCGATCAGCGACCAATCGGCGTTCTCGCGGTAGCGCGACAAGCGCGCTTCGGTCAGCAGAGGGATGGAATGAGGCTTTTCGATGCGGACCAGCACCGCGCGGGTCTGATCGGTGATCTCCGGCAGGTTGAGCGAGAACACTGGTCCGGCAGCGAATGGTTTGCCATCCGCCTCGGCATAGCGCACCGTCCGCAAGGTGCCATCGGCATCCAACGCAGCAATGGTGATCGCCTCGTGCCGTGCGGTGCGGGTGAAGAAATAGCGCGGCAAGGCTGCGTCCTGCCAGCTGGTGGCATCGAAGCGCACCCAGCCCACCGGCATGCTGGAGCGCCAGCCGGTATCGCTGCAATTCCATGCCGTGCGCGCTGTCATTGCTGACAGTGATACGTTCGCATCAGTCGCGGCATGGCAGGCCGGGCGGAAATTTGGGCCGGTATGATCATCGGCCAGCACCGGGACAGCGACCAGCGCCGCCAGCAACGCCAGCATTCGGAGCAAGAACCGGATAATCGTCGCCGTCCCCATGGGTGGGTTATAGCAGGCAGCGGGTTACCTTCGGGTTAAGTAGCCCTACCGTCAAAACGCGGATCATGCAGTGCGCGGGCCGGAGCGTCACAGGCTTGTCACAGAGCGGGCCTAGCGCGCTCGCATCACGGATTTTCGGAAATTTCGATGTTGACCAGTCCCCTTGCCAAATTCTCCGGCGCGCTTGCTGTGCTGGCCGCGGTTATGCTTGCCGGATGCGACTCCGGCGGCGGGGGCGCGCGCAACTCGGTGCGGGCAGTCGGCTCTTCGACGGTGTACCCTTTTGCCAAGGTCGTCTCGGAGAATTTTGCCCGCGCCAATCCCGATTTTCCCTCGCCGCTGATTGAATCGACCGGCACCGGCAACGGCGTCCAGCTGTTCTGTTCCGGCCTCGGCGCCAACACGCCCGATATCGTCAACGCATCGCGCCGGATGAAGCCGGGGGAGTTCGAGAAGTGCCTCGCCAACGGGGTGAAGGACGTGGTCGAATTGCAGGTCGGCCTTGATGGCATTGCCTTTGCCTCGGCGCAGGGCGGGATCACGCTGAATCTGTCGCCGAAGATCGTGTACGAGGCGCTGGCGGCAAGGCCCTATGGCGGCGAACAGAAGGCCAAGTTGTGGTCGGATGTGGACCCGGCGCTGCCCGCTACCCCGATCCTCGTCTATGGCCCGCCGAGCACATCGGGCACGCGCGATGCGCTCAAGGAACTGGTGCTCGAAGCAGGCTGCAACAGCAATCCGGCGATGAAGGCGCTCAAGGAGAGTAATGCCCAGCGTTACGGGCAGGTCTGCACCGAAGTGCGTTCGGACGGAGGCTATGTCGATCAGGGCGAGCAGGACAATCTGATCGTCCAGAAGATCGAATCGAACCCGCGCGCGGTGGGCGTGTTCGGCTTTTCCTATCTCGAGGAAAATGGCGACAAGGTGCAGGGCCTGCCGATGAACGGGGTGCAGCCGACTTTCGACAATATCTCGAGCTTTGCCTATCCCGGCGCTCGCCCGCTGTTCATCTACGTGAAGAAGGCCCATATGCGCGCCATTCCGGGGCTTGAGGCCTTCGTGCAGGAATGGGCGAAAAGCTGGGACAAAGGCGGCCCGCTTGCCCGCATCGGGATGGTCGCGATGTCTCCCGAGGCGATGACCGTCAACGCGCGCAAGGCGACAGAGCTGACGCCGCTTACCCTTGAGGAACTGTCCGCCAAGGACTGATTGCCTGCAATCTGGCCGTGCGCTAATTTCAACAGGGTGAGCACGCGCAAGATCGAGGCATGGCACAAGGCGGGCGTGATCGACGCGGCAACGCGCGATCGCCTGATAGCCCATGAAGCTGCCCATGCGCGCCCGATTGCGCTGTGGGCGGTGTTCGGGATAGGTGCGCTCGCGATCGGGCTGGGCCTCATTTCGGTGGTGGCCGCCAACTGGGAGGCGATTCCCGGCAGCCTGAGGCTTGGTGTGCATCTGGTTTTGATCGCGGCTGCGCTTGCTGCTCTTACCACGCTTGAGGATCGGCTGGCGGCGCTTTCCCCTTATGCGGTCGAAGCGCTGCTGTTTGTGACCGGCGCGCTTGGTCTGACATTCTTCGGTCACCTCGGGCAAGTCTATCAGGCTGGCTCGCCGCTGTGGCAGCCACTTGCCATATGGCTGGTGCTGTTTGCCCCGCTCATGCTGGTGATGGGGCGTGGCTGGCTGGCGGCGGCGGCGCTGATGGGTGTGACTGTGTGGGCAGTGTGGGATTATGCCGGCTCTGCTGCTGCGGGCAGCGGCACCGCGCAGGCGCTGTGGCTTGCACTGATGACAGCGCTTCCTGTGGTGGTCGCGCCGCTGGCGGGCTGGCTGAGGCGCGGCGCGGCCCGGCCTGATTTCTGGCGCAGGCTTGAACAAATGGCCTTGACCTATGCAGTGGCCGGAGCCTCGCTCGCTTGCGTGCTCGCCAGCACTGATGCGCTGGACGACAAGACGGCGCTGTCTGGCGCAGTGGCCATGGCCTTGCGCGCCGCTATCGGATGCGGTGCCGGGCTTGCACTGGTGCTGGCACGCCCCGGCATTTCGGGACGGATGGCAGGCGCGATTATCGCGGGTGCGGGGATTGCCTTGCTGTTTGCCTATGCCGTCAACGGGATCGATATTCTTGCTGCCGTCCTATTCATGGCGCTGTGGGCGGGGATTGCGGCGGCCGCCCTCAAGGCAGGGTGGCGCGGCGTGTTCCAGCTTGCGGTGGGAGTGATCGCGCTGCGGCTCATCATCTTCAGTTTCGAGCTGGCGAGCGACCTTCTGCTCAGCGGCTTTGGCCTGATTATCGCCGGTCTGCTGATCCTCGGCGTCGGCTGGGCCGCGCTCAAGGTGTCGCGTGTCTATGCCCCTGAAAGCGAAGGCAGCGCGTGAACCGCGCGGTGCGCCTTGCCGCCGTGCTGTTGCCGCTGGCCGGTCTTGCCGCCTTGTGGGGCATGAGCGATCGCACCTACCGCGAGGGCACCGACTGGGACGTGCCAGTCGCGGGCTATGATCCGCGCGATATCCTGCGCGGCCATTATGTCGAGTTCGAATATGACTGGCCGGGACTGGACGAGCAGCGTTTTGGCTTGCCGCTCGACAGGCTGTGCCTTGCGGGTGCAGCGCCCGCGATCAGCCGGGCCGAGCCGGTGGCAGATGACGCCGCGCTCGCTGCCTGCCCGCACCCGCTGCGCGCCAATCCCGCTGGCGTCTATGGACAAGAGAGCCTCAGGCGAGGGCGGCTTTATGTCGGGCAGGATCGCGCCCGCCAGCTTGACGAGACCCTGCGCAAAGAGGATCAGCGCGGGATCGTGACAATCCGGCAGCGCGATGACGGCACAATCACGCCGCTCGCCATCCGCTTCCGCCCGCTCACTGCTGAAGAAGCCGCCGCGCGCAGGGCGCAACGCGAACGGGCGGAGGAATTGCTTCCCCCGCCCGCCGCGATAACACGGTAAGCCCGCGCGGATCAGAACTTCGCGGTCAGTTCGACACCGAAGAACTGCGGTTCGCCCGGAATGAAGGTGGGGATGGTGAAAGCCCCGCCGGTGTTGCCCGCATCAAGCAGGAAGTCCTGATTGAAGGCGTTCCGGATGAAGCCTGCGATCTGGTACTTCTCATCCATGAAGCTGAACCCGGCGCGCGCGTTCACCAGTGTGACCGGCCCTTGCGAGATGAGCGGATTGTTGGGCACTTCGAAGAAGATGCGGGTGCGGTGGGTGATGCTAGGCGTGGCGAAGAAGCGCATGCCATTGCCGAATTCGTGACTGATGGTGAAGCCGCCCGCGGCCTGGAATTCCGGCTGCAACCGGAACCGCGCGCCCGAGAAAGCGGGCGAGAAGGCGCCGTCTTCGTCAATGCCGCCATTGATGTAGCCGAAATTGCCGAACACATTGAGCCAGTCCGTCGCCTGAACAGCAAGTTCGGCCTCGACCCCGAGGTTGCTGGCCGAGCCTGCGCTCGCTGTCACGAAAGCACCCGTCGGGTTGCCATTGGCATCGAGCTGCGCGACCGACACCTGGAAGTCGTTATAGACCTGATAATACACCCCGACCGAGCCGGTGACACGGCCTGTCCCCAGCTTGATGCCGCCTTCATAATTCCACACCACTTCTTCAGCGATGGTCTGGACGTTGGGGACGGCTCCCCCGGCACTGTTCGCCGCAGCAACCTGCACCACCGGCGAGCGACGGCCTTTCGAGATTGTGGCGAAGACATTCACATCATCGCTCACCCGGTAAAGCGCATTGAAGCGCGGCAGCCACGCGTCAAACCTGGCGTCAGCAAAGAAGGTGCGGCCGCCGGTGTCGACCTGACCGGGGATCAGCGCCGCACCACTGAGCACGGCATTGGGAACGCGCGCGAAGAAGCCCGAACGGCGATATTCATCAAGATAGCGCAGGCCAGCCGTCAGTTCGAGGGCATCGAACGGGATCCACGTCACATCGGCGAACACCGAATAGGCTTCGTTGCGACCCTGATTCTCGAACACGGAACTGTACTGGAAATTGGTGATGCCTTGCGACGGGACGCTGCCGTCAGCCGCAACGCAGGGTGTGGGGCCGAACGGACGGCTTGCCACAGGCACGCCGAAAAGAGTCGTCAGGCATTGCAGGAACAGGCCCTCTTCGGTGGCGAAGGGCACATTCTGGCGGCCGTCTTCGATGAAGATGTTCCACCCTGCGCTCGCCCGCAGTTTCTCGCCAGTGTAGCTGAAACGACCTTCGTGGCTGATCTGCCAGCCATCGGCAATCTCGGTGAATTCGAGGAAGGGCGCAGCCGAACCATCGGCATCGAACACCTCGCGGCTGTCAAATTCGCGGTAACCGTTAACGGTGGTGAAGGTCCAGTTGTCGCCGAAGCTGTATTCGGCGGTGAGGTTAAGATCATAGACCTCGCGGTTGAGACCAAGCTGATCGTCGCCCAGCACCGCAGCGCCCGCCGGATTGCCGCCGAGATTGGCAGGGCCGAAGGCATTGGCGGCCCCGCCCGGTGCGCCTGCAAAGGCGGGGAACCTGCCCGAGATGAATGGTGTGCCGCCATTGCGCTGCTGATCGTAGGTGCCGATCAGGTCAACAGTCAGGTCCGCGTTCGGCGTGAAGCGCAGCGAGGCGCGTGCGCCGAACTGGTTCTGCGCGTAGAGATCCTTGTCCTGATTGGGGCTGAGGTTCTCGACATAACCATCGCGGGTGCGCCATTCGAAGGCGATGCGCCCGGCAATCACATCATTCCCGGCATTGAGAAAGCCGCCGAGCAGGGTCTGGTTGAAATTGCCATAGCCGCCGCGGACTTCGCCCGAGAAGCCTTCGCGCGGCTTGGCCGAAACGATGCTGATCGCGCCGACCGCGCTGGCCGTGCCGAACAAGGTCGCCTGCGGGCCCTTGATCACTTCGACGCGCTCGAGATCGTAGATTGCCTGATAGGAACCGCGCGAGCGCGAGATATCAACGCCGTTGTAATAGAGGGTGACGCGCGGACCCTGTTGGGCCGAGCCGCTGTCCGAGGTGATCCCGCGGATCACGATACCGGGGTTGTTGGCGCTTTGCTCCTGAATGAGCAGGCCGGGGATGTAATAGGACAATTCGTCGAGATCGGTCACGCCGAGCTCGCGGATCCGCTCCCCGGTGGTGGCCGAAATGGTGATCGGCACATCCTTGGCGAGCTCGGTGCGCTTCTGCGCGGTGACAACGATCTGGTTGCCGAAATCGGGCTGGGTGCTTGCTTCGGCGTTATCCTGGGCGAAAGCCACCTGCGGGGCGAAAGCGAGCGTAGTGGCTAGCGCGGTCAGCGACACGCGCGCGGAAGTGGTGCGGAACATCTCTTGGCTTCCCTGTTGCTTGAGAGAGAACCTGCCCGTGACAGCAATCGGTGACGCTGCCGCGACGCATGCATGACGAACTGGTGACATGAATATTACAATTTCGGGGCGTTGCAATCGCGCATCATGTCACGCGCCGTACAGGCCATGACATAACTCCAAACGCGCCGCACAATCGGCCTTACAGAGGATTGCCATCCCGGTCGCGGTAGATTTCGCGCCGCCCGACATGGTTGGCAGGACCGACGAGGCCGTCCTCCTCCATCCGCTCGATCCATTTCGCCGCCGTATTATAGCCTACGCCCATCTGGCGCTGGAGCCAGCTTCCGCTTGCCTTCTGGTTCTCGATCACGATCTGGCAGGCCTGACGATACTTGCGCTCTTCGGGGTTATCTGACGCCGTGAGATCATCCTCGAAGCCGAAGCCACCATCTTCGGGTTCTTCGGTGACGGCATCGACATATTCCGGCGCGCCTTGCCCGCGCCAGAAATCGGCGATTGCTTCGACTTCCTCGTCGCTGACAAACGGGCCATGCACGCGCACCATAGCCCCGGTATTGGGCTTGTAGAGCATGTCGCCCTTGCCGAGCAGTTGTTCCGCGCCCTGTTCGCCAAGGATCGTGCGGCTATCGATCCGGCTGGTCACCTTGAAGCTGATACGGGTCGGCAGGTTGGCCTTGATCACGCCGGTGATAACATCGACGCTGGGGCGCTGCGTCGCCATGATCAGGTGGATGCCCGCCGCGCGGCTTTTCTGGCTGAGGCGCTGGATCAGGACTTCGATTTCCTTGCCGATGGTCACCATCAGATCGGCAAGTTCGTCGACGATCAGGACGATCTGCGGCAGCGGCTGGTAATCGAGCTGTTCTTCCTCATACAGCTGCTCTCCCGTATCGGGATCGAATCCGGTCTGCACCCGGCGGCCGAGCGGCTTGCCCTTGGCAATCGCGGCGGCGACTTTCTCGTTGAAGGAATTGATGTTGCGCGAATTGATCGCGCTCATCATCCGGTAGCGGCGCTCCATTTCCTCGACCGCCCATTTGAGCGCGCGCACAGATTTGTGCGGCTCGGTGACGACAGGCGAAAGCAGGTGCGGGATGTCGTCGTAGGTCTTGAGTTCGAGCACCTTGGGATCGATCAGGATCAGGCGCAGTTCCGATGGCGTGAAACGGTAAAGCAGGCTGAGCAGGATCACATTGAGGCCGACCGATTTGCCCGAACCGGTGGTGCCCGCCACCAGCAGGTGGGGCATGGCAGCAAGATCGGCGATCACCGGCTCGCCCGCGATATCCTTGCCCAGAATGATCGGCAGATTGCCGCGCGCCTCGGCAAAGGCAGTGCAGGCGGCAAGCTCCTTGAGCATCACCACCTGACGATCCTTGTTGGGCAGTTCAATGCCCATCACGGTGCGGCCCGGAATCGGCGAGACGCGCGCGGAAATCGCGCTCATATTGCGGGCGATATCCTCGGCAAGGCCGACGACCCGGCTGGCCTTGATACCGGGGGCGGGTTCCAGCTCGTACATCGTCACCACCGGCCCGGTGCGCACGGCGGTGATTTCGCCCTTCACGTTGAAATCATCGAGCACGTTTTCCAGCAGGCGTGCATTGCGTTCGAGCGCCAGCTTGTCGAGCTTGGGTGCAGTATCCTTGGGCGGTTCGGCCAGCAGATCGAGGCTTGGCAGATCGAAGGCGGCGAACATGTCGCGCTGGTTTGCCTTGGCCGGGGCCGCGCGTTTGGGGGGCGCGGACGGATCGCTGATTTCCGGCGCGCGTCGGGGCACGAGATCGACCTCGACTTCGCGTTCCGGCTTCGCCGCGCGGCGCGCCTTGGCAGAAGGCGGTGCATCATCAGGCGTTTCGTCGGCAGCGCGTTCGGGCTGCTTTGTGCGCAGGAAAGGAACCAGCGCTCCAAGCGGCGCCAGCAAGGATGCCCCGCCAAGGAATTCGGGCAGGGTCATCAGCACCCGCCAATCAATCGCGAAAATCCGTGTGAGCAGGGCGACACCGGCGCCGAGACAGGTGATGGCAAGGCCAAGGATCACCCAACCTTCCGCCCCGCCGCCAAAGCGCGCCGCCACCGCTTCGATCCCTGCCTTACCGAGCAGGCCCGCCACGCCGCCGACTTGCGCGGGCAGCGTGCTCGAAGCGTTATCAAACGTGAGCGCGAGCACCGTGGCAAGCAGTGCCATCGCGACGATCAGCAGGCCGGCGGGCATCCACCAGCCGGTGGTTTCGGGCTCATCCTCATGCTCGTATCCGCGCCACAAGCGACGTGCGGAGACATAGAGCAAAGGCAGCAGGAGCACTGCAGGCAGGCCGAAGACAAGCAGCACACGGTCCGCCATGAAAGCTCCGGTCGCGCCCATCCAATTGGCGATTGTCTCGCCTGCGGCTGCGGTCGAAGGGCTGGGATCGGTCTGCGTGTAGCTGGCGAGCGCCAGTCCGAGAAACACCATTGCGCCCCACAGCAGCGCCGCGCCCGTGATCTGGGCAATGCGGCGCATCGAGCGGCGCAGGCCAATGCGCCATTCGGCTTCCGCGGAGCGCGCGGCTGGGGTGCGGGGTGTGACGGCGCGGGACGCCATAAAGGTCTCCTCGTGAGAACACATCATGAATCCATGCGCTCTTGCGGTCAAGGAAAGAGCGATGAGCCGCGCTTCAGCTCAATCCGTCGATGGCGGCCCAACGATCCCAGGCAAGTCTGCGCGCGCGATGTTTCGTGATACCGCCGAGAGCGATCACCGGCGTCCGGGCGAGTCTTGCCAGCAGGCGAAACCGCACCGGACCGAGCACCGGGCCGCCGGGATGGCTGCGGGTGGCAAAGACGGGCGAAAGCAGCACCGCGTCGGCTCCGAGCCGGTTCGCCAGCGCGATCTCGCGGAGGTTATGGACGGTCGCGAGATGGATCAGGCCAGAGCGGCGCGGAAGCAGTCCGCGCGGGCTGGCATAGATGCCGTCTGCGCCCCATTCGCGGGCAGTCAGCCCTGAATCCGCAAGGATCACGGTATGCCCGCGTGCTTTCGCGATCCGCTTGAGCGCGCGGAACCGCGCCAGTCGTGCTGCGTCGGTGAGATGGTAATGCCGGTAGATCAGGCCCGAACCACGCGGCAGGCGAGCAAGTGCGTGCTCCAGCACCGCGTCATTACGGGCATCGCTGATCAGCCACAGGCGCGGGAGGGGCTTCTTTCGCTGCACTCACCCGCTATAGAGCCGGGCCATGGACAATCCAGCCTCCCGCCTCGAAGAAGTTCGCGCCAATATCGCGAGGGTTTGCAAGCCCGCTCGCCGCGAACCGGCCGATGTCACCCTGATCGCGGTCAGCAAGACTCATCCGGCCGAACGGATCGAGCCGCTGATCGCAGCCGGGCAGCGGGTGTTCGGCGAGAACCGTGTGCAGGAAGCGCAGGGAAAATGGCCTGCGCTCAAAGCGCAGCACCCCGATATCGAACTCCACCTCATCGGCCAGTTGCAATCGAACAAGGCGGAAGAAGCCGTCGCGCTGTTCGATTACATCCATTCGCTCGACCGGCCGAGCCTCCTGACCGCTCTCGCCAAGGCGATGGACAAGCTGGGCAAGCGTGTGCCGTGCTTCGTGCAGGTCAATATCGGGGACGAGCCGCAGAAAGGCGGCTGTGCGCTCGCGGATCTGCCCGCTTTTCTGGATCAGGTGCGCGCCGCTGGCATTCCGCTTGCCGGGCTGATGTGCATTCCGCCTGCGGACATCGAGCCCGCGCCGTTCTTTGCCCTTCTGGCGAAGCTGGCTGAGGATCACCGCCTTGCCGGGCTGAGCATGGGCATGAGCGGGGATTACGAGACCGCCGTGATGCTGGGTGCGACTCATGTGCGGGTCGGCTCGGCGCTGTTCGGCGCGCGAGGGTAGCTTTTTTCGTTTTTCCTCGCGGCATTTCGTGCGTGCCGCACGAGCCGCTGCGGGCGGCCGGTCGGCCTTGCGGTTGCGTGCGCAACCGGGTTGTCTCATCAAGCGACGCAGCGATGGGCATGAAAAAGGGGCGCCCCGTTGCCGGAGCGCCCCATTTTTTCGAGCGGGCGTGATGCCCGATCTCCTTAAAATTCGAACATCGCTTCAATGCCGATGTTCCGGCCGCGCATCAGCGGCGAGAACGTGCCGCCGCCGGGGAAGGCCTGGAACGGCTGCTGGATGCCATTCGAGCGCGGGCCGGCGAAAGGCACCTGCGTGTCCCCGCCTTCCTGCACCTGATCGAGCAGGTTGCGGCCGTAGAGCGACAGCGAGAGACCCGGCACCGGAGTCACCCAGGTGATGTTGGCTTCGAGCATCGAGAGGTCGTTGAGCCAGCCGAAGTTATCATCGGTATAGGCCGACTTGTCGCGATACTGGTAGTTCACGCGGGTCAGGAACTGGCTGCTGCCCACGTTCAACTCGTGGATGAAGCCGGCACCGATGGTGTAGGGCACCACGCGCGGAATGCTCAGCGCGAGATCCCGATCATTGACGACGCCATCGCCCGAGATATCGAACAGGATCTTGTCGTAGTTGGCATCGATGATGCCGAGGTTGGCGGTGAACACCAGCGACGGCGACACGCGCATGCGCGCTTCGGCTTCGAAGCCCTTGATCGTGGCATCGGCGGTGTTGAGGATGTTCTGCACCACGCCTGCGCCCGGATCGGCAAGGTTCACTTCGCGCTGCATGTTGCCGACCTTGGTGACATAGCCCGCCACGTTGAGGGTCAGCGAGCCATCCGCCGTCTGGAACTTCCCGCCGATTTCGTACGAATCGACCTGCTCTTCGTCAAAACCGAGCTGACCGGTCTGCTGGAAGGCGCGGTTGAACACGGCCACGTTGGTGATGCGGAAGTTGTAACCACCCGAACGGAAACCACGGCTCCAGTGGCCATAGACCTGGCTGGTGCCGAATTCATACTGCAGACCCAGCTTGGGCGAGAGGTTCTGGAACTTCACGTCGTCGGTGAAGCCATTGGTCTCCACGCCCGGCTGGAACGGTGCCGTGCCGGTGGGGCAGGTGTTGTTGAGGAACGAGCACGGCGGGCGCGCGGTGATGAAGGTCACGCCCGCGTCCTTGGTTTCCTGATTCCAGCGCAGACCGGCGAGCACAGTAAGCGCATCGGTCAGCTTGTAGTTCATGTTGGCGAACACACCGATCACTTCGTGATCCTGACGGCCACCGCCGAAGAACTGCGGGGGACGCAGCGCAATCGGCAAGTCGCGGCGCAATTCGCGCGATTCGTCATAGGCAAGGCTCTGGTTGAAGTAGAACCCGCCGAACACGAGATCGAAACGGTCGGTCGAGATCGCGTAACGCAGTTCGTTCGACCATTGCTCCTGCGCCGTTGCCGAGTTCGAGTGGAACAGGAACAGCGGGGTCGCGTCGATGTCGCCGCGGGTGCGGCTGTCGAACTTGCGCCAGCCGGTGATGTTGGTCAGCGTGCCCGGCCCGACGTTCCAGGTCGCGGTGAGCGAGCCAGTCCAGATTTCGTTCGAATAGAAGCCCGGCTCATCAATCGAGAAATCGAACGAGCGGCGATCAAAGAAACCGCGGTTCTGGCCCGAGGGCCCATCGCCATCGCTGGTGAAGTAATCGAGCTTGCCGAGAATGGTCAGCTCTCCGAAACGCCCTTCGAGCGCGCCGCGCAGGATCTTGGTTTCGGCCGCACCATGGTTCGAACCGTCGAACAGGTTGCGGAAATAACCTTCATCCTTGTTGTAATAGGCGCCGACCTTGAACAGCAGCTTGTCTTCGATGATCGGGCCGGAAACCACACCGCTGACGGTGTAGTTGGCGCCGCCGCGGCCGCTATCGATCGGGCCGTCAACCGCCGCACGGAACTTGCCGCGGAAATCTTCGGTCGGGTTGCCGGTGTTGATGACAACCGCGCCGCCTGTCACGTTACGGCCGAACAGCACGCCCTGCGGGCCGCGCAGGATTTCGACGCTGGACAGGTCGAACAGGTCGAACACCACGCCGCCGTTCACGCCGAGGAACACGCCATCGACGAATACGCCCACGGTCGGGTCAATCGAGGGGATCGACGAGTTGATGCCAATACCGCGCACAGTGAAGTTCGCGGTGCCGCGGCTGGTGCCGACCTGATCGAGGCTGACGTTGGGCGCCTGGAACGACAGGCCCTGAATGTCGCGGATCTTGAAAGCTTCAAGGCTGGCTTCACCGAAAGCGGTGACCGCCAGCGGAACGGACTGCACGTTTTCGGGGTTCTTGGTCTTGGTGCCGGTAACGATAATGTCGCCAATGGTATCAAGCACGCTGCCGCGTTCCTGGGCAGTTTCGGTGTCGGCATCTTGTGCCTGTGCCGCGACCGGCATGATCGCGGTGGAGCACAGCGCGAGCGCAAGGATGCGCCGCAGATTTGCGGGGGTGTTCATGTTAGCTCTCCCTAATGAACTGAGCGCCCTTTAGCGCGGCCTTCGCCGAATGCAATCAGTGCCCCCTCCCCGCAAGCACCTGTTTTGTCCCGAGTGTTGCTAAATTGTTTCAACCTCGCGCTGGCGTTGATCGCTTGCCGCTTCGAGCAGAGCAGCCTCGATCTCGGCGAGCCGTTCGGCCGCCTTGACCTTCGAGCCAGTCAGATCGGTGACATAGAAGGTATCTGCCGCGCTTTCGCCATAGGCCGTGATATGCGCCGAATGGACGATCAGGTTGGCCTTGAACAGGGCATAGGCGAGTCGGTTGAGCAGGGCCGCACGATCGCGCGCGGTCACTTCGATCACGGTGAAACGGCCGGATGCCTCGTTGTCGAAAGTGACCCGTGGGGCCACATCGAATGCCTTGGCCCGTGAATGGGGCAAGGGGCGCGCTGCCAGCTTGGGAACGAGTTCGACTCTGACCAGCAGCGCATTGCGGATGCCCTGTTCGATCCGCGCCATCTGCTGCATCTCGCTGAACGGCTGGCCGTGCTGGTCCTGCACGAGGAAATTGTCGAAGGCATAACCATTGGTGGCGGTGTGGATGCGCGCGTCGATGATATTCGCACCGGCAAGGTGGATGCCGCCGGCCATGCGGTAGAACAGGCCCGGATGGTCTGCGGCGATCACGCTCACCCGGGTCGCACCCCGCACCTCATCGACCGCACAGGCGACCGAAAGCTGTTCGCCCGCCGCTTGGCTCGCGGCGTATTGCCGCAGATTGCTGGCGATGATGTCCTCTGGTTCGGCAATCCAGTAGGCATCGCGCAGCAGCGCGCCCGCTTCTTCGACAAGGCTGGCCTCATCACCCAGCAGTTCCGCGACACGCACTTTCTTGCCAGCGACTTTCTGGGTGCGACCCTGCCGCATGTGGCCAAGGCGCAGGCGTTCCTCGGATGCGTCATAAAGCTCGCCGAGGAGCTGGCCTTTCCAGCTGTTCCATGTGCCGGGGCCGACGGCGCGGATATCGACTGCCGTCAGGATCGCAAGGTTGCGCAGCCGTTCGAGGCTTTGCACCTGCCCGACGAAATCCTCGATGGTTTTGGGATCGGTAAGATCGCGTTTCTGCGCGGTGCGACTCATCAGCAGGTGATGGCGCACCAGCCACGACACCAGTTCGGTTTCCTTGTCATCAAGGCCGAAGCGCGGGCCTATCCGCGCTGCCAGATCCGCTCCGAGGATCGAATGATCGCCGCCGCGCCCCTTGGCGATATCATGCAGCAGCACGGCCACGAACAGCGCGCGGCGCGAAGCAAGCTTGTGGATCAGCTGGCTGGCGCGCGGGTGATCCTTTTTCAGCAGCCCCCGTTCGATCTGGCTAAGCAATCCGATGGCGCGGATGGTGTGTTCGTCCACCGTGTAGTGGTGATACATGTCGAACTGCATCTGCGCGTTGACGCGCCCGAAATCAGGCACGAAGCGGCCGAACACACCGGCCTCGTTCATCCAGCGCAGGGCGGTTTCGGGGTCCTTGCGGCCTGCCAGCAGATCAAGGAACAGCGCGTTGGCGCGCTTGTCGCGGCGCACGTCGGCAGTGATGAGCCGGGAATCGCGATCCGCCTGCCGCATGGTCTGCGGGTGGATTTCCAGCCCTTCGGCCTCGGCAATCTGGAACAGCTCGATCAGGCGCACCGGATCATCGGCGAACCAGTCATCGCCCGGTGTGCGGATGCGGCCTGCTTCGATGACATGGCCTTTGAGCATGCGCGGTTTCTGGGTCCAGCCCGCGAAAAAGCCCGAACGGGTGCGCTTCCTGGCGAATTCGGTGTCGAGCGCGGACAGGAACACACCCGACAGGCTGCCTACCCGTTTGGCCTGCAGGAAGTAGTACTGCATGAACCGCTCGACCGCGCTCTTGCCGGGGCGGTCGGCGAAATTCATTACTTCGGCGACCTGCCGCTGGAGATCGAACGTAAGGCGATCTTCCGCGCGGCCGGTGATGATGTGCATGTGGCAGCGCACTGCCATCAGAAACCCTTCGGCGCGGCGGAAACTGCGGTATTCGGCAGGCGTGAACAGCCCGACGTCGACCAGCTGCGAGGCGGTTTCCACCCGGTGGATATACTTCCCGATCCAGTACAGCGTCTGGAGATCGCGCAGGCCGCCTTTGCCATCCTTGATATTGGGTTCAACCACATAGCGGGAATCGCCCATTCGCTTGTGACGGGCATCACGCTCCTCAAGCTTGAGCGTCAGGAATTGCCGTTCACTGGCGCGCGCGACTTCGGACCAGAACCGCGTTCGCAATTCCTCGTAAAGCGCCTGATCGCCCCATACCAACCGCCCTTCGAGCAGTGCGGTGCGGATGGTGAGGTCTTCCTTGGCGAGCCGCATGGTATCGGAGACGGTGCGGCTCGAATGGCCGACCTTGAGGCCAAGGTCCCACAGGAGATAGAGCATCGCCTCGATCACCTGCTCGCACCATGGGGAGCGTCGCATCGGCGTGACGAAGGCGATGTCGACATCCGAATGCGGCGCCATCTCGGCGCGGCCATAACCGCCGACCGCAAGGATCGCGAGGCGTTCGGCCGCGGTGCGGTTGGAGGCCGAGTAAAGGTGGGTGGTCACATAATCGTGGATCACCCGGATGATCTGATCGATCAGAAAGGAATGTCCGCCGACGCATTCATGCCCGGCAGAGGGCGCTTCGGCGAGGCGGCGGGCGAGTTCGGCGCGCCCCTGATCAAGCGCGCGGCGCAGCGCGTCGAGCACTTCGGCGCGTCCGCCCCCGTCCCCGGCCAGCGCGAGCGCCGTC
This sequence comes from Erythrobacter sp., assembly GCA_046296075.1. Classification (GTDB taxonomy): domain Bacteria; phylum Pseudomonadota; class Alphaproteobacteria; order Sphingomonadales; family Sphingomonadaceae; genus Erythrobacter. Next base: position 9,364 of record JBKBMC010000015.1, on the reverse strand, counting down.
ACTTCCTCGCCAAGCACGCGGCGGTCGATGATGGTGCGCTGGCCCGAGATGCGTTTGACGTTCACGCGGAGGCTCCCCCCGCATGAACGTCTTCGGCTGGCGCCGTGGAGATGCTTCTGCCCGTCAGCGTATCAGGCAGCGACCGGTTCGCCAGCAAACATCTGGCGCACCGTGCGCTTGTCAATCTTCTGGGTGCCGAGGCGCGGCAGGCTTTCATCGGCAATCCAGATATGCTCTTCGGTCGGCACCTTGAACGGTGCGATCCGCGACAGCAGGAATTCGCGCAGCGCCGCCTTGCTCATCGGGGGGCGGCCTTCCTTGAGATTGAAGACAGCCGCAGGCACTTCGCCAAAGCGTTCATCGGGCAAGCCGAACACCGAACATTCGGCGATATCGTCATGGGCGTAGATCGCGTCTTCCACCTCGATGCACGAGATGTTCTCGCCGCCGCGGATGATGATGTCCTTCTTGCGGTCGACGATGAACAGGTAGCCATCCTCGTCAAGATAGCCGAGATCGCCGGTGCGGAAGAATTGCGTCGCAGTGAAAGCGGCTTTCGTGGCTTCCTCGTTCTTCCAGTAGCCACGGAAATTGGCGACGGACCGGATGCAGACCTCGCCGACCTGCCCTTGTTGCAGCTCGTTACCTGTATCATCGAGAATGCGCAGATCGACCATCGGCTGGCTCGCCTTGCCGGTCGAACCGGGCTTGGCGAGATAGTTCTCGTTGAAATTGCCGCAGCCGACGGCGTTGGTTTCGGTAAGGCCATAGCCCAGCAGCGGGAAACCGCCGGGGAAGGCCTGCTTGATCTTGCTGACATGTTCGACCGGACGCGGCGCGCCGCCCGCGGCAAAGCTCTTGCAGGCTGACAGGTCATATTTCGTCAGATCGGGGTGGCTCGCGATCTCATAGCTCATCAGCGGCACGCCGACGAAATAGGTGACCTTTTCGCTTTGCATCAGTTCGAGCGCGTGGGTCGCATCCCACTTGGGCATCAGCACCAGCTTGCGCGCAATCGCGAAGCTTTGCAGGAACAGCGGCACTTCGCCCGTCACGTGGAACAGCGGCACGGCCACCAGCGCACAGGGCTGGGCCGACAAGTCCTCGCCTTGCTTTTCGAGCAGGATCTTGGCCATCGCCGACTGGCTGACATAGCTCATGATGCCATGCACCACGCCGCGGTGATCGGAATAAGCGCCCTTCGACTTGCCGGTCGAACCCGAGGTGAACAGGATGGTTGCCAGATCATCCGGGCCGATTTGCGCGAGCAGCGCCAGCGCCACCGGGCCTTCCGCGCCCGGCGCGCGCCAGACATTGGCAAGGCCTTGCGCGGGCGCATTGCCATGATCGAACAGCACCAGCTTTGCGTTATGGGCGTGGCCTTCCAGCCGCGCCGCGCGCCCCGCATCGGCGAGCACGATGGTGCATTCGGCCAGATCGATCCCGTAGGCCAGTTCATCGCCCGACCAGAAGCCGTTCAGCAGCGTCGCACAGCCGCCTGCCATGGTAATGCCCATGAAAGCGATCATCCAGTTGGCCGAATTTCGCGCGGCAAGGCCAACCCGGTCGCCCTTGGCAAGCCCGTGATCCTTGACGAGGCTTTCCGCCACGCAGACCGCGGCAGCATAGGTCTGGCCGAATGTCAGCCGGATCTCGCCGTCAACGAGGAAGGGCACATCCTTATGCTCGTTGCAGAAATGCGCGAAATAATGTGCCAGCGAAGGGGGCGCGGCAGCAAAGGCGGGCATTTCCACACCGCCGCGTTCAAACGGCACGGTGGCAAAAGGCATGCCCGGCTTCACAAGCTCGGTGATGATGGCTTCAAGCGCATTGTCCAGCGGGGTGGGCATGCGGTGTTCTCCTCTCTCGTTTTCTGTCCCGAGGAGCGGCGCGCCCACGCAGGCGCTCGCCTCTCCCCAACTCCAAGGCCCATCGACCGCCCCAGCCTCTTCCCCCCAGCTTGACGCTGTGCCAATACGGCCAGCGCTGAAGCCCGAGAGGCTTATCGATACGGCATGCCTGTCACCATTAAGAGGTTCGCCCCGTGCTGTCACTACTTGCTGCAAGCGTTGCAGCCGATCCGATCCAGTGGACCGATCTGGGACTGAAACCGGGGATCGAGCTGGGGTTCTTCACCCTGCGCTATTACTCGCTCGCCTATCTGATCGGCGTGATTTTTGCCTACTGGCAGGTCTCGGTGATGCTGCGTCAACCCGGCGCGCCGATGGCGCAGGTCCATGCCGATGATCTGTTCTTCTACTGCACATTGGGCGTGATCATTGGTGGCAGGCTTGGCTATGCGGCGTTCTATACCGGGGGGGAGACCGGCATCCCGAGCGCGTTCACCGATTTTTCTGGCGAGGGGCTGGTTTCGTGGAAACTGCTACGGCTGTGGGATGGTGGCATGGCGTTCCACGGCGGGTTGATGGGCGTGACAGCCGCGATGCTCTGGGTCTCATGGCGCGGCAAGCTGAACTTCCTGCGGGTCGCCGACTATGTTGCGGTGACGGTGCCGATGGGGATGTTCCTCGGGCGGCTTGCGAATTTCATCAATGGTGAGCTGTGGGGCCGCGCGAGCGATGTGCCCTGGGCGATGGTGTTTCCGGGTGCGGATTTGCAGCCGCGCCATCCGAGCCAGCTTTATCAGGCAGGGCTTGAAGGCCTGCTGCTGCTGATCGTCATGATGCTGCTGTTCTGGAAGACCCGCGCGCGCTATCGCCCCGGCTTGCTGGTCGGTGTGTTCACTGTCGGTATCGGTTTTGCCCGCTTCATTAATGAATTTTTTCGCGAGCCTGATGCACAACTGGCTGACTTTGCCGCGCGAACCGGGCTATCGATGGGCCAATGGCTGACAATACCTCTGATCATGGCTGGCTTGATTGTCGTCGCATACGCGATGCGGCGCCCGATGCTGGGCAGCGGGACGGCCAAAGCGGCGTAACTGCCCCCGCATGGCGTCCGCGCGGGCTTGTGCTGGTAGACGATGCTGCGAAGGCCGCGCCGGATGCCGATCTGCGCGAGCCGATCGCCGAACCGCTGCCCGAGCTTGATCTTGCCGCTTTTGTGGAACCGGAACAGTCAGTCACGATGGAGACCGAACACGAGGCAGAGCAGAGCCAGCGGGCGCGACCCGCGCCTGATGCAGAGCCTGCCCCTGAGCCCGCGCCGCCTGTCGATCTCGGTGCCACTTTTCGCCGTCTGATCCGCGAAACCGGCCCGATCAGCCTTGCCCATTTCATGGCCGAGAGCAACGCGCGTTACTACACCACCCGCGATCCGCTCGGGGCTGAGGGCGACTTCATTACCGCGCCGGAAATCAGCCAGATGTTCGGGGAACTCGTCGGCCTGTGGCTGGCGGATCTGTGGGTGCGGATGGGCAGCCGCAAACATATCCATTATGTCGAGCTTGGCCCCGGTCGCGGCACGCTGGCAAAGGATGCACTGGGCGCGGCGAAGCGTTATGGCCTCGTCCCGCAGGTGCATTTCGTCGAGACATCGCCAACGCTGCGCGCCCTGCAGAGCGATGCTTTCCCCGGCTGCCACCACCATCACGATCTGTCGACCTTGCCGGATGATGCGCCGCTGCTGATCGTCGCCAATGAATTTCTTGATGCCCTGCCGGTGCAGCAATTGGTGCGCGCTGCCGAAGGCTGGCGGGAACGGCTGATCGGCCTTGATGGCGATGATCTGGTGTTCGTTCTCGGGGATACGCCCGCCGATCATCTCGCGCCGCCAAGCTGGCACCGCGCGCCGCAGGGCACCCTGATCGAAACCAGCGGGGCCAGCGTTGCGGTGGTCTCCGAAATCGCGCAGCGGCTGCGCGACCAGGGAGGGGCTGCGCTGGTCATTGATTATGGCGGGCGCGAGCTCAGCGCGGGTTCGACCTTGCAGGCGCTCAAGGCACACAAGAAGGTCGATCCGCTGGTGCATCCGGGCGAGGCCGATCTCACCGCCCATGTCGATTTCGAGCTGATGCAGCAGGTTGCCGCCCGCCACGGTGCGGACGTGATGGGCTTACAGACGCAGGGCGAATGGCTGATCCAGCTCGGGATTGATATCCGGCTCGAAGCCCTGATCCGGCGCAACCCGGCTGAGGCTGCCAAGCTGCGGCGCCAGCGCGACCGGCTCGTGCGGGATGATCAGATGGGGGTGTTGTTCAAGGTATTGGGGCTTGCCGGACGGCGCTGGCCCATAGGTGTGGGGTTTGCATGATGCGGGGTTTGCTGATGGCGGCGTTGGTGCTGGGCGCGGTGCCTGCGAGCGCAAGCGCGGCTGATACGATCCACGGGCGCTGGATCACGCAGGAAAAGGACGCGGTGATTGCCATCCGCAAATGCGGCAAGGCGCTGTGCGGGACGCTTGAACGGTTTCTGGTGCTGCCTGCGGGCGGCGCGGATCAGCGCGATATCAACAATGCCGATCCGGCCAAGCGCGAACGGCGGCTGCTGGGCCTGCCGATCCTGTCGTCTTTGGTAGCCGAAGGCGATGTGTGGCGCGGACAAATCTATGATCCCAAGAGCGGGCGCACCTATACTTCCGAAGTGCGGCGCAAGGGCAGCGGCGCGCTTGAGGTCAAAGGCTGTTTCGCCATGCTTTGCCGCACGCAGGAGTGGAAGAAGGCATCTTGAACCGCTGCACTCCTGCTTTCGCAGGAGAGCGCGGCTTACAAGCCAGCCTTTTTCGCCAGCTCTTCCGCTGCCTGTTTAGGCGTGCGCTTGCCTGAGTCCTCGCGATCAACGGCGAGGTTCGCCTCGCGCATCGCTTCGACACTGATCGCCCCGATCAGCGGTGCTAGCGCGGCGATCACGCCCTTGTTCTGCGCTATGCGTGGCGAAAGCATCAGCATTGCATCGTAACTCGGCAGCGCGCCTGCGGGATCGTCGAGCACCACCAGCTTGTCCGCCGCGATCCGTCCATCCGAAGTATAGGCGCTGATCACGTCCGCTTCTCCCGATTGCAGCGCATTATACATGAAAGTCGGCGCGAAATTGCGGCTTCTGGCAAAGCGCAGCCCATAGGCATCGCGCACGCTGATCCATTCGGGCCGCTCGAAGAATTCAGGGTCACCCCCTACTGTAAGGCGCGGCGCGACGACCACCAGATCGGCGAGGCTGGTCACGCCCAGCTCCGCCGCGCGATCCTGGCGCATGGCGAAGGCATAGGCGTTCTCGAAACCGAGGCGCCCCAGCACCATCACCTTGTTCTTGCGCAGCTCCCAGTCGCGGATCGTCTCGTACATGGCCTCACGCCCCGGATTGTCGGAGCGCTTGAGGTAGTTCGTCCAGATCGTACCGGTGTAATCGACTGAAATGTCGATAGCCGAGGAGGCGACCGCCGAATGGACAACCGCGCTGCCGAGCCCGTCGCGATATTCCACCGCGTAGCCCGCCGCCTCCAGCCGTGCGCCGATCAATTGCGCAAGGATGTATTGTTCGGAAAACTGCTTGGAAGCGATCACGATGCGGCGTTCATCGCTGCCCGATTGTGAAAGGAGCGCGGCGGTCACGCCCGCCACCACCGCGATCAGGGCTGCGGCCCACTTCCAGCGCTTGCGTTCGTCGATGCCCCGCTCGATCCACCACAACAGCCAGTCGGCCAGCAGCGCAAGCCCCGCGCTGACAAGGCACCCGGCCAGCACCAGCGCCCAGTTCTGGGTCTGAAGGCCGGCGAAGATCGGATCGCCGAGGCTCGGCTGGCCGATGGTGGTGGCGAGCGTCGCTGCACCGATGGTCCACACGCTGGCCGTGCGGATGCCCGCCATGATGAAGGGGGCGGAAAGCGGCGCCTCGACCAGCGCCAGCTTTTGCCAGCGGGTCATGCCCACCCCGTCCGCTGCCTCAAGCACGCCGGGATCGAGATTGGCCTGCGCCGTCACCGCATTTCTCAGGATCGGCAGCAGCGCATACAGCGTCAGCGCCATCAGCGCGGGCAGAAACCCGAGCGTCGGCAGGCCGGGGCCGAACACGGCGCGCAAGGACAGCAGCAGCGGGAAGAACAGTGCCAGCAAGGCCAGCGCAGGGATGGTCTGGACGAGGCTGGCAAGGCTGAGGGCGAGCCGCGAAACCACCTGCGACCGGCTCGCCCACACCGCCATCGGCAGTGCGATCAGCATGGCAAGGCCGATGGCGCTGGCGGACAGCACCACATGGGCTGCCAGCTTGTCGCCAAGGCCGGGCAGGATGTCCCAGATGTCCTGCATCAGCCTCGCGCTTCCATCGCGGCGAGCCGCTCGGCCTGCTGGCGGGGGACGGCGACGAGGCCTTGCGCCACCTCTCCGCCTGCCCCTGCCAGCAAGGAGCGCGGTGTCTCGTCCGCAACCAGCGCGCCGCGATCCATCACCAGCACCCGATCGGCCAGCAGCAGGGCTTCGGCCATGTCATGCGTCACCATCACCGTGGTGAGGCCAAGGCGGGTGTGCAATTCGCGCACCGTATTGCCGAGCGCGGCGCGCGTCACCGGATCAAGCGCGCCGAAGGGTTCGTCCATGATCAGCAGTTCCGGCTCTCCCGCCAGCGCGCGCGCCACGCCCACCCGTTGGCGCTGCCCGCCGGAAAGCTCGTCCGGCATCCGGCTCGCCAAGGCGGGATCAAGCTCGACCAGCGCCAGCAATTCGGCAATGCGCTGCGGCGCGAGTTTCTCGCCGGTCAGGCGCGGGCCGATCGCGATGTTCTCGGCCACGGAGAAGTGCGGAAACAGGCCGATCGACTGGAACACATAACCGACCCGGCGGCGCAGCTTCGCAGGCTTGAGGCTCGCCACATCCTCGCCCCCGAACAGCACGCGGCCTCCGGATGGCGTGACCAGCGTATTGACGGTCTTGAGCAAGGTCGACTTGCCCGATCCCGATGCGCCCACAAGCGCAACAAAGCTGCCCGCCGTGATGTCGCAGGATACGCCGCCGACTGCTGTGACCTCGCCAAAGCGGCAGATCACTCCGTCAAAGCGGAGCAGAGGCGGAAGCGGCTGCATTGCAGGGGTAAATAGCGAGGTTCTTGACCTTGCGCCACTCTCCCCGATTGGCGTTTGCCCGAGGCCTTGCTATGCGACCTTGCAGAACAAACATTTCAAGCCTGAGAACATATCATGCGCGCTACCCCCGATTTCGACTTCCACCTCGGCGAAGCCGCCGAGATGATCCGTGAGAGCACGGCGCGCTTTGCCGACGAGCAGATCGCGCCCTTGGCGGAGCGCACTGACCGCGAGGATCGCTTCCCGCGCGAGCTGTGGAAGCCCATGGGCGCGCTCGGCCTGCACGGGATCACCGTAGAGGAAGAATGGGGCGGGCTGGGGCTCGGCTATCTCGAACACGTGATCGCGGTTGAGGAAGTGTCGCGGGCGAGCGCCAGCGTAGGCCTCAGCTATGGCGCGCATTCGAACCTTTGCCTCAACCAGATCCGCCGCTGGGGGAATGATGAGCAGAAGGCGAAATACCTCCCCAAGCTGATTTCCGGCGAGCACGTCGGGTCGCTGGCGATGTCCGAAGCAGGTGCAGGGTCGGACGTGGTGTCGATGAAGCTCAAGGCGGACGCCGTTCAGGGCGGCTATGTGCTCAACGGCACCAAGTTCTGGATCACCAACGCGCCCGAGGCCGATACGCTGGTGGTCTATGCCAAGACCGATGGCCACGCCGGATCGCGCGGCATCACCGCCTTCCTGATCGAAAAGGGCGACGAGGGCTTTGCCATCGGCCAGAAGATCAGCAAGGTTGGCATGAAAGGCTCCCCCACCGCCGAACTCGTCTTCAACGATTGCTTCATCCCCGAAGATCGCATCATGGGGCCATTGAACGGCGGCGTCGGCGTGCTGATGAGCGGGCTGGATTACGAGCGCGTGGTGCTCGCCGGATTGCAGCTTGGCATCATGCAGGCGTGCCTCGACACGGTGATCCCGTACTTGCGCGAGCGGAAGCAGTTCGGGAAGCCGATTGGCTCGTTTCAGCTGATGCAGGCCAAGGTCGCCGACATGTATGTCGCCCTGCAATCGGCCCGCGCCTACACCTATGCGGTGGCGAAGGCCTGCGACGCCGGGCAGACGACGCGCTTCGATGCGGCGGGGGTGATTCTGCTGGCGTCCGAAAACGCCTTCAAGGTCGCCGCCGAAAGCGTGCAGGCGCTGGGCGGGGCGGGCTACACCACCGACTGGCCGGTGGAACGCTATATGCGCGACGCCAAGCTGCTCGACATCGGGGCGGGGACGAACGAGATCAGGCGGATGCTGATCGGCCGCGAACTGATCGGGGCGGCGGGGTGAGTGCTGCGTCCGACCACCTTTCCGAGCGCGTCAGAGCGTATCTGCCGACCGGGCCGGATCACACTATCGTCGATCTGGGATGCGGTCGCGGCGGCCACCTGATCGCCCATGCCGCCGCTCACGAGGGTCAAGGCGGCCGCTTCGTCGGTCTCGATAGCTCGGCCGAGGCGATTGCTGCCGCGCGTGCCGCCCACCGCGACTCGCGGGTAGAGTTCGCCGCCCACGACATCGAGACCCGCCTCCCCTTCGACGATGGCGAATGCGACGCGGTCCTGTCGGTCAATACCCTCGAGGCAATCCGTGATAAGGGCGCCTTGCTGACCGAAATCCACCGCATCCTGAAACCGGGCGGCACCTTCGTTTGTGCCCATTTCGACTGGGACACCCAGCTTTTCGACGGCACCGACAAAGCTACCATCCGCACGATCGTCCATGCCTATGCCGACTGGACACAGCCGTGGATGGCGACGAGTGATGCATGGATGGGGCGGCGACTGTGGCGCACCATCGGCGAAACCCGCTTATTCGACGGCGTCGTTGAACCCTTGGTCTTGACCAATACGCGCTTCGTTGCGGGCGAATATGGCTTCGAGCAGGTGCAGGGCTTCAGGGAACTGGGGAGGCAGGGAATGGTTCGTAGCGACCTGATCGAAGGATTTATCGCCGATCTGGAAACTCTGGACCGGGCCGGCACCTATTTTTATGCGATTACCATGTTCGCTTTTGTTGGGACCTGCCGCGCATGACCGCCCCCACCCTCACCACCAAACTCGACCGCGAGAGTCCCGAGGCCAAGGCCCGCTTCGCCCACAACCACGCCCTTGCGCAGCAACTGCGCGCTGCCGTGGCCGAGGCCGCGCTTGGCGGACCAGAGAAGCATCGCGAACGCCACGTGTCGCGCGGCAAGCTGCTCCCCCGCGAGCGGGTCGAGCGGTTGCTCGATCCGGGTTCGCCTTTTCTGGAAATCGGGCAGCTCGCAGCGAACGGGATGTATGAGGGCGATGTGAGCGGCGCCTCGATCATCTGCGGGGTGGGGCGCGTTTCGGGCCGCCAGTGCATGATCGTGTGCAATGATGCGACCGTGAAGGGCGGAACCTACTACCCGATGACGGTC
>JBKBMC010000014.1:13257-34661 GCA_046296075.1 Erythrobacter sp. | reverse complement strand
CTGCGCTTGATGATCGCGGCGAGATCCGCCTCGATCCCCTTGGCAACAAGTCCGTAATCGCTCGCGTTCTGCATGTAGTGATAAATCTCGGCCGAGCGCAGCATCGCCTTTGTCGGAATGCAGCCCCAGTTGAGACAGATCCCGCCCAGATTCTCGCGCTCGACGATGGCGGTCTTCAGCCCGAGCTGCGCGCAGCGAATCGCAGCGACATAGCCGCCGGGGCCGGAACCGAGCACGATCACATCATACGAGGCAGACATTCAGATTATTCCTTGTGTGGCTGAATGGTGAGACACTTGAGACACTGTCCTGAAAGGGAAAACCAATCCACCGGGCAACAGCACAAGGGTGTCGCACAGGAGTGGATGATGGCTGCTTCATAGCGGTCAGCATGGCAGGCAGGCGCCGTGTAGGACAGGCATGCCCTTTCCCACGCCTGCGCGCCGCAGCGCGTAAAATCACACTACCAGTCCCATCGGGTTTTCGCACAGCTGCTTGATCGCTTCCATCAGCTGCGCGCCGTCGGCGCCATCAATCGCGCGGTGATCGAAGCTGCCAGACGCGTGCATCACCGTTGCCACGGCCAATTCGCCATCGACAACATAGGGCTGCTGCTGCCCTGCCCCCACCGCGAGGATCATGCCCTGCGGCGGGTTGATCACCGCGTCGAACTGCTTGATCCCGAACATGCCGAGATTGGAAAGGCTCGCCGTGCCGCCCTGATATTCATGCGGCATCAGCTTGCCCTCGCGCGCCTTGGCCGCAAGCGCCTTCATCTCGGTCGAGATCGCGGCCAAGCCCTTGCTGTCAGCCTCGGTGATAACGGGTGTGATCAGACCCGAGGGCGCGGCCACCGCTACGGAGATATCAGCGCGCGCGTAGCGCCGGAGCGTATCCCCATGGAAGCTGACATTGCATTGCGGCACCCGCATCAGCGCGCGGGCGAGCGCCTTGATCAGGAAATCATTGACCGAAAGCTTGACGCCATCAGGCTCCAGCGCGGCGTTCAACTCGCTGCGCAGCTTGAGCAGCGGGTCGAGCCGGATATCAACAGTAAGGTAGAAGTGCGGCACCGTCTGCTTGCTCTCGGTCAGACGGCGGGCGATCACCTTGCGCACGTTGGAGAGCTTGTCTTCGCTATAGGGCGCGCCGCCGTCGACTTCGGAAGCGGGGGTAGGCGCAGGCGCGTTGGCGACTGCCGCCGGGGCGGGCGCACTCGCGGGATCGAAGCCTTCGACATCGGCTTTCACGATCCGGCCATTGGGGCCGGAGCCGCTGACCAGTGCGAGATCAACTCCGCGCGCCTCGGCAATCCGCTTGGCGAGCGGCGATGCGATCACGCGCACGCCCGAAGCCGAAGCGGGAGTTGGAGCAGGCGCGGGCGCAGCGGCAGGGGCCGATGGGGGCGATCCGCCGCCGGAACCGATAGCGGCCTCGACATCTTCCTTGGTAATCTTACCCTTGGGTCCGGTGCCGGTGAGGCTTGCCAGATCAATCCCGTTCTGTTCGGCAAGCCGCCGTGCTGTCGGCGTAGCGGCGGGGCCATCCGCCGCAGGAACAGGTGTCGGCGCAGGCGCAGCCGCTGGCTCAGCCGCAGGTGCGGGAGCCGACGCAGGAGCAGGCGCGGCTTCCACGCCTTCCACTGCGAGCCGCGCAATCACGGTGCCGACCTTCACATTATCTGTGCCGGCCTCGATCAGGATTTCGGAAATCACGCCCTCATCAACAGCCTCGAACTCCATCGTTGCCTTGTCAGTCTCGATCTCGGCCATGATATCACCCGACTGGATGGTATCACCGACCTTCACCAGCCAGCGGGCAAGCGTGCCTTCCTCCATCGTCGGCGACAGCGCCGGCATCTTGATTTCCAAGGCCATGATGAACTTCCACTCCCGAACAAACGATCACGGTGCCATGGCTCTCTGGCCAATTTGTCGCACCCTCGCAAGACTTGGCGCGCGCGGTCTTGCCAAACCATACGAATGCAGGGATAGGTCGGGCAAACGGGGCGAGCAATGCGCACTTTTCTGGTGATCATCGACGAGAGCGAGGAAGCCTCGGCAGCGCTGCGGTTTGCAGCGTCGCAGGCAGCGGGCTGCGGCGGCACGGTGCACCTGCTGGCGCTTGTCGCGCAGCAAAGCTTCAGCGCGTTCGGCGGCGTCCAGGCCACGATCGAAGCCGAAGCGCGCGACAGGGCTGAAATGCTGGCTCACGCCGTGGCGGGCAATCTGCTCGCGGAAAGCGGGATCATGCCGACGATTTCGGTGATGATCGGCAGCAGCCAGAAAGTGATCAGCGATTACATCGCCAAGAATCCGGAGATCGCCGCGCTGGTGCTGGGTGCGGCCAAGGGGAGCACTCCGGGGCCGCTGGTAACGCATTTTTCCAGCGCAGCAGGGAACCTGCCCTGCCCGCTGTTCATCATCCCTGCCGATTACAGCATCAGCTGAACCGCGTTACTTGCGTCGTCCCTGATGGCGGATATTGCCCGGACGGCCGCGCTTCCCCGCAATATAGCCGCCGACCTTGCGCGGGCCTTTGGCGCGATCATCAGGACGCACACCACGGGGCTCGATCGCCTGCCCGTTGCCGTCAACCGGCACGAATTTGAGCGCCCCGGTGAGCGGGTTGGCCTCGGCCAGCTTGAGCTTGAGCCGGTCGCCCGATGCGTAGGTCTTCCCGCTGTCGGCCCCGATCAGCGCCTGTGCAGCCTCATCGTGGCGGAAACGCTCCGCGCCGAGAGTCGACACCGGCACCAGCCCGTCCCCGCCAAGCCCGACGATAGTGGCGAAGAAGCCGAAGCTCTGCACGCCGGTGATCCGCGTGTCGAACACCTCGCCCACCCGCGATGAGAGCCACGCCGCGACATAGCGATCAATCGTATCGCGTTCCGCCTCCATCGCGCGGCGCTCGGTCTGGCTGATCGCGTCAGAGACTTGCTGGAGCGAAGCGCGGTCGCGGTCTGACAGGCCGCTGGTCGCAGGCAGGGCAGCGTCGGGCGCGGGCTGTTCCAGCTTGTAGGCATCCACCAGCGCGCGGTGCACCAACAGATCTGCATAGCGGCGGATCGGCGAGGTGAAATGCGCGTAGGAGCCAAGTGCAAGGCCGAAATGGCCGGCATTGCTCGGCCCGTAATAGGCCTGCATCTGGCTGCGCAGCACCGCTTCCATCACCTGGGCTTTCTCGGCCTCGTCGGTCACGTCTTTCAACATGCGATTGAACAGGCTTGGCGTAATCACCTGCCCAAGGCTGAGCTTCTTGCCCATGGTGGCGAGATAATCGCGCAGCGCGATCAGCTTCTCGCGCTGCGGCGGTTCGTGGACGCGGTAAACCACTGGTGCGGTTTTCGCTTCGAGCGCCTTGGCCGCTGCGACGTTGGCCGCGATCATGAAATCCTCGACCACGCGGTGTGCATCAAGGCGTTCGCGGATAGCGATTTCGGCAATGCGGCCCTGCTCATCCAGCACGACGCGGCGTTCGGGTAGTTCAAGCTCAAGCGGATCACGCGCCGCGCGCGCGGCGGCAAGCGCGCGCCATGCATCCCACAGGTTGGCGAGATATTCTGGCGGATTGCCGGAATCCACAGCCGCCTGCGCATCCTCATAAGCGATGTTATGCGCAATCCGCACCAATGCGCGGGTAAAGCGGAACTTGGTGACCTTGCCTTCGGCGTCGATCCGCAAATGGCAGGCCATTGCCGCGCGATCCTCGCCCTCTTTCAATGAGCAGACATCGGCCGAGAGCACTTCGGGCAGCATCGGCACGACGCGGTCGGGGAAATAGACCGAATTGCCGCGGTTCCTTGCCTCGCGATCGAGCGCAGATCCGGGGCGGACATAGAAACTGACATCCGCAATCGCGACCACCGCGCGAAAGCCGCCCTCACCATCAGGCTCGGCCCAGATCGCATCGTCATGATCGCGCGCATCGGCAGGATCAATGGCGACGATGGGCAAGTGCCGCAGGTCTTCGCGCTTGTCAGCCGAGAGCGGGAGCTTGGCCGCCACCTTGGCTTCACTGATCGCGGCATCGGGGAACACATGCGGAATGCCGTGCTTGGCAATAGCGATGAGGCTGAAGCTTCTGGGTGCCAGCGGATCGCCCACCACCTCGATCACCCGCACGCCGGCGCGCTCGGACCGGCCGAGCCGTTCGGCGATCACCAATTGGCCTTCCTCGGCCTCGCCCACATCGGCGATGCGCGCCGATTGCCGCACCCGCTTGTCAATCGGAGCAAGCCATGCCTTGCCCGAACCGTCGATCTCGACAATGCCCATCAGCCCTTCGGTGCGCGCCGGCAGCTTCTTCATCGGGAAGGCAAACCAGCCGCTTTCCGTCTCTTCGGTGCGGGCAAGCACACGATCGCCGCGCCGCAAGGCAGGCCCGCGCGCCTTCGGCCCCTTACCGCGCGGTTCGCGGATGATAAGGCGCGGCGGCTTGCCCGGCGCATCCTCTGCCCAGCTATCGGGAATCGCGATCAGATCGCCATCATCGATCTCGACGATCCACAACACTGTCACCTTGGGCACGCCGCCCATGCGGTGATAGGCGGTTTTCTTGCCATCGATCAGGCCTTCCTCGGCCATGTCCTTGAGCAGCGCCTTGAGCTTGATCTTTTCCTGGCCCTTCAGCCCGAACGCCTTGGCGATCTCGCGCTTTCCGGCGGGCACATCGGAGGACTGGATGAATTCGAGCACTTCGGCAGGGGTCGGCATGCCTTGGGGGCGTTTGGGGATTTTGGGCATGGGATAGCCCTATTCTCCCAACCCGTTCGTGTCGAGCGCAGTCGAGACACCTTGCGCCGAACGGCCTCTCGACTTCGCTCGAGGCGAACGGGGTTTACTCCTTCCCCACAGGCGCAAACGCCCCGCCGGGCACGGCGCTCGCAACAGGTGAGCAATAGGTGCCCGCACAGGCAGCAACGCCGAACATCCAGTCATCACCGCGCAGCTTCTTTACGAGGGTGAATGGGCCCGCCGCCGGATTATCGGCCTGCGCACCGTCGAGATAGACCAGCGCGACATCCTTGCCCCATTCAGGCGAGTCGGTAGCGCGCGTGGCGACGGCATAGACCTGCGCACCGGGCACCGCTTGCCACTTCACCTCCGTGTCCACCCGCACCGCCGCATCCACCGTTGCCCTGGGCGGCATCGGCGCACGCGCAAGCGCATCAAGCGCGCGGACATTCAGCGCAGTCACACCCGCAAGATAAGCGAAATCCATCTCTTCGATGGTGTCGCCGTAGAACACGCCGTCTTCGGTGCGCAGGTCCTGATGCTGGTGATCATAATCCTCGACCCCGACGGAAAAGCGGATCGCGGGATAGCCTTTCTGCAGGAACGGCACCTGATCCCCGCCGCGGCCCATGCGATCGGTGCGCCAGATCTGGCGCACTTGCAGGCCATCGGTGTGCTTGGCCGCCAGATCGGCCACCCAGCGCGAAAGATTTCGCGAGGGCGTGTCATTCTCGCCGCCAAAGCGCGTCGCGGCAGCACGCAGCCGTTCCGTCAGATCAGCACGCGGGCCTTCGGAGAAAACCCGCACGATCTTCGGCTCGCAATAGCCATCCGAGCCGCAGGAATTGCCGACGATGTCATTGTTGAGCACCGCCTTGACGGTGAAGCCCTGCGCCTCGGCCCAATTGGCAAGGATCTGCCCGCCGTGGAGACCCTGCTCCTCGCCCGAAAGCAGGGCATAGATGATGGTGGTGGGATAGGTCTGGCTCGAAAGCACCCGCGCCGCTTCGAGCACCAGTGCTGTGCCCGAGCCATCATCATTCGCACCCGGCGCATCCGACGTCGCATCCATCACGTCGGAAACGCGGCTGTCGATGTGGCCCTGCACGATCACGACTTCGTTCGGGCGTTGAGTGCCGCGCTGGATGGCGACCGCATTGCGCACAAGAGTGGGCACTGGAATGCGCGAACCTGTCACGGTCTCGCCGACAGGCAGAACCTCAAGGCAGCCACCGCACTTTGCGCCGATGCGGCGGAATTCATCAAGGCCCCAATCCACCGCCGCGCCAATCCCGCGCTGGGGATCGGTCTGCGTGGACAGGGTGTGGCGCGTGCCGAAGCTGACGAGCTTTTCGACGTCAGCCTTGAGGCGCTGCTCGGAAACACTGTCCGCGGGCTGGTTTTGAGCGGCGAGCGGGGCAGCGATAAGCGCGGCGAGCATCAGGGCATGTTTGATCATGCCCCCTAGTGACGCGCGCCGCGCCCCAGATCAATAGGCCCGCGCGATCAGGATGCGTTCGCTCGCCGCTTCGCCGGTGAAGATGCAGGTGCCGGTGGCAGGCTCAGCGCCGATTGGCACGTTGCGGATGGTAAGCTTGACCGCCTTCAGTTTCTCGACAACGGCATCCAGCGCCGCGCCGGTGGGCTTGGCCCATTCGACTTCGACCCAGCCCGGATACTTGCCGCCCTTATCGAAGTGATCGACCACGGCCCGCCAGTCGGTGACACCGCGGGTGATGTTGGCATCGCGCCGCGCGCGGGCTTCGTTGTAGAGCGCGCGCTGGATGGCTTCGAGCATCGCCCCTGCCCCGGCAACGAATTCGCCGTGCGCCGGATAGGTGAAGGCGGGCTTGCCGTTGCTCTCGTTCCACAAGCCATCGCGGCGCAGCACCGCAATCTTGCCCTCGGCCATGTCGCGCGGGCCGACCTCGATGATGATCGGCGCGCCCTTGCGGACCCAGTCCCACCGCTTGGCTGCCGCTTTGCCCGGTGTTTTGTCGAGCAGCACGCGGACGCGCTCACCCAGCGCCGTCTGCGCAGCGAGCGCGGCGCGCACGTCCTCGCAATAAGCGATCAACTCGGCATCTTCCGGAGCCTCGCGCAGCATTGGAATGATCACGATCTGCTGCGGCGCAATGGCCGGCGGCACCCGCAGTCCATCATCATCGCCATGAGTCATGATCACCCCGCCGACAAGCCTCGTCGATGTGCCCCAGCTGGTGGTATGGCAATATTGCTGGCTGCCTTCGCGGTCCTGATACTGGATGCCGGAAGCATGGGCGAAATTGGTGCCAAGATAGTGCGAGGTTCCCGCCTGCAGCGCCTTGCCATCCTGCATCATCGCTTCGATCGACCAGGTTTCCACGGCGCCAGGGAAGCGTTCATTCTCGGGCTTTTCGCCCGCAATCACGGGGAGCGCCAGATCCTCTTCGGCACAGGCGCGATACATTTCGAGTGCACGGTGGGTTTCGGCCAGCGCATCCTCGCGCGTCTCATGCGCGGTATGCCCTTCCTGCCAGAGGAACTCGCTGGTGCGCAGGAACATCCGCGTGCGCATCTCCCAGCGCACCACGTTGGCCCACTGGTTGGTGAGCAGCGGGAGATCGCGCCAGCTCTGCACCCAGCGCGCCATGGCATCACCGATGATGGTTTCCGAAGTCGGGCGCACGACCAGCGGCTCTTCCAGCTTGGCCTCAGGATCGGGGATCAACCCGCCCTTGCCGTCCGAAATCAGGCGGTGATGGGTGACGACCGCCATTTCCTTGGCAAAGCCTTCAACGTGTTCCGCTTCGCGGGTGAAGTTCGCGAGCGGGATGAACAGCGGGAAATAGCAGTTCTGCACGCCCGCCGCCTTGATGCGATCATCCATCAAGCGCTGGATGCGTTCCCAGATGCCGTATCCCCACGGCTTGATCACCATGCAGCCGCGCACGCCGGATTCCTCGGCAAGGTCAGCGGCGCTGATGACTTCCTGATACCATTTGGCAAAGTCGTCTTCCCGCTTGATGGTGAGCGCGTGGCGGATCTGGGACACGGGAATTCTTCCTGAACAGTGATGGCGGCAGGGCGCCGCGCGATGCGGGCGCGCTTTCTCGTTATTTGCCCAATTCGTCCAGCTTCTTTTGCATCGCAGCCATCTGTTCGCGCAGGGCGGCGATCTCGTCGGTCGAAGCGGCAGGCGCGCTGGCGGGCTTTTTCTCGGCAGGCTTGCTGCTGCTGGCAGCGCCCGGCAGGAACACTTCGGCAGCGGCGCGCATCATCGCCATGTTGGTTTCGTGGATCGCGGCGAGCGGCCCGCCGCTGATGCCCTTTTCAAAAGCCTCACGGATCTTGGTCTGATTGGTGCGGAAATTGGCCATGCTCGCTTCGAGATAGGACGGCATCATCGCCTGCATCGAATTGCCATACATCCCGATCAGCTGGCGCAGGAAGCTGACGGGCAGCATCTGCTGGGCGCCATTGGCTTCTTCGTCCATGATGATCTGCGTGAGGATCGAATGGGTAATGTCATCGCCGGTCTTCGCATCGAGCACCTGGAATTCGACATTCTCGCGCACCATCCCGGCGAGATCTTCGAGCGTGATGTAACTCGACGAAGCGGTGTTGTAGAGCCTGCGGTTGGCGTATTTCTTGATGATAACCGAGCCACCATCCTGGGCGGCGGCTTCGCGTGCTTTGCGTGACATGGCGTGTTCCTGATCCCTAATCCTGTTAAGCTTAGCACCTGCAATATGTGCAGCGCAATATTGGCACAGCAGTTCTCAGGAACGGCGCAGGCGCGCGCCAATCGTCGTCAGCAATTCATATTGTGATAGAACACTTTGCTGCGCAGCATCTGGCAAACAGAAGGGCACCTCAAGCCAGTCTCCGGCGGCAAGATCAGGCGCGGCAGCGCAATCGACCACCACCATATCCATCGAAACCTTGCCAAGGATCGGCAAGCGCGCATTGCCGCGCATCAGCGCATTGCCCGGCCCGCGGCAACGCAGGAAGCCATCGGCATAGCCGAGCGATACTGCTGCGATCTCCATCGGCGTTGTCGCAGTGAAGGTGGCGTTATAGCCAATGCTCTCACCCGCTGCGATGCACCGCCGCTGGATCACTGCGGCCTCGATCCGCGCGACTTGCCGGATCGCGCCCGCCAGCTCCGGACGCGGCACCCCGCCATAAAGCGCAAGGCCGGGGCGAGTGACATCGAAAGCATATTCCGCGCCGAGCGCTATACCGGCACTGTTGGCAAGGCTCTTTCGCTGATGCGGTATCTGCCCGGCCAGGGCGCGGAATGCAGCAAGCTGGCGCGCATTCATCGCGCTGTCCTCATCCGCACTGGCGAGGTGGCTCATCAGCAAGTCGATCTCGAGCGCGGCAATCGCCGGGTCGCCCGCATCAGATGGACTGATCCCGATCCGGTTGATCCCGGTATCAATCATCAGGTGACATATCCCGCCGCCCGCTTCGATCCAGAGCCGCGCCTGATCGAGCGAATTGATCACCGGAATTACGCCTGTCGCAGCTGCATAGGCCGCATCGGCATGGCTCAACGGTCCATGCAGCACCGCGATCTGCTGCGGCGGGGCATGAACAAGCGCAGCGGCGACCTCGCTCCAGTGAGCCACGAAGAACTGCGTACACCCGGCATCGCGCAAGGTCGGGAGACAGGTGGCAAGCCCCAAGCCGTAACAATCTGCCTTGATCGCCGCCCCTGCCCGCGCGCCTGCCGACAGCGCATCGAGCGCCCGCCAATTGGCCGCGAGCGCATCACTATCCACCACCAGCCTCAGGGAAGGCGGCGGCACAGGCACCTCAGTCATCCGCGAAGTCTTTCGGCGGGCCCCACGGGATACCCCACCATGCCACCGCAAGGCCGAAGGCGACCACCGCCCACGTGTACCACAGGCCAGAATAGATATTCCCTGTGCTCGCCACGATCACGCCGGCAATCAGCGGCAGGAACCCGCCAAGATATCCGGCACCGATATGGTACGGGATCGACATCGAGGAATAGCGGATCTTGGGCGGGAACATCTCCGATAGCAGCGCTGCGACCGAACCGTAGGTCAGCGCTGATAACATCCCCAGCAGCAGCAGGATCGCCACGATCCCCGCCAGATTGACAATGCCGGGCTTCTGCTTGCTGAAATCGAAGCCAAACTGGCCGAGCGCCGCATGAATCCCCTCCCGCCGCGCCGCACCGCTCTCCAGCCATTCAGGAGCAATCGCAATTGCCGTTCCCCCGGCGCTCAAGGTGAGCGTGTCACCCGGCGTCAGGCTGTAAGGCACGCCGGAAGCGGTCAACGTCTCGAGGATCTTGCCGCAGTCCGATTGCTCGCGCTTGAACAGCTCGGCGAAAGGATCGGTAACACATGCCGGGCCGCTGACGGCGATCGGTGTGGCTTGGGCGGCGCGCTCAAGCGCGGGATTGGCCAGTGCCCCCAGCCCCCAGAATGCCGGGAACAGCAGCACCAGCGTGGCGGCCGCGCCGACAATGATCGGCAGCTTGCGGCCAACCCGATCAGACCATTTGCCGACAATCAGGTAGAAACTCATCGCGATCAGGCCCGATACCAGCAGGATCAGTTCCACCACCTGATCATCGAGATGCATCGGTCCGCGCAGGAAGCTCATTCCCGAAAAGAATGCGGTGTACCAGATCGTCGTCAGGATGCCGGTAATGCCGAACAGCGCAACAAATATGCGCTTGGGATTACCGGGATAGGTGAAGCTTTCGATGAAGGGATTACCCGCCGTCTCGCCCGCTTCCTTCATCGCGCGGAACACCGGGCTTTCCGACAGCTTGAGGCGCATCCACAGCGAAATCGCCAGCAGGATGAGCGAGAGCAGGAACGGCACGCGCCAGCCCCAGGCGGCAAAATCGTCCGCCGGGATCAGGAAACGGCAGGCCAGCACCACGATGATCGAGAGGACAAAGCCGCCCGCCACGCTCGCCTGGATGAAGCTGGTGTAATAGCCGCGTTTTTCCGGCGGGGCGTGTTCGGCGACATAGATCGCGGCGCCGCCATACTCGCCTCCGAGCGCCAAGCCCTGCAATACCCGCAGCAGGATGACGATGATCGGCGCGGCAATACCGATGCTGGCGACCGTGGGGATGAAGCCGACACCGGCTGTTGCAATCCCCATCAGGGTTACCGTGACAAGGAAGGTGTATTTCCTGCCCAGTTTGTCGCCGAGGAAACCGAACAGGATCGCGCCGATCGGGCGGAAGGCAAAGCCAACCGCAAACGTCGACCACACCAGCAGCAGCCCGAGCGTGTCATTATCGACGTCATAGAATGCGTCTTTGAGGATGTAGGCCAGCGTGCCGTAGATGAAGAAATCATACCATTCGAAGATCGTGCCTGCGCTTGATGCGCCGATCACCAACCGGATTTCCTGCTCGCTCGGCTGTCGCGCGGCGAGCGCTTCGGCTTCTGCCATATCCCTTGTACCCCTTGGCCCGCATGGCGTGCGGATTTGTCGCGAAAGCCCTAGCGCCTTGGCTCGACGCTGGAAAGCGCCTCAGCCGCGGCAGTCCACGGCAAGAGCAGCGCCCCGTGCCGACCCTTGTGCGGCAAAGCAGGAGCAAGCAAGCCGATTTGTGGCCAATCCGGCAATTCTCCATTTCCGGCGAGCCATTCCGTCAGCGCCTGTCCCGCCGCAAGACCCGTGTCAGCCCTGCTTCCCATCAGACTCCGCGCCATGATCGCGGCCGACGCTTGCCCGATGGCGCAGGCTGAAACCTGCATACCAACCGCGCTGACCCTGCCGGCGGCGTCCTGTTCAAACCCCAGAGTGATGACACTCCCACATGTACGCGAGCGCGTGGTGGCGCGATGTGTCAGACCATCCGCCAAAGGGAAATTGGCAAGTTCAGTCGCCAGCGCGAGGATTTGCGGGGTGTAAAGTGTCATGCCTGCGACCGCGTCAGGTGACCCGGGCAGCCTTGGTGGCGGCAGCGTCGCGGGTATCGTCTTGTGTGCCCATTTGCTCGCGCCTCGCGGCGATCAAGGGCACAAGCTCGCGGGAGAAAGTATCGATAGCAGGATAGCTGCGCGCGGTCACAATCCACACTGGCCGCCCACGATAACCCCAGCTCCCATCATAGCCGATCATCAGCATGGAGAAGGCAAACACGCCGATGAGCACACCTTTGACTGTCCCGAAGCCGAAACCGAGCACCCGGTCGATCGGTCCAATGACGGATCCATCAGGCACCTCGCTCACATTGTTCACAATCACTTTCATGGCCGCATAGGGCACCAGCAGCAGCAGCGAGAATGCGAGCAAAGCGCTGGTTGTCTCTGCGTGCAGATAGCTCGTCACGGAAACTGTAAGCGGGGTATGCAGGTAATGGATCGCAAAGGCTGCCAGGAACCATGCTGCCAGCGAGAACACCTCCTGCGCCAACCCGCGCATGAAGCCGCCGATCCCGGCGACTGCAATCACGAACAGGAGGATGAAATCAAGACCGGCCATAATGCCGTGGATTATGCGTTGGCCATCACCTGGTCAACGAGGTTCGCAAGGGCAGGCAGAGCGCGATAGTTAATCTCTCCTACCCCCTGATGGGTTCCTGCCGGACCATAGCCGCGGGCAAACCCCAGCTTGGCCGCTTCGCGGAGGCGCAGACCGGCATGCGCGACGGGACGGATTTCCCCGGCAAGCGAGACTTCCCCGAACCAAGCTGACTTATCTGCCAAAGGCTTATCTGCCAGCGCCGATACCAGGGCGGCCGCAACGGCAAGATCGGCTGCCGGATCAGTCAGGCGGTAGCCACCGGCAATGTTAAGGTAAACTTCGGCCGAGGAAAAATTCAGCCCGCAGCGCGACTCCAGCACGGCGAGCAGCATCGCAAGCCGCCCGCTATCCCATCCGACCACCGCGCGGCGCGGGGTTGCGCCCGATTGCAGCCTTACGATCAGCGCCTGGATCTCTACCAGCACCGGCCTTGTCCCCTCCAATGCCGGGAATACCGCGCTGCCTGCCAGCGGTGCTTCGCGACCCGACAGGAACAGCAATGATGGGTTGGCGACTTCCTCCAGCCCTTCAGCGGCCATCGCGAACACGCCGATTTCGTCGACTGCGCCAAAACGGTTCTTGAGCGCGCGCAGGATGCGATACTGGTGCGAACGCTCGCCCTCGAAGCTCATCACCACATCGACCATGTGTTCAAGCACGCGCGGGCCAGCGATTGTGCCATCCTTGGTGACGTGCCCGACCAGCACCAGCGCGCAGCCGCTTTCCTTGGCATAGCGGATCAGTTCGAGCGCGCAGCCACGCACCTGAGACACCGTGCCCGGCGCGCCTTCGATGGTGTCGGAATGCATCGTCTGGATCGAATCGATCACCAGCAAGGCAGGCGCAGGCCCCTGCCCCAGTGTAGTCAGGATATCGCGCACCGAGGTTTCCGAGGCGAGCCGGATCGGCGCATCGGCCACGCCCATGCGCGCGGCGCGCAGCCGTACCTGCCCGGCGGCTTCTTCACCGCTGACATAAACGACATCATTGCCGCCCCGTGCGATGGTCGCCGCAGTCTGCAGCAGCAGGGTGGATTTGCCGATACCGGGATCCCCGCCCATCAGCACCGCCGAGCCCGGCACCAGCCCGCCACCCAGCGCACGGTCAAACTCGGCCAATCCCGTCGACTTGCGCACCGGGAGAGCGACAGGGTGGTTGAGCGGCTCAAAAGCGACGGCCCGTCCGCCGCGCGACAGATCATGCTTTTGCGAGAACACGGTGGCAGGCACGTCCTCCACCAGCGTATTCCATTCCCCGCAATCGGCGCACTGCCCCTGCCAGCGCGAGGACACCGAACCGCATGACGCACACACAAACCGCTTTTTCGTCTTTGCCATGACAGGTATTTACCAGAACAGAATAAGAACGCAATTGCGCTCTGCCCGCTTTGTCGCCAAGCTTGCGTCATGCGGCAGAAAGAGTTGCGAATTGCCTTGGTATGCTACGGCGGGGTCAGCCTTGCCGTCTATATGCATGGCATCACCAAGGAAATCTGGCACGTCGCGCGCGCCAGCCGGGCATTCCATTCACCGGGCGAAGCGGCCCCCACTGGTGCGGCCGGAGCTTATCATGCGCTTCTCTCCGAAATCGAGGCTGCCCACGATCTGCGCATGCGGGTGCTGCCCGATATCCTGACCGGCGCGAGCGCGGGCGGGATCAATGCGGTGTTTCTCGCGCAGGCGCTCCATGCTGGAGACAGCCTCGAACCGCTCACCGATCTGTGGCTCGCCAATGCCGATGTGAGTGAGCTGACCGATCCCGAAGCCGAACCCTATTGGCGCTATGCCAAAGTGTGGGCGCAGCCGATCGCCGAGTGGTTCCTGAAGCGCCCCGGCAACACGGTAAGCGCCACAGTCGCCCCGGAAACCCGCCGTGAAGTGCGCGAGAAAGTGTCGCATTTCGTCCGCCTGCGCTGGTTTGCTCCGCCCTTTTCGGGCAAGCGGTTTTCGGCAATGCTGCACGAAGCGCTCACGCATATGGCAGAGCAGGGCGATGGCGTGCCGCTGTTGCCGCCCGGTCATCCGGTCGATCTGGCTGTTACCGCGACGGATTTCCGCGGCCATGCCGAAATGCTGCGGCTCCACTCACCTGCGATTATCGCCGAGACCGAGCATCGGCTCCCGATCCGGTTCCGCGGCAAGGTGGCAGACAGCACGCAGCCGCACCTTGCGGACCGGTTCGAACTGGTGCTGGCGGCTCGCGCTACAGCGAGTTTCCCGGGAGCCTTTCCCCCCTTGATGATCGAAGAGATTGATCAGCTCGCTCGTGCCAAACGGCAAAAGTGGGCTTCACGCGATGAGTTTCTGCGCCGGGTCATGCCGGTGCATATGCGCGATGGGACTATCGACAGCGCAGCGCTGATCGATGGCGCGGTGCTGGTGAATGCGCCGTTCGGTGCCGCGCTGGATGCACTGGGAGGCCGTTCCGCCAACCGCGAGGTTGACCGGCGCTTTGTCTACATTGATCCGCGTCCGGATCGAAACCGCGCGCCAGCGCCGGGCGAAGCAGGCAAAGTCGGCTTTTTCGGAGCGATTTTCGGCGCGCTTTCGACGATCCCGCGCGAACAACCGATCCGCGATGATCTCGAGCGGATCGATCAGCAATCGCGCGATGCACAGCGCCTGCGCGCCATCGTGCAGGGCATGGAAGGCGACATCGATGGAAGCGTCGAGCGCCTGTTCGGCTACACCTTTTTTCTCAACCGGCCCACACCCAAGCGGCTCGCCGGATGGCGTGCCAAGGCGCAGAATGCCGCTGCTGCGCAATCAGGCTTTGCGTTTGCTGCATACACCGCAACCAAGTTCAGCGGGATCATCGCGCGGCTTGCGCGGCTGACTCATGCTGCTGCGCCAGAGCTCGGCCTTGGCGATGCGTCGCTGATTGCCGATGTCCTGCGGGAAGAACTGGCTTCGCGCGGGCTGGAAGGGCTGACGCAAGCCGGTGGCGCAGCAAGCGCCGAGGCAATCA
Source organism: Erythrobacter sp. (assembly GCA_046296075.1). Classification (GTDB taxonomy): domain Bacteria; phylum Pseudomonadota; class Alphaproteobacteria; order Sphingomonadales; family Sphingomonadaceae; genus Erythrobacter. The sequence goes on along the minus strand of JBKBMC010000014.1, from coordinate 19,443 downwards.
ACTTCTTCCGTGCCCATGATATCGGGTTCCGGGTGCGGCGGCTCCAGTTGCTGACGCAGAAGCTGTCGCGCGATTGGCAGACTGATCCTGCATTCCCCGACGAGGCGCTCGATACCGCGCGTGAGCGGATCTATGCCATTCTCGCGCTCTATTACCGCGCGGATGACAGCGCGATGCTGCGCGATCATTTCCGTGAACTGGCGCGCGGCGTGCTTGAACGGCCCGGCGCGGTGCTCGATTTTCTCGCCAGTGAACGCCTGCTGCCCGAAACCGATCTGCAAGCCGAGGAAATGCTGGTCACAGCGCTTGAGGACATGCCCAAGGAGCTGAAGCGGCGGATGCTGCTCACCTATCTCGGCTTTCCCTTCTATGATGTCGCGACCCTGCCCCTGCTCCAGCGCGAAGGGCTGGAGGAATTCAATCCGGTGAAGGTTGATCGCATCTCGCCCGAGGACGCACGCTCGATCCGCGAAGGCGGTACTTCAGCGACGCTGCGCGGGATCGAATTCTACAATTTCGGGGCATTCTTCAGCCGTGCGTACCGCGAGAATGATTATCTGTGGGGCCGCTTGCATGGCGCGGAACGGATGGTCGATCTTATCGCATCAAGCGTGCCTGGCGGTATGCCCCGTGCCCGCACGGCTGCGCACAAACGGGCAGCATTTCTTGCCATACTCGACGAAGAAGACAGTGCGGGACGGCTTGATAGCGCGCTGATCGCGGGCCTGCGTGAAGAGGTGCTGGACCGGATGGGCGGGGAATAACTACCCTCCGAACACATCCTTGAGCTTATCGAAAAAACCGCGGCTTTCCGGGCATTCCTCGCCTGTTTCGGTGGCGCGGAATTCCTCAAGCAGCTCGCGCTGGCGGCGGTTGAGCTTGGTCGGCGTTTCAACCACGATCTCGACAACCAGATCGCCCCGCCCGCGCCCTTGCAGCACGGGCATGCCCGCACCGCGTCTGCGCAATTGCTTGCCCGACTGGATACCGGCAGGAATTTCGATGGTATTCGTGCCCCCCGCCAGATCGGGGATGTCCACGCTGCCGCCTAATGCGGCAGTGGTGAAGCTCACCGGGATACGCGTCGCCAGCGTCGTGCCTTCGCGCTCGAATACCCGATGCGGTTTGACGTGCATGAAAATGTAGAGATCGCCCGCGGGCGCGCCGCGCTGCCCCGCCTCGCCTTTCCCCGCAAGGCGGATGCGGGTGCCGGTATCGACCCCGGCAGGGATATCGACCTTGAGTGTTTGCGGACGATCGACCCGCCCTTCACCCCGGCAATCACGGCAGGGATTTTCGATCACCGTGCCCCGGCCCGAACAGGTCGGGCATGGCCGCTCGATCACAAACAGGCCTTGCTTGGCGCGTACCGAGCCCATGCCGTTGCACAAGTTGCAGGTGCGTTCGCTCGTACCGGGGGTGGCACCGCTGCCATCACACGTCTCGCAAGATTGCGACACTTCGATCTCGATTTCGGTGCTCTTGCCGTCAAAAGCCTCTTCGAGCGTGATCTGCATATCGTAACGCAGATCAGCGCCGCGCCGGTTCTGCTGGCGCTGCGCAGCCCCGCCGCCGCCAAAAGCGCTGCCGAAGATGGTTTCGAAGATATCGCCGATATCGGCAAAATCGCCTCGGCCCCCACCGAAGCCACCGCCGAAGGGCCCGCCGCCGCCACCACCATTCATGCCTTGCGTGAAGGCATCGTGGCCAAAACGATCATAGGCCGCTCGCTTTTGCGGGTCCTTGAGGCAATCATAGGCCTCGTTGATCGCCTTGAACTTGGCCTCGCATTCCGTGTCGCCCGGATTGCGATCCGGATGATACTTCATGGCGAGCTTGCGATAGGCGCTCTTCAGCGTGTTCCCGTCGGCATCGCGGGACACCTCAAGCGTCTGGTAATAGTCGAAAGATGCAGCAGACATGGTGACCTAACCCCAGTGCCGACCGGCTGCCGCCGCCTCCGGAAGGGATGGCAGCGGCAGCGCGGCGGTTTTCGTAGGAGCCTTAGCCCGTCTTGTCTTCTTCGACTTCGGAGAACTCGGCGTCGACCACGTCCTCCTGCGGAGCGGCATCTTCGCTCGCGCCAGCAGCGGAGGCATCCGCACCGGCAGCCTGCTCGCGTTCGTAGATCTGCTGGCCCATCTTCATGGCGGCCTGTGTCAGCTCCTGCGCCTTGGCGTTGATCGCATCGGCATCGTCGCTTTCGAGCGCGGTCTTGGCAGCGGCAATCGCAGCCTCCACTTCGGCTTTGGTGCCAGCGTCGATCTTGTCGCCATGTTCTGCCAACTGCTTCTCGGTCGAATGCACCAGGCTATCGGCCTGATTGCGCGCTTCGGCCATGGCGCGGCGCTTCTTGTCTTCCTCGGCGAACTTTTCCGCGTCCTTGACCATCTGATCAATGTCAGAGTCGGACAGGCCGCCCGACGCCTGGATCTTGATGGTCTGTTCCTTGCCAGTGCCCTTGTCCTTGGCGCTGACCGAAACGATGCCGTTGGCGTCGATATCGAAAGTCACCTCGATCTGCGGAATACCGCGCGGCGCCGGCGGGATACCGATCAGATCGAAATTGCCGAGCAGCTTGTTATCAGCCGCCATCTCGCGCTCGCCCTGGAAGACCTTGATCGTCACCGCGTTCTGGTTGTCCTCAGCGGTCGAATAGGTCTGGGTCTTGCGGGTCGGGATGGTGGTGTTGCGATCAATCATGCGGGTGAAGACGCCGCCCAAAGTCTCGATGCCGAGGCTAAGCGGGGTCACGTCAAGCAGCAGCACATCCTTGACATCGCCCTGCAGCACGCCGGCCTGAATGGCCGCACCCATGGCGACGACTTCATCGGGGTTCACGCCGGTATGCGGCTTGGCACCGAAGAAACCTTCGACGACTTCGCGCACCTTGGGCATGCGGGTCATCCCGCCGACGAGGATCACCTCATCGACCTGATCCTTGCTGATGCCGGCATCGGCCAGCGCCTTCTTGCAAGGTTCAAGCGTGCGCTGGATCAGATCGCCGACCATCTTTTCAAGGTCAGCACGGGTGATCGTTTCCACCAGATGCAGCGGGGTGGTTGCCCCGCCTTCCATGCGGGCGGTGATGAACGGCAGGTTGATCTCGGTGGTGGCCGACGAGGACAGCTCGATCTTGGCCTTTTCGGCCGCTTCCTTGAGACGCTGAAGCGCAAGCTTGTCGGTCTTCAGATCCATGCCTTCCTTCTTCTTGAAGGCAGCGGCAAGGTGTTCGACAATCGCGTTGTCGAAGTCCTCGCCGCCAAGGAAGGTATCGCCATTGGTTGACTTCACTTCGAACACGCCATCGCCGATTTCGAGGATCGAGATATCGAAGGTGCCGCCGCCAAGGTCATAGACGGCGATGGTCTTGCCATCATCCTTGTCCATCCCATAGGCGAGCGCGGCTGCCGTCGGTTCGTTGATGATGCGCAGCACTTCAAGGCCGGCGATCTGGCCTGCATCTTTCGTGGCCTGACGCTGGGCGTCGTTGAAATAGGCAGGCACGGTTATGACGGCCTGGGTAACCGTCTCGCCGAGATAGCTTTCGGCGGTTTCCTTCATCTTCTGGAGAATGAACGCGCTGATCTGCGACGGGCTGTAATCCTCGCCGCCTGCGGTCACCCACGCATCGCCATTCTTGCCCTTGGTGATGGTGTAAGGAACCAGCCCCATGTCCTTCTTGGTCAGCGGATCTTCAAAGCGGCGACCGATCAGGCGCTTGATCGCGAACAGGGTGTTGTCGGGGTTGGTCACCGCCTGACGCTTGGCAGGCTGGCCGATCAGCCGCTCACCATCCTTGGTGAAAGCGACGATCGAGGGCGTGGTGCGCGCGCCTTCGGAATTTTCGATAACCTTGGGTTTGCCCCCGTCCATCACCGCGACGCAGGAATTGGTGGTGCCGAGGTCGATACCGATAACTTTGCCCATATTGTCCCATCCATTCATAGGTTTGACACCGCCCCGCGACGCTTCCCGATTGATCGGCAAAGCGCCTCGGCGGCTCGTTTGTGACGCGGATATAGGAGCGGTTTTGCTTGGCACAAGAGATTGCAAGGCCTAACTGCTGCACCATGCGCTGCGGCGCGGTTTGGATGAGGGGTTTTTATGGTGGATAGATTTGCAAACGGCCGCAGCGCCCGTACGGCGCTGCTGGCATCTGGCCTTGCCGGAGCCTTGGCGATGATGAGCGCCTGTTCGGGCGAGGCTGACAAGGCAGCGCCCGCTGCCGCCACAGCCGACGCGGTTGATGGCCTTGCGATCACCAATGCGCGCCTGGTGCTGAACGCGGTCAAGGCCAATCCGGCCGCAGTCTATTTCGATGTCGCATACAGCGGCGACAAGGGTCTTTCGATCCGCAAGGCCGATGTCGAAGGTGCAGGCATGAGCATGATGCACGACTATGTCGAATATGACTACAAGATGCAGATGACTGATGCCCTGCCTGTGGCGCTGACCAAGGGCACCGCGGTTTCGTTCAAGCCGGGGGGCTTGCATATCATGGCGATGGAGCCTTCGCCCGATTGGGCACCGGGCGGCAACGTCAAGGTGACGCTCACCATGTCGGGCGGAGCAACCCATGTGTTTGATGCAGAAATCATGGCGCCGGGGGCTGAACGCTGAGTTCGCCAGGCTCAACCGATCAGGCTGCGGGCACTGCCCCAGCCTGTCCGGTGGGTGGCAGCCGTGCCTTGACGCATGGTGAGGTGGCGCTGGCGCGCGAAATCTTCGGCGAGGCAATCGATTACGCCCGCGTCACCATCCGCCGGCGCAAATTCTTGCCCTTCCAGCCGCGCCGGATCACGATGGCGCCAATGGGTCACCTGCACTTCCATCCTCGGGGTGATGCCTATTGCGAGGATTTCGCTGCCGCACCGCTCCACCGGCAAGGGCATTTCATTCACGAGATGACACATGTCTGGCAGACCCAGACGCGCGGGCGCTGGTACCTCCTGCTCACCCGGCATCCTTTCTGCCGCTACCGTTACACACTGGTTCCGGGCAAGCCGCTTGCCGCCTATGGCATCGAACAGCAGGCGATGATCGTGCAGCACGCCTTTATGTTGCGGCGCAGCTGCGCTGTGAGAGGGATGGCAGACAGGGCGGCCTATGCCCCGCTGGTGCGCTTTCCCGGTGCGACTCTGCCCGTCTGAGCGCGCTTAGCAGCGCACACGGCGTTCGCGGCCGCGGTTATCGACACGGTAGCAGCGCCCGTTCTTGCGGATCAGCGCGCCGCCGACCCCGCCGACAGCTGCACCGACAGCCGCACCGCGCGCCACATTACCGCCAGTCGCGGCCGTGGCCGCTGCACCGACAGCCGCACCGCCGAGCGCGCCTTCGCCCGCATAATTGCCAGCACATGCGCCGAGCATCAGCGTCGAGGCCGCACCGGTCACGGCGAATTTCAGACGGTTGGTCATAAGGTCCTCCTTGTTGAAACCATGATGATTCAACAGGAAGACCCCCTTCCCCGTTCCACCGCCTGCCGTTCGTAAGACAGGTTTCGCCGCGTTAGGATGAACAGATGTTCATGTTGGGTGCGCCGCGCCTGGTTACTCCGGCTTTTTTGCCACCGCCACCATCGCGGCGCGAAGGAGCCGATCCTTGATCATCCAGCCCGCCTGCAATTCCTGGACGACAGTGCCGGGCTCGGCATCGGCCGAAGGCACCTCGATCATCGCCTGATGCTGGTTGGGATCAAGCGGCAGGCCCATCGCGGCAATGCGCGTGATCCCGTGGCTGGCGAAGACTTTCTCCAGCTCGCGCCCCGTCGCCTCGATGCCGACAACCAGCCCCTTCATCGCTTCGTCCTCACGCAGCGAATCCGGGATCGCGGCAATCGCGCGCTGGAGATTGTCGGCCACGCTGAGGATATCGCGGGCAAAGCCGGTTGCGGCATAAGCGCGCGCCTCGTCCTTTTCGCGTTCGAGACGGCGGCGCACATTCTGCGTTTCCGCCTGCGCATAGAGCACATCCTGCTTGGCAGCTTCCAGATCGCGGCGCAGCGCTTCAAGCGTTTCGGCCACGCTGTCCGCGGCGCTGTCCTCGCCACCATCTTCGGAGGTGTTCACGTCTTCCTGCACCGCTTCATCCTGCGGCTTGTCATTATCAATCATGGTTTCTGGTTTCCGGCCTGAAATAAGGTTTCACGCAATAAGTTTGCCCAGCGAACGGGCTGTCAAATCC
>JBKBMC010000014.1:0-13247 GCA_046296075.1 Erythrobacter sp. | reverse complement strand
TTCAACCGCGTCGGCCCGATTACGCCCAGCACGCCGACCACCCGCCCTTCGCGGTCGCGATAGGGCGAAGCGATTACGGACGAGCCCGAAAGCGCAAACAGGCGGTTTTCCGAACCAATGAAGATGCGCGTCGCCTCAGCCTCGCGCGCCGAATCCAGCAGTTCAGCCACCGATTGCTTGTTCTCGAGATCCTCAAGCAACATCCGCACTCTCTCGATATCGCCCAAGGCCACCTCGTCGAGGAGGTTCGCCGCGCCGCGCACAATCAGCACCGGCCGCGCAGCGGCATCGGTGCTCCACACCGCGAGGCCCCGTTCGACCAGATCGCGGCTGGCATCATCAAGCTGCGATCGGCCCGTGGTGATCTCCCGCCGCATCGCCTGCGCCGCTTCGCCCAGAGTCCGGCCTGACAAGCGCGCGGTGATGTAATTGCTGGCCCGGTCCAGCGCGCCCGCAGGCACGGCGCCGCCGAGATCAATGACGCGGTTCTCCACCGAGCCATCCTCGCCCACCAGCACAGCCAGCGCTCTGCCCTGCCCGAGATCGACAAGCGAGAACTGGGCGAGCCGCTGTTCGCGCGGGGCCACCATCACCATGCCTGCGGCGCCCGACAAGTCCGACAAGATCGCGCTCGCCTGCTGCAAAGCGGCTTCAACCGGCCCTGCCTCTGCCAGTCTCGCTTCAATGGCGGCGCGTTCCTGCATGGTGGGCTCGGCGACGCGCATCATGCCATCGACAAAAATCCTGAGGCCCGCGTCGGTCGGCATACGTCCGGCGCTGGTGTGCGGCGCGGCGAGCAAGCCCAGCGACTCCAGATCCGCCAGCACCGAACGGATCGAGGCTGGCGAAAGGTTCAGGGTTCCATCAGCCGCCAGCGTCTTCGATCCCACCGGTTGGCCGCTATCAATATAGCCCTCCACCACGCGGCGGAAAATCTCGCGGGCGCGGTCAGTCAGTTCCGTGATCGGGAGCGAGGTCATTGCCCCATTCTTAGTCTTTGCGCTTGCCGGGGCAAGTGGCCCGCGCCTAAGGGCGCGCAAGCTTACCAACGGAGACCCCCATGCGCCCTTCAGGACGCGCGCCCGATGAAATGCGCGCCATCACAATCGAAACCGGCTTTACCAAGCACGCCGAAGGATCGTGCCTGATCGGCTTCGGCGATACCAAAGTGCTTTGCACCGCGAGCGTCGAAAAGGGCGTGCCGCCGTGGCTGCGCGGCAAGGGTGAAGGCTGGGTGACGGGCGAATATTCGATGCTCCCGCGCGCCACCCACACGCGCGGCGCGCGTGAAGCCGCCAAGGGCAAGCAATCGGGCCGCACCCAGGAAATCCAGCGTCTGATCGGGCGGAGCCTTCGCGCCGTGGTCGATCTGCAAAAGCTGGGCGAGCGGCAGATCACGCTCGATTGCGACGTGATACAGGCCGATGGCGGCACCCGGACAGCCGCAATTTCGGGTGCGTGGATTGCGCTGCGGCTCGCGGTCAACGGGTTGATGGCAGCGGGCGATATCAAGCATGATCCGATTCAGGCCCAAGTCGCCGGCATTTCCTGCGGCATCTTCAAGGGCACGCCGGTGCTCGACCTCGATTATGACGAGGACTCGAACGCCGAGGCTGATGGCAATTTCGTGCTGCTGTCGGGCGGCAAGATCGCCGAGGTTCAGGCCACCGCCGAGGGCGCGACCTATGACGAGGAAGGCCTGCTACGCCTGCTGCGTCTTGCCCGCATTGGCTGTGACCGGATCTTTTCAGCACAGTTGGACGCAGTGAAGTGACACGCCGTCTCGGCTCCGGTTCGCTGGTGATTGCCACGCACAATGCAGGCAAGCTCAGGGAGATTTCCGCCTTGCTTGATCCCTATGGGGTCAAGTGCATCTCCGCAGGCTCGCTCGGCCTGCCGGAGCCTGCCGAAACCGGCACCACCTTTGCGCAAAACGCACTGCTGAAAGCGCGCGCGGCGGCGGAGGCTTTGGGGCTGGCGGCTCTCGCCGACGACAGCGGTCTGAGCGTCGCAGCGCTTGATGGCCGTCCCGGTGTCTACACTGCCGACTGGGCCGAACGGCAATGGTTCGAGGGCGCGCCGGGGCGCGACTGGTACATGGCGATGGGCAAGGTCGAAGGGATGCTGGCGGAAAAGGGTCCTGATGTGGATCGTTCTGCCGCGTTCCACTGCGTGCTGGCAATCGCATGGCCGGATGGGGAGTATGCGATCTACGAAGGCCGCTGCGAGGGAAGCCTCACCTGGCCACCACGCGGGGAGATGGGCTTTGGTTATGATCCCGTCTTCGTGCCGTCGGGCGCCACGCAGACCTTCGCCGAGATAGCGCCGGAGGAAAAGCACGCCATCAGCCATCGCGCCGACGCCTTTGCCAAGCTGGTCGCGGAGCAGTTTGGCAGCTAAGGTGCCGCCATGGCCCGCGCGCTTTATATCCACTGGCCGTTCTGCGCCAAGAAGTGCCCCTATTGCGATTTTAACTCGCATGTCCGCGCGGGCGTGGATGTCGCCGCGTGGCAACGCGCGCTGATCGCCGACATGCGGCATGAAGCTTCCCTTGCAGGCGGGGAGCGTCTTACCTCCATCTTCTTCGGCGGCGGCACCCCCTCGCTGATGCCGCCTGCGCTGGTCGCGACGCTGCTGGCTGAGGCCGAAGCACTATGGGGCTTTGCCGAGGGTATCGAGATCACGCTGGAAGCAAATCCCTCCTCGGTAGAAGCCGCCAATTTCGCTGCACTGGCGGATGCGGGGATCAATCGCGTATCTCTGGGCGTGCAATCCTTTGACGATGCGACCTTGCGCTGGCTCGGTCGGTTGCATGACGGTGAGAACGCGCGAAAAGCGCTCGAAATTGCACAAAAGTGCTTCAGACGCGTCAACTTCGACATGATTTATGCGCTGCCCGAACACACACCCGCAATCTGGCAGGCGCAACTGGGCGATGCGCTGGCTTTTGGCACCGGCCACCTCTCGCTTTACCAGCTGACGATTGAACCCGGCACCCGTTTTGCCAGCGATGTGCGGCGCGGGGTTTTCACGCCGCTTGATGATGATGCGGCAGCGGATCTTTTCGCAATCACGCAGGAGATGACAGCGACGGCGGGCCTCCCCGCTTACGAGACCAGCAACCATGCCCGCCCGGGCGAGGAAAGCCGCCATAATCTCACCTACTGGCGTTATCAGGATTATGCCGGGATCGGCCCCGGCGCGCATGGCCGCCGCGATGGGGTTGCAACGGTGCGGCACAAGAAGCCGGAGAATTTCCTGCGCGCGGTTGCAGAACATGGCCATGGCATCGCGGAGCAGGGCGCCCTCCCCCTGCCCGAACAGGCTGCCGAAGCGCTGTTGATGGGCCTGCGCCTTGCCGAAGGGGTTGATCTCGATCTGATGAGCACGCGCTTCGGCCTTGTCGATCTGATCGATGAGGAGGCAACTGCACGGCTCGTCCGCCTCGGGATGGCGTGGCGCGAAGGCAACCGGCTCGGCGTGACGGTAGCCGGCCGACCGCTACTTGATGCACTGCTGGCCGAGATTGTCGCCGACACGCTGGTCGCGGCATGAGCGAGGCTGCGCTGATCACCGCTTGGCGCGATCATCTGACCAATGCACGCCGCCGTTCGCCGCATACCGTGCGGGCCTATGTCGATGCGGCGCAGCGGCTGATCGCGGCACAAGGCCTCGGTAAGTGGAGCGATGCTGCACGGATCGAAGCGCATGCCCTGCGCGCACATCTCGCCAAGCGCCGCGCCGAAGGCCTCGGCAATGCCAGTGCCGCACGCGAGCTTTCCGCGCTCAAGGCCTTCATCACCTTTGCCCGTCAGCAAAGCGGCGATCCCGAGCCTTCAGCGCCGCGACTGCGCGGTCCCCGCATCAAGAAAGGCCTGCCCCGCCCTGTCACGCCTGACGAAGCGAGCAATCTGGCCGACCTCGTCGATGGCCTTGCGGGCGAGGACTGGATCGGCGCGCGTGATCGCGCCGTGCTGCTGCTGATGTATGGATCGGGCCTGCGCATTGCCGAGGCGCTCTCGCTCACCGGGCGCGACGCTGTGCTCGGCGAAGTGCTGCAAGTGACTGGGAAAGGCGGAAAGCAGCGGCTGGTGCCGGTGCTGCCGATCGTGCGAGCGGCGGTGGCCGAATATGTCGCCGCCTGCCCGCGGCCGCTCGCGCCGGAGGCCCCGCTGTTTCGCGGAGCCAAGGGCGGGCCGCTATCGCCCGGCATGGTGCAACGCGCGATGGCGCAGGCACGCCGCGCGCTCGGCCTGCCCGATACCGCCACGCCCCATGCCCTGCGCCATTCGTTCGCGACGCATCTGTTAAGCGCAGGCGCGGACCTCAGAAGTTTGCAGGAATTGCTGGGCCATGCCTCACTCGGCTCGACCCAGATCTACACCAAGGTGGATGCCGCGAGCATGCTCGAAAACTACCGCGCCGCCCATCCGCGCGCGGCCAAGCGTTAGGCCTGCCCCTAAGCCTGCATCGCCGCGACGCGTGCTTCGACCGCGTCCCAGATCATCCCTGCCGTGTCGGTGCCGTTGAAGCGATCGATCGCGACAATGCCGGTGGGCGAGGTGACGTTGATTTCGGTCAGCCATTTTCCGCCGATCACATCGATCCCCACGAAAGTCAGACCGAGCCGCTTCAAGTCCGGCCCCAACGCATCGCAGATTTCCTGTTCGCGCGGCGTCAGCTGCGTGGCCTCAGCGCTGCCGCCCATGGCAAGGTTGGAACGGAATTCGCCTTCGCCGGGCACGCGGTTGATTGCGCCTGCCACCACGCCATCCACCAGCACGATGCGTTTGTCGCCTTGCGCCACTTCGGGAAGGAAGGGCTGCACCATATGCGGTTCGGGCCAGGTCTGGTTGAGCACCTCGAACAAGGCGGTGAGATTCTCGCCGTTTTCCGGCACACGGAAAATCGCCTTGCCGCCATTGCCGTGGATCGGTTTGACCACAATCGCACCATGTTCGTCCATGAAGCGGCGGACCTCGTCTACGCTGCGCGTCACCAGCGTCGGCGGCATGAAGCGACGATAGTTCAGCACCATCACCTTTTCGGGAGAATTGCGGACATGGGCCGGATCATTCACCACCAATGTCTGGTGCTGGATGCGTTCAAGCATGTGCGTGGCCGTGATGTAGCCCATGTGGAACGGCGGATCCTGCCGCATCAGCACCACATCGACATCCTTGCCCAGATCGAGCCGCACTTGCTCACCTCGCGTGAAATGCGCGCCTTCGACGCGCTGCACCGTCACCGGGAAGGCATGGGCAAACAGGCGATCCTCGGCATCAAGTGTCAGGCTTTCGACATGATATTCGTAAATCGTGTGCCCGCGCGCCTGAGCGGCGAGCATCAGCGCGAAGGAGGAATCGCCGGCAATCTTGATGCTGTCCAACGGGTCCATCTGGACGGCGATGCGAAGAGTCATAGGGGCTTCCTCAAGGCTGGTAGGCGTTTTCGATGTGGGTGGGCTTGCGCCCTGGCGCAAGCAGGATCACGTCGATGCGCAGGTCATCGGTTGGCGCGGCGTAATCATGCGCAATCGCTTCGGCTGCTGCCGCCACCCGGCGCAGGCGATATTCGTCGATGGCATAATCGAGATCAGCGCCGCAGGCGCGCCATTTGACTTCGATGAAGGCCACCAGCGTGCCCTTGCGGGCAATCAGATCAATCTCGCCGCGCCGCGTTTTGACGCGCTCGGCCAGAATCCGCCAGCCTTGTGCAGCAAGAAACATCGCCGCCTCAGCCTCGCCCTCGCGGCCGCGCTGTTCCGCCTGTTCGCGCCTCTGGCTCATCCGGCTTTCAGCTCCACTGCGCGGGCGTAAAGGCTCTGCCGGTCGAGCCCGGTGGCCTTAGCCACCTTACCCGCTGCCTTGGCCGGGCTCATCTCGGCAAGGGCTGCGCGCAGCAGCGCATCGGCATCGACCTCTTGCGGAGCTTCGGCCACGGGAGGCCCGATCAGCAGCACGATTTCGCCCTTGGGCGGGTGCGCGGCATAATGCGCCGCCAGTTCGGCTGCGCTGCCCCGGCGGCATTCCTCGTGCAGCTTGGTGAGTTCACGCGCGACGGCTACCTCACGGGTCGGCCAAATCTCGGCCACGGCACGCAAGGTCCGTTCCAGTCGCGGCGCGGTTTCGTAGAAGATCAGCGTTGCCTCCACCCGGGCGAGACCAGCAAGCGTGTCAGCCCTCGCCTTGTCCTTCACTGGCAGAAAACCCGCAAACAGGAAGCGATCACTCGGCAGACCCGCCAAAGTTACCGCCGCAACCGCCGCACAAGCGCCCGGAATGGTGGTCACTGGAATGCCTGCCGCATGGGCTTCATGCACCAGCCTGTAGCCGGGATCGGAGACCAGCGGCGTTCCCGCATCGCTCACCAGTGCAACGGCCTGAGTCTGCGCCAGCGCAATCAGCCGCGCACGCGCCGCATCCGAAGCGTGATCATCATGGCGTTGCAGCCGTGCAGCGATGCCGAGGTGCTTCAGCAGCTTGCCGGTGACCCGCGTATCCTCGCAGGCAATCACATCTGACCGCCTCAGAACATCAATTGCCCGCAGAGTGACGTCGCCAAGATTGCCAATCGGGGTGGCAACAATATAGAGGCCCTTGTCGAGGGGCCGGGATTGGGCTGCATCTGGCGCTTGCATCATCACGGGTGCAAGCCTTGGCGCAAGGCCCTGACGGGAGCAAGGATGAAGCGCATGGGATGGTCGCAATCACGGGCTGCATGGCCCGCAAACACGTCTCACATGATGAGCCGCCGCAACATCACGCTGGCAGCTCTGGCCATGCTGATGGCCGGGTGTCAGGTGATACCGAAGGCCCCTGCGCCAACTCCGCGTGCCCCGACACCGGAACCCAGCGCGACGGCACTTCCCACCGATCAGAATCGCCACCGCATCGCGCTGCTTCTTCCGATGAGCGGCGAGACTGGCGCGATCGGCCAGACCATCGCGAATGCCACCACCATGGCGCTGCTCGATACCAATGCGGCCAATTTGCGCATTACCACCTATGATACGGCAAAAGGTGCGAGCATTGCCGCGCGTGCAGCCGTGGCCGACGGCAACAAGCTGATCCTCGGCCCGCTGCTGGCCGATAGCGTGCCTGCCGTTATCGAGGCCACGCGGGGCACACGGATCCCGGCCATCAGCTTTTCCAACGATACCAGCGTGGCGGGCGGCAACGTGTTTGTGATGGGGCAAGTCCCCGAACAATCCATCCGCCGCACCGTGCAATTCGCGCGCGGGCGCGGTGCCAACCGCTTTGCCGTGCTCGCTCCTGAAGGCGATTACGGCCAGCGCTCGGTTTCAGCGTTGGAGAATGCCCTCCGGCAGTTCGGCGGCACACTGGTCGCAAGGCAGAGCTATACGCGCGGCAATACCTCGATTGTCGGGGCGGCTTCGCGGCTGCGCACCGCAGGTGGCTATGATACCGTGCTGATTGCCGATGCAGCACGGCTTTCCTTGCAGGCCGCGGACGAATTGCAACGTGGCACACGCGCGCGCATTCTCGGCACCGATCTGTGGTCGGGCGATGCCGCACTTGCCGGAGCGCCCGCACTTAACGGCGCGCTGTTCTCCGCCGTCTCGGATCAGCGGTTCCGCCGTTTCGTCGAAAGCTACGAGGCGCGCTTCGGTGCCAAGCCGGCGCGTGTCGCCACGCTCGGCTATGATGCGGTACTGCTGACCCTGCGGGTCGCGCGCGATTGGAAAGTGGGCAGCGATTTCCCGCAGGGGCAGCTTTATGACGCGGGCGGGTTCCTTGGCGTTGATGGCGCGTTCCGCTTTGGCCGTAATGGCGTGATCGAACGCGCGCTCGAAGTGCGCGAGGTGCGCGGGCGCGACGTGGTCGAGGTTGATCCTGCACCGCAAGGCTTTGGGGGATAAGCCCGCACGCCCTTGCACATTCGCCGCTACGGCGGCTTGTGAGAGCGATCCCCCACCGCCTATATCAGGTGCATGTCTGACGATCTGTTTGCCGGAACGCCCGCGTCCAGCGGCGATTACAATGCCTCTGCCATCGAAGTTCTCGAAGGGCTCGAACCGGTGCGTCGGCGCCCCGGCATGTATATCGGCGGGACGGATGACCGCGCGCTTCACCACCTCGCCGCCGAAGTGCTCGACAATGCGATGGACGAGGCCGTGGCCGGCCACGCAACGCGCATCGAGATGCGGCTGGAGGAAGGCAACCGGCTGATCATCTCGGATAATGGCCGCGGTATTCCCGTGGACGAGCATCCCAAGTTTCCGGGCAAGTCGACGCTCGAAGTCATCCTCTCAACGCTCCATTCGGGCGGCAAGTTTTCCGGCAAGGCCTATGCCACCAGCGGCGGTTTGCACGGCGTGGGCGTCAGCGTCGTCAATGCGCTGTCGATCGCAACCCGGATCGAAGTGGCGCGCGAGCGGCAGCTTTACGCGCAGGAATTCTCTCAAGGCATCACGCAAGGCCCGTTGCAGCACCTTGGCGCAGCGCCCAACCGGCGCGGCACCATGGTCAGCTTTGTCCCCGATCCCGAAATCTTCGGCGACAAGCAGTTCAAACCGGCGCGCCTGTTCAAATTGGCCCGCTCCAAGGCCTATCTTTTCGCGGGTGTCGAAATCCGCTGGAAATGTGCTGCCTCGCTGGCGAGCGCCGATGTCCCGGAAGAAGCGGTCTTCAAGTTCCCCGGCGGACTGGCGGATCACCTGGCCGAAGAGGTCGGGACGCGCGAATGTGTCACCGCCCAGCCGTTCACCGGACGGCAGGATTTTGCTCTCGATGAACAGGGCCAGTCGCGCGGGCGGGCCGAATGGGCGATTGCCTGGCCGCTTTATTCCGATGGCTCGACAAGCTGGTATTGCAACACCGTACCCACCCCCGATGGCGGAACGCACGAACAGGGCCTGCGCATGGCACTCACCCGTTCGTTGCGCGCCTTTGGCGAATTGGTCGGTGCGAAGAAGGCCAAGGACATCACGGCTGACGATGTGATGACAGGCGCGGAAGTGATGCTGAGCGTCTTCATCCGCGATCCGCAATTCCAGTCGCAGACCAAGGATCGCCTCACCTCGCCCGAAGCCGCGCGGCTGGTTGAGGCGGCAATGCGCGATCATTTCGACCACTTCCTCACCGACAATATGGAGCGCGGCAAAGCCCTCCTCGGCGAAGTGATGGAGCGCATGGACGAGCGTCTGAAGCGCAAGCAGGAACGCGAGATCAAGCGCAAGACGGCGACCAACGCCAAAAAGCTGCGCTTGCCGGGCAAGCTCACCGATTGTTCGGGCGAAGGTGGCCGCGAGACGGAATTGTTCATCGTCGAAGGCGACAGCGCAGGTGGCAGCGCCAAGCAGGCGCGAGATCGCAAATCGCAGGCGATCCTGCCGATCCGGGGCAAGATCCTCAATGTCGCCTCCGCCACCGCTGACAAGATCCGCGCCAATTCGGAAATTGCCGATCTCGCGCTGGCGCTCGGCTGCGGCACCCGTAAGGACTGCGATGCCGATCAATTGCGCTATGATCGCATTATTATCATGACCGATGCAGACGTGGACGGCGCGCATATCGCCACCCTGCTGATGACGTTCTTCTTCCAGGAAATGCCCGACATCGTGAAGCGGGGTCACCTGTTCCTTGCCCAGCCCCCGCTCTACCGGCTGACCGCGGGCAAGGAGAGCCGCTATGCCCGCGACGATGCGCACCGCGCCGAGCTGGAAGCGAGCGTGTTCAAGGGCAAGAAGGTGGAAGTGTCGCGCTTCAAAGGCCTCGGCGAAATGAACCCGCAGCAGTTGCGTGAAACCACCATGGCCCCCGAAAGCCGCAGCCTGATCCGCATCACCCTGCCGCAGGAATTCGAACAGCGCGCGGGCGTCGCCCGGCTGGTCGATGAGTTGATGGGCCGTAACCCCGAACACCGCTTCAACTTCATCCAGAACCGCGCGGGCGAGATTGATCGCGACCTGATCGACGCGTGATCAGCGCTGACAAATTGATGCATCGCGAGGGCCTTGCGCCCCGGCGCACGCGCCCTTATCGCTGGCGCAACCGACAATCAGTCTCACAGGAAAACTCATGACCGATCAGCCGCAGCGTTTTGAAGGTACCAGCAATTACATCGCCACCGAAGATCTCAAGGTGGCGGTCAACGCGGCAGTGACCTTGCGCCGTCCGCTGCTGGTGAAAGGCGAGCCCGGCACCGGCAAGACGGTGCTCGCTCACGAGATTTCCAAGGCACTGAATGCCCCGCTGATCGAATGGAATATCAAATCTTCGACCAAAGCCCAGCAGGGTCTTTACGAATATGATGCCGTTGCCCGCCTGCGCGACGGGCAATTGGGCGAAGAACGCGTCCACGACATCCGCAATTACATCAAGAAGGGCAAGCTGTGGGAAGCCTTCACCGCTCCGCAGCTTCCGGTGCTGCTGATCGACGAGATCGACAAGGCCGATATCGAATTCCCCAACGACCTGTTGCAGGAACTCGACCGGATGAGCTTCGACGTTTACGAAACGCAGGAGCGGATCGAGGCCAAGGAACGTCCGATCGTTGTCATCACTTCGAACAATGAAAAGGAACTGCCCGACGCGTTTCTGCGGCGCTGTTTCTTCCACTACATCAAGTTCCCGGATCGCGAGACGATGCAGGACATCATCGATGTCCACTTCCCCGGCATCCAGAAGATCCTCGTCAAGAAGGCGATGGATATCTTCTACGACCTGCGTGAAGTGCCGGGCCTCAAGAAAAAGCCTTCGACCTCCGAACTCCTCGACTGGCTCAAGCTGCTGCTCAACGAGGATATGCCGCTGGAAGTGTTGCAGGATGCCAACCCCAACAGCGCGATCCCGCCGTTGCACGGTGCGCTGCTCAAGAACGAGCAGGACATCATGCTGTTCGAACGGCTGGCCTTCATGGCGCGGCGCAATCCGTCGTAACGGCTGCGCGGCGATGCGCGATCAATCGAAGCTGTAGGCCAGCTCGAAATCGCCCCAGCGGCGGCCATTGATCACCAGCGGCACATTGACATTGCGCACCACCAGATAGGTCTGGCCGTCGCCTTCCTGGCGATAGACCGCCATCATATAGGGTGCCTGGCTCGCCTTGGCCTTGCGGTCGATCGGAGCAAGAATGATCCGGCCATTGCGGCAATAGGTCGTGTCATGTGCCAGATCGCCGGTCGGCTCGCGCGAGCGTTCGGTCAAATGAGTCGGCAGAAAGCCGTTCATGTCGGTACATGCTGCGGCCAACACACGACTGTCACCCGCCTTCGCGCTATCGAGGAAGGGCCGCCATTCGCGGTGCGCCCAATCGGAAAGCCGGGTGCGGAAGCGCGGCGGATTTGATCCGCTGATCGGTGCGTAATCCGTGTCGAACAGATCGGCCATCGTCAGCTCACCGCTCGCCAGCGCGGCTTCGGTGTGGACGGTAAGTTCGGCGGCGAGCTGCTGCGCGCGCACCACCATGGCGCTGTCTTCGGGCGAAAGGCCCGCCTGCACGATGCCATCGAACATCTCGCTCGCGGTCATCTCCAGCTCTTCCATGCGATCCTTCGCGCCATCAAGCTGGGCCTCGTTAAGCCGCGCGGCACCATCGAAACTTTCGAGCACACCCTGCACCTTGCCGACATGATCGCTGATCGTTGCCGTAGCCCGTGCGATCACATCATTCTGCTTGTCGACTTCTTCCACCAGCGCACCGACGCTGGTGATGGTAGTCTCGATCCGCGCGACCGAAGCCTTGGCTGCATCGCTGGCGCGCGATCCGGCCTCGATCCGGGCGATGACTTCGCCCGCTTCGCCGTCAAGCGCTTCGATCGTCTGGGTGATTTCCTCGGTCGCCTTGCGGGTATCGCTGGCAAGGCTTTTGACCTCGCTGGCCACCACGGCAAAGGTCCGGCCCGCATCGCCTGCGCGCATCGCTTCGATCGTGGCGTTAAGCGCGAGGATATTGGTCGTCTCGGCAATATCATCGATGTGCTGCGCGCTGCGGCGCACCTGCTCCATCGCGGCGGAAAAGCTCGTTACGTGCTGCCCCAGCGCATCGACCAGTTCGAGCAGGGTGTTGATCTGCGCGAGCGAGGACTGGATCAGCGAGGTGCCTTCGCTGAGGCGTTCAATCGCCCGTTCGGAAAGCAGGCGCGCCTCATCGCTTGCTTCGGCCACCTTGGATTGATCCGCTTCGAGCGCGGTGACAGTTTCACGCAGTGCATCATGTTCGGCCCGCAGGGTTTCGGACGACTGGATCACCGCTTGCACGACACCCGCCACGTCGGTGCAGCCGACTGTCACCGCCCCGCAGCTTTCCGGAATTTTCGCCAGAGCATAGGCGTTGGCAGTATCGAGCGAGATCGGTTTCATGCATGCGGCCCCTTGATTGTGCTCAAGGAGTTAGCGCGCGATGGTTAGCGCGCGGTTAAGCCAGCGGCCGCGACCGAGCATAAATGACAGCTTTTGCGCTCTGGTCAGGCGCGGCGGCGCGCGCTAGATCGGGCGTCATGTTTTTCAACTTCGTCGATGAATTGCGCGCCGCTGGCATCGGAGCCAGCTTCAAGGAGCACCTCACCTTGCTTGAGGCGCTCGACAAGGACGTGATCGAACAGACTCCGGAAGCGTTCTATTACCTCTCCCGCGCCACTTTCGTGAAGGATGAAGGCCTGCTCGATCGGTTCGATCAGGTGTTCCACAAGGTGTTCAAGGGGATCATGTCCGATTACGGGCAGAACCCGGTCGATATCCCCGAGGATTGGCTCAAGGCCGTGGCGGAGAAGTTCCTGACGCCCGAAGAGATGGAAAAGATCAAGTCGCTGGGTGACTGGGACGAGATCATGGAGACGCTCAAGAAGCGGCTCGAAGAACAGGAAAAACGCCACCAGGGTGGCAACAAGTGGATCGGAACGGGCGGCACCAGCCCTTTCGGCAATTCGGGCTACAACCCTGAAGGCGTGCGGATCGGCGGCGAGGCCAAGCACGGCCGCGCGGTCAAGGTGTGGGAAAAGCGCGAGTTCAAGAACCTCGACAACACCAAGGAGCTGGGCACCCGCAACATCAAGATGGCGCTGCGGCGGCTGCGGCGCTTCGCCCGCGAAGGCGCGCAGGACCAGCTTGATCTCGATGCGACCATCGCGGGTACGGCCAAGCAGGGCTGGCTCGATATCCACATGCGCGCCGAACGCCGCAATGCGGTGAAGCTGCTGCTGTTCCTTGATGTCGGCGGGTCAATGGACCCCTTCATCAAGCTGGTGGAGGAGTTGTTCAGCGCCGCGACGGCGGAATTCAAGA
>JBKBMC010000013.1:0-36909 GCA_046296075.1 Erythrobacter sp. | reverse complement strand
ATGATGGTGGGCGCAGATCATGCCCGCACCTCGGTCATCGGCGCGACTGTCGCGATCACGGATCTGGTGCGCCAGAAAAAGTTGCGCTGATCGGCGATCATCATTTGCGAGCGGCGTCGTCAGAAAGGTCTGGCGACGCCGCATTTCCACATGCCTTGGGCAAAAATCTCAATCACTGTTATCGTAACAAGCAATTTCCCCCTCACCCGCTGCCGTTTTAGCGAGCGCGTGCGATACAGGGAACGTCGCCCTCCAAGCGGCGTGCCCGGTGTCAATTATTCAGTCGCACTGGATCAAACACAGGGAATTATCCGATGACCAAGAGCCTCAAGAGCATCCTGCTCGCCACCTCATGTGCTGCGCTCGTGCTGCCTGCACACGCCACACCCCCCGGCTTCAACGAGCCCGGCATGGGCCGCGTCGGCAAGCCGCAGACCGAAGCAGCGCCGCGTTCGGTGAAGGATTGGTGGCCCAATCAGGTCGATCTTTCGCCGCTGCGCAAGCACGCCTACAATGCCGATCCGCATGGCGAGCAATTCGATTACGCCAAGGAATTCGCCAAGCTCGATCTCAAGGCTGTGAAGGCTGATATCAACGCCGCGCTCACGGATTCGCAAAGCTGGTGGCCGGCCGACTATGGCAATTACGCAGGCCTGTTCATCCGCCTCGCGTGGCACTCAGCCGGTACCTATCGCTCGGGCGATGGCCGGGGCGGCTCGGATGGTGGCCAGATCCGCTTCGAACCACTCAACTCATGGCCCGACAACGGCAATCTCGACAAGGCCCGCCGCGTGCTGTGGCCCGTCAAGCAGAAGTATGGCGCCAGCCTTTCGTGGTCCGATCTCATCATCCTCGCCGGTAATGTCGCGCTCGAGAACACGGGTCTTGAAACCTATGGCTTCGCTGGCGGCCGTGTGGATGCGTGGGAGCCGGAGCTCGTCTACTGGGGCCCGGAAACCAAGTTCCTGACCTCAGAGCGCAATGCGGAAGGCGAAAATCTCGACAACCCGCTGGGCGCGACCGAGATGGGCCTCATCTACGTCAATCCCGAAGGTCCGGAAGGCAATCCGGATATTCTCGCCTCGGCCAAGCAGATCCGTACCACCTTTGGCCGGATGGGCATGAATGACGAGGAAACCGCCGCGCTCATCGTGGGCGGCCACACCATCGGAAAGATGCATGGCGCGCGCAAGCCAGCCGATTGCGTCGGCAAGGAGCCAGCGGCAGAGGGCATCGAAGCGCAGGGCTTCGGCTGGAAGAACAGCTGCGGCACCGGGGTCGGCAAGGATGCCACAACCAGTGGTCTCGAAGGCGCGTGGACGGCGACTCCGGTGACATGGAGCAGCAATTACCTCGACAACCTTTATGCTTTCGAATGGAAGCTCACCACCAGCCCGGCAGGCGCCAAGCAGTGGGAGCCAGTCAACGCGGCCGACGTGAAATTTGTCCCCGACGCCCATGATCCGGATGTCACCCATGCGCCGGTGATGCTGACTACCGACCTCGCGCTGCGCTATGATCCGCTCTACGGTCCGATCACCGCCCGCTGGGTCAAGAACCCCAAGGAAATGGACGAAGCCTTCGCCCGCGCATGGTTCAAGCTGACCCACCGCGATATGGGGCCGAAGGCGCGCTATGTCGGCAGCGAGGTTCCGGCCGAAGACCTGCTGTGGCAAGACCCGCTGCCCAAGGCCGATTACGCTGCGATCACCGCGGCTGATGTCACTGCGCTCAAGCAGGCGATTGCAGCGACTGGCCTCAGCAATGCCGATCTGGTGCGCACAGCATGGGCTTCAGCTGTCACTTATCGCGATACCGACAAGCGCGGCGGCGCGAATGGCGCGCGCATCCGGCTTGCCCCGCAGAAGGACTGGGCGGTCAATGATCCCGAAGTGCTGGCCCGTGTCGTCCCGGCGCTGGAAAAGGTACAGTCGCAGTTCAATGCCCGTGCGGGTGCGCGCAAGGTCTCGATCGCCGATCTCGTCGTGCTTGGCGGGGCTGTCGCAATCGAGAATGCGGCCAAGGCAGCAGGTCACACCGTGACCGTGCCCTTCACACCGGGCCGGGTCGATGCAACCGACGCCCACACCGATGCGGCAAGTTTCGAATTGCTGCATCCGGCAGCCGATGGATTCCGCAATTTCTACAGCGATCGCGCGCGCCGCTCGCCCACGGAAATGCTGATCGATCAGTCCGAAACGCTGACGCTCACCGTGCCGGAAATGACAGTGCTCGTGGCAGGGATGCGGATGCTCGATGCCAACAGCGGCGGCGCCAAGCATGGTGTCTTCACCAGCCGTCCCGGCACCCTGAGCAACGACTTCTTCGTCAACCTGCTCGATATGGGCAACACGTGGAAGCCAGCAGAGACCAAGGGGCTGTACGAAGGCCGCGACCGGGCGACCGGCGCGCTCAAGTGGACGGCGACCGAAGTCGATCTGGTGTTCGGCTCGAACTCAGAACTTCGCGCTGTGGCCGAAACCTATGCGGTCAAGGGCGGCGACAAGAAGTTTGTCGAGGATTTTGCCAAGGCATGGAACAAGGTGATGATGCTCGATCGGTTTGATCTGCGCTGATCTTGGCACCACGCGAAAAACGGGCGCCGGGCTGTCACACGACAGTCCGGCGCTTTTTTCAGGCTCCGGCCAGCATGGCATCCAGCGCCGCGCGCCGTTCCGTAATGGCAGATTCCTCGGCCAACCACGCGGGGTTGAAAAGGGTGTCGCGATAGCGTTCGCCATTGTCGCAGATCAACGTAACGATACTCCCCGCCTCGCGCACTTCCGCCATTTCGCGCGCCAGTGCGAACACGCCGACCATGTTGGTCCCGGTCGAAGGACCGACCGCGCGGCCCAGCCGTTCCGAAAGCCACAAGGCAGCAGCGAAGCTGTCCGCATCTGCAACTTCGATCATCCGGTCGATGACCGAGGGCTGGAACGAAGGCTCGACCCGCGGACGTCCGATCCCCTCGATCCTGCTGCGCACATCGGAAACCAGATCGCAGCGGCCGGTGCGATGGCTCTCGGCAAAGACCGAGCCTTCCGGATCGACGACTGCAAGTCGCGTGCGCGTTTCCCCGCAGGCCTTGTAGCGGACATATCGTCCAATGGTTGCCGAAGTCCCCCCGGTTCCTGCGCCCACCACGATCCAGCGCGGCAGCGGATGCGGTTCGCGCTGCATCTGCTGGAAGATGGATTCGGCGATGTTGTTGTTCCCACGCCAGTCGGTCGCGCGCTCGGCAAAGGTGAACTGATCCATGTAGTGCCCGCCGATCTCGCGGGCGAGTGCATCGGCGGCTGAATAGATATCGCTGCCTGCCACTTCGTGGCAGCGCCCGCCGAGTCGCACGATCTCGGCCAGCTTGGCAGGGGCGGTTCCTTGCGGCACCACCGCGATAAAAGGCAGGCCAAGCATGCGGGCGAAATAGGCTTCCGAGATCGCGGTCGAACCCGATGACGCCTCGACAATCGGCGTGCCCTCGGCAATCCAGCCATTGCACAGCCCGTAAAGGAACAGCGAGCGCGCAAGACGATGCTTGAGCGATCCGGTGGGATGCGTTGATTCGTCCTTCAGGTAAACATCCACCTGCGCGAACTCGGGCAGATCAAGCTTGACCAGATGCGTATCGGCCGAACGCATCTGATCGGCTTCGAGCGTGGCAATCGCCCAGCACAGCCATGACGTATCGGCTCTTTCCATGTGACCTCATGATACTGCGGCCCGATGGCAAACGGAGCGCAGGAAATACCGGGCGGCCTTAGTCGAGACCCCATGGCATGGCTAGCCAACCGTCCAACCAACCGGCGAGCCGTCTCCGATCCTCAGAGCGCGCCAGCAGAACCGCGCAACAAACTGTTGCACATACGTTACAGAACCGGCCGAAAGTAACAATATCTCTCAGCTGCTTGTTGCAACAGACTTGTGACCGCTTCGATCCCATGCAACGGCAAATGTGTGCTGCGTCCGACACTTGGGGGGCCTTGTGCGGCAGCACCGCAGATCGAAGGGTGCGCGCTGTGCAACACATGCACGGTGTAGCGCCCCGACGCAGGAAGAACCCGGACCCGAGTGGCCACATCCCGCCGCCTGCCAAGGCAGGCGCTAATTGCCGCAAGTCCGGTTTTGCCAGACCTGTTCGCCCCATGGCTGACAGGTTCCGAGATCAAGCAGTACAGGGGAAATCTCCATGCGAATGTCATCACGTGTCTTTCATTCCACTTCGCTGATTGCGACCAGCGCAGCCTTGCTTGGCGCGGCTGCCCTGCCCTCTGCGGCAGCCGCCGCCGAACGCGCCGAAGCTGCAGATAGCCCGGCTGAACCGGTGGTGATCACCGCCGCAGCGGCAACAGGCCTGTCCTTGCTGCAGCAGGGAGCCAGCGATGCAGTGGATGAGACCCCTGGTGGCCAGCTGATCGTTACCGGCACCCGCCGTGCGGGCCGTACGGTGGCCGATAGCCCGGTTCCGATCGATGTGATTTCCGATGATCAGCTGCGCCAGTCGGGCCTCACCGAAACCGCGCGCCTGCTGCGCGATCTGGTGCCTTCGCTCAACTTCCCGCAGCCCTCGATCACCGACGGCACCGATGTGATCCGTCCGGCCACCCTGCGCGGCCTTGGTCCGGACCAGACACTGGTGCTGATCAATGGCAAGCGGCGGCATGTCGCGGCCCTGCTCAACATCAACGGTTCGGTCGGGCGTGGATCTTCCGCGGTTGACCTCAACCAGATCCCCGCTTCTTCGCTTGGCCGCGTGGAAGTGCTGCGCGATGGTGCCGCTGCGCAATATGGTTCGGACGCAATTGCCGGTGTGATCAACTTCCAGCTGAATGATTCGCGCGAGGGCGGGCGTTTCTGGGTCAATTACGGTGCCTTCAACACCCGCATTGCCGGGGTGAACGAGGTCACCGGCGTCAATGCGACCGCCGGACAAGTGCCCACGCTGACGCCCGATGGTGTGCTCCAGCTCAATGATACCGGACGCGGCCTGCGCGTCACGGATGGCGAGGTACTGGCTGTATCGGGCAATATCGGCCTGCCGCTGGGACCGGAAGGCTTCATCAACATCACGGCTGAATATCGCGACCGCGGCGACACCAACCGCACCGGTTATGATCCGCGTCGCCAATACTCGCAAACTGGCCCGCTCGATCCGCGCGAGCTGACTTTCGATCGCCGCAGCCACCGCTATGGCGATGCCAAGACCGAGGATTTCAACCTCGTCGTCAATATGGGCATGCCGGTGGCAGATAATGCCGATTTCTACGCTTTCGGCACCTTCGGCACACGCCAGGGGGAATCGGCAGGCTTCTATCGCCGCGCCGCTGACAACCGCAACGTGGTGGCGATTTATCCCGATGGCTTCCTGCCGCTGATCACCTCCGACACGACTGACTTCGCTATCACCGGCGGGTTTGATGGTGATTTCAAGGGCTGGAATTGGGATCTGTCGATGTCTTACGGCAGCAACAAGGTCGATTTCCTGATCACCAACACGCTCAACGCGTCGCTCGGCGCAACGAGCCAGACCGAATTCGACGCCGGATCGCTCGACTACAGCCAGTTGATGGCCAACTTCGATGTGAACCGCGATCTGGCAGTCTCTGGCATTGAGCGCATGACACTGTCCCTCGGGGTCGAATGGCGTCGCGAGCGCTATCAGCTCGGCGCGGGCGAGCCCAACAGCTTCGTCGCCGGCCCCGTGCGCGTCGGCGAAAACAACCCCTTCATTACCGGTGCAGGCGCCACTGCCTTCGCCGCGCCCGGCAGCCAGGTGTTCCCCGGCTTCCAGGCAACCATTGGCGGGGTCGATGTAACCCAGGCCAACAGCCGCTCCAACATTTCGGCCTATGTCGAACTCGATACCGACATCACCAAGGCGTGGAACGTGCAGGTCGCAGGCCGCGTCGAGGATTACAGCGATTTCGGCTCAACCGTGAACGGCAAGATCGCCTCGCGCTTTGAAGTGGTCGATGGCTTTGCACTGCGCGGTGCAATCTCGACCGGGTTCCGCGCACCTTCGTTGCAACAGCAATTCTTCGCGGCTGCTGCGACCAACAATATTGGCGGGGTGCTGGTGGATGCCGTGACCTTGCCGGTGAACAACCCGGTTGCACTGGCGCTCGGATCAAGCCCGCTTGAGGCCGAAACGTCGTTCTCGTGGTCGGCGGGGGCAGTTTTCAACGCCGTGCGCGGGCTCAATGTCACTTTCGATTACTACCAGATCGACATTGATGACCGTATCGTGTTGACCGACAACCTGACGGCGACACGCGATGCGGCGGGCAATCCGTCGGGCACGGGCACAGGCCTTGCGATTGCACAGATCCTGAATGGTGCAGGCTTTACCAACATTTCGGCGGCACGCTTCTTCATCAACGGGATCGACACACGCACCCGCGGCTTTGACGCGATTGCCACTTATCGCACCAGCGTCGGCGATGCCGGCACAGTCTCGCTGACTGCGGGCTATAACTGGAACGATGTCGACATCACCGGGCGGCGCGACACTCCGGGCGCGCTTGGTCAGGTGCCGGGGATCAATCTGTTCGGTCGGCTTGAGTCTGAACGGATCGAGCGCGGTCAGCCGAGAGACCGCATCAATCTCGGCGCTGACTGGGAGTGGAACTGGCTCAGTGTCACCCTGCGCAGCAACCGCTTTGGCGAAGTGTTCTCAGCCGGTGCGACCCCGATAAACGATCTGTTGCTGCGCCCGCGCTGGATCACCGACGCGGAAATCCGCATCCGCCCGCAGGAAGGCTGGGCCAACAGGCTTGAACTCGCATTCGGTGCCAACAACCTGTTTGACGAGTATCCCACTGCCAACCCGACTGGACGGACTATCGACCCGGTGACCGGAAATCCGGCGAACCTCTCCGTCAACAACTACTTCCTGCCGTTCTCCAGCTTCTCGCCGTTCGGGTTCAACGGGCGGTTCCTCTATGGCAGGCTGAGCTACATCTTCTGACGAAGAACAGGGCGTCATAACGCCAGCATGAAGGGGTGGGTCATTGTCGTGTTCGCACGGCGCGTGACTCACCCCTGATTGCGTCAGCGATAGCACCTGACGTCGGACGAAGGTCCCGCTCACGGCAATCAGGCAAAGCGGGACCAGGCCTCGCCCGGACGCAGATAGTTTGAAGATTGCGATGAAGGGTGTTGGCCACGAATGGCGGCATCAGCAACAGCGCGCGATGCATCGGGTAACGCCTTTACATACACGCTGAATTGCAATGCCTTGCATCGCCAAACCACGCGAACCGCGCTCCCCACGCCATCTTTTCAAATAGGCGTACCCAAATCCGACGGGCGAGACGCAATCCACGCACGCATCCCTTGCGTCAAGAACGCAATTCCACGGGTCGAGCGTGCATCTTTTGTCGTCAGCGTGGATGAAAATGGGCAGAAGAATTCTTGATTCCTTTATGAAATTTTCGACCTTCAAAGAGATTTGCAACGTGTGAAGAACTTCACATCTATAGTCAGGGGTGTTGAGTAGAAATGATCACAGGGGATCAATCCCCAAAGAGGAGAGTGATCATGGCAAACTTCATCAAGACTGTTGCAGCTATTTCTATTGCCTGCGGGCTGACTTTTGCTGCAAATGCAAAGAACAATTCGGAAATTATCGTCGACAATCAAGGTCTCCGTACTGTTATTGTGACCTATGGCGATCTTAATCTGGCGACGGTGGCCGGACAGCAAGCCCTCTCAACCCGAGTGCGGTCCGCAGTCCGCAAGGTATGTGGAGATACCACGGCACTCCAAAGGCTGGCCGACATGCAGGACTATCGGGGCTGCACGCGCAAGGCATCGCAGAATGCCTGGGCGAGCCTCGAAAAGCAAACTAGGGAACGCCTGGCGGCAAACTTCTGATCGCCATCCCGACCCACCCCCGTCGGCCGGCTTCCAGAGAGCCACGACTTGCAGGGCTGCCCGCTAATAGTGGGCAGCCCTCTGCTTTTGGGGATCCAGATAAACCTGTGTTCCGATGGCCGATCAGCATTCTGCAGCA
The DNA here is from genome assembly GCA_046296075.1 of Erythrobacter sp. Classification (GTDB taxonomy): domain Bacteria; phylum Pseudomonadota; class Alphaproteobacteria; order Sphingomonadales; family Sphingomonadaceae; genus Erythrobacter. Next base: position 28,898 of record JBKBMC010000013.1, on the reverse strand, counting down.
AAGTCTTCGCGACCATGCGACCAATGTGCATTTTTGCACATTTTCCACTCCGCGCCCACGCTAACCCCTAGCTGCGACCCGAAGGGCTCGAGGCAGCGATGCAACGAGTTCCTCAACTCAGAAGGGCGGCTTTCCCTTTGTGAAAGCCGCCCATTTTTTTCATCAGCGGGGCATCATTGTCAGAACCACCGCAACGTGTTTGACACGCATCAGGTTTCGTCAATCTGATCAATCAAGCGCTCGAGATCAATGACCACCAGGTTGCGGCCTTCCTTGCGCACTATGCCCCGGCTGACCAGCTCGCCCAAAGCGCGGGTAATCACCTCACGTTGCCCGCCAACAATCGCGGCCCACTCGGCATGGGTGGGCGGATTGAGCAAAACAATCTCGTCATTGCCGTCCTTTTCGGCCAGTGCGGCCCGCATCAGTTCGGAATAGAACCTCATTTTGACCGAACTGGCGGTGTTCTCGTAGATCCGGTCTGACAGGTCTCTGATCCGCGTTGAAAGATCGTGCAACAACGCGTCCAGCGCCTGTGGAATCGTCCGGATCAGGTCGATGAAGGCCGCACCCGACAGGCGGCCAGTTACGACTTCGGTAACCGCGATCACATTGACCGAGCGCGGCCTGCCATCGAAGACGGCCAGTTCCCCCATGTATGAATTGGCAGGCAGGCGGCGGTAGCTTATCTCGCGCCCAGCCAGCGAATAGCGGTTCACCAAGGCCTGCCCATCGAATAGCAGGAACACATCGGTGTCACGCGCCTCGTGCCGGATAATGGTTTCCCCGCGGGCGAACCGGACAACCGTGATCTTGCTTCTGACAGAGTTCAGGGCTTCATCGGACAAATCCTTGAAGAGGCTGAATCTTCTGAGACTGTCGTGGGTCAAGTATTCATCATTCATGCGATGTTCCCCCTGATGAAGTTAGCTCGCAAGGGGCCGGTAAACAATGAATAATCCTCTGCGGCTTGCAGGGGGTGCGCGAGGACGGCCACATCGTATTTCAGTGATCGAAATACCGATCATCATTGCTGCGCAGTTGACTGGCTCTTGTATCGATCATGCCGATTGGTGGCCGTCGATTGCTCGTAGATTGGTTGAGTTGCGTCCGCCCCTGGCGCGAAACCGCAAGCCCCCCGACTGAACGCAACCAGAAGTGGGCATGAGATGCACCGCGCGGCCAACTGAATACGGCAGATCGGTCTCGCCCCACACTGAGCGACGACCCGGCTTGCAGCAAACTGTGAATGAGTTTTCTCTGTTAATCAGAAGTTTTGGCGGAGCAGGAGGGATTCGAACCCTCGATACGCTTTTGACGTATACACACTTTCCAGGCGTGCGCCTTCGACCACTCGGCCACTGCTCCGTGCACCTGTTTGCGCTACCGCTTCGCTACTTGAGCGCGAGAACGGGAGCACCTTTCGGGGCAAGAGCGGCCCACTAGCGGTGAATGTCCCGCTTCGCAAGGCGCTGGATAGCGGGTGACTTGGCCGCCAGTCGGAAAAGTGGTACGAAAGTCGCCAAGGTACAGCGCTGCGCGGATGTGGCATTCCCTGCGAACGCTGCCTCGAAAACCCCTTTCCGCCCTCCAAAACGCGTGGAAAGGGGTTTTTGATTGGATGGCGTGTGTGGCACTATGCTGGATATGAGAACCGCATTGCTCGCCGCTACGGCTGCCCTCGCCCTTGTCTTGCCACTGGCCGCGCAGAACACCTCGCCCTCAAGTAGCGAAGCGATAGGGCAGACAAAGACTCCCGCGTCCGCCCCATCGGAGATCGTCGCCGCCGCGTCCAAGGCTGACTGGGTGGCGATCCCGGCGGAGGACTTGCTGGTGATGACTCTCGCGCCCGATGCCGAGGGAAACCCTCGCGAAGTGGTGATCCAGCTTATGCCGGCGCCCTTCAGCCAAGGCTGGGTGCACAACATCCGCCTCTTCGCCCGCGCCAAGTGGTATGACGGCATCAGCGTCAACCGGGTGCAGGACAATTACGTCACCCAGTGGGGCGATCCCAATTATGACAATCCCGAAGCGACGGGCGAACCGAAGCCCTTGCCCGAGGGGCTGAAGGTGATGGGGGAGGCGGAGTACATTCTCGGTGACAAGCCCAATGACGATTATTGCGGTCACCATGTTTGCCCCCCCAATCAACAGGTGAAGTTGGGAAGCCTCCGAACCTTCGAACCTTACGCGACGGGCGCCTTCGTAGCGGGCTGGCCAGTCGGATTAGGGGGCAACCAAGTCTGGCCCACCCACTGCTACGGCATGGTCGGGGTGGGGCGGAACTATTCGCCCGATACGGGATCAGGCGCGGAACTCTACACCGTGATCGGCCATGCGCCGCGTCATTTGGATCGCAACATCGCGCTGGTGGGCCGGGTGATCGCGGGGATGGAGCACCTCTCCAGCCTGCCCCGCGGCAAGGGCGCGCTGGGGTTCTATGCGGCGGACGAAGCGCATAAGCGCACGCCGATCCTGTCGGTGCGGGTGGCGAGCGATCTGCCCGCTGCCGACCCGGCCTCAAGTAGCGAAGCGATAGGCCAACAAACACGACCGCGCTTCGAATACCTCTCGACCGAAAGCCAGACTTTCGCCGCCTATGCCGAAGCCATCGCCAACCGCCGCGATCCATTTTTCATCACGCCCGCAGGCGGCGCGGATATCTGCAACATCCGCGTGCCCGTGCGAAGGGCGGCTGAGTGAGCCCTAGATCCGCTCGGCCTGCGCAACTGCATCGCTTGCGCGCAAAGCCGAAAGGATGCGCGAGAGGTGCGCCAAATCCTGCACCTCGATATCCACCTCGTAAGTGGTGAAAGGATGATCGAGCTGGGTCTGTGCGAGGCTCGTCACATTCGCCTTGTTCTGTGCGAAAATGCCCGCCATTTCAGCGAGCGTGCCGGGCCGATCATACAGCGTCACTGAAAGCCGGCCAACCGCGCCTTGCGAACGGTTGCCCCAGGCGAGATCAAGCCAGTCACTATCCACCCCATTCGCCAGTTCCAGACAATCAATCGCATGGACCAGCACGGTTTCCCCCTTGCGGCGAATACCGACAATGCGATCACCCGGCACCGGGTGGCAGCATGGCGCGAGTTCGAACGCCACGCCGGGCGTGAGACCACGGATCGAGATCGCACGCTCCCGCCGTGACCAATGTTCCTCATCCGCAACATCCGCCGTGCAGCCGGGCACCAATGCCTCCATCACCTCACGGTCGGAGAGCTTGGCCGCACCGATTGCATACATCAGATCATCAGGCTCCTCGAGCCCGAGCCGCTCGACAGCCGCGCGGATCGCTTTCTTGCCGATCTTCGCAGGGACACGCGCGGCGATCTCGTCGAACAGCTTGGAACCAATCGCCGCGACCTCGGCGCGCTCCTTCATGCGCACCGCCCGGCGGATCGCGGCGCGTGCCTTTCCCGTCACCACAAAGCCAAGCCATGACAATTGCGGCTCGGCATGCGGGCTTTTGATGATCTCAACCACATCGCCGTTGCCGAGCGGCGTGCGCAGCGGCATGTGCCGACCGTTGATCTTGGCGCCGACCGTCGCAAGACCGAGATTGGTATGGACGGCAAAGGCGAAATCCACCGCGCTCGCGCCCTTGGGCAACTGGAACAGCGCGCCCTTGGGCGTGAAGGCAAAGATGCGATCCTGATAGATCGCGAGTTTGGTGTGTTCGAGCAATTCCTCGGCATCGTGGCTCGCATCGACAATCTCTATGAGATCGCGCAGCCAGCCGACTTGCCCATCGGGCCTGCCCGCTTGCTTGTAAGCCCAGTGCGCTGCGAGGCCGAATTCGTTGACCCGGTGCATTTCGCGGGTGCGCACCTGCACTTCGACCCGCATCGAATTCTCGTACATCAGCGATGTGTGCAAGGACCGGTAGCCATTCGACTTGGGCGTCGAGATATAGTCCTTGAACTTGCCCGGGATGAACTGCCAGGTGGTGTGGAGCGCCCCGAGCGCGCGGTAGCAATCTTCCTCGCTTTCGGTCAGCACGCGGAACGCCATGATGTCAGTGACCTGTTCAAAACTGACATGGCGCTCCGCCATCTTGTGCCAGATCGAATAGGGGTGCTTCTCGCGGCCATAGACCTCGACCTTGAGGCCCGCTTCGGCAAGGCGCTGCTTGATGTTAAGCGCTATCGCATCAACCTGCCCACCACCCTGCGAGCGCAATTGTTCGAGCCGCCCGGTGATGGTGGCATGGGCTTCGGGTTCCAGCTCGCGGAAGGCGAGCGCCTGCATTTCGTGCATGTATTCATACATGCCGACGCGTTCCGCCAGCGGCGCGTAGATATCCATCGTCTCGCGCGCGATCCGCTTGCGCTTTTCCGGCGAGCGGATGAAATGGAGCGTGCGCATATTGTGCAGCCGGTCTGCCAGCTTGACCAGCAGCACGCGGATATCCTCGGACATCGCGAGCAGGAACTTGCGCAGGTTTTCAGCCGCCCGTTCATTTTCGGGCATTGTCTCGATTTTCGAGAGCTTGGTCACGCCATCGACCAGCCGCGCGACTTCGGGGCCGAAATGGACCTCGATATCCTCAATCGTCGCAAGCGTATCCTCGACCGTATCATGCAGCAGAGCGGTGATGATGGTTGATTGATCGAGCTTCAGATCAGTCATCAATCCGGCGACTTCCACCGGGTGGCTGAAATAGGGATCGCCGCTCGCACGCTTCTGGGTGCCGTGCTTCTGCACGGTGTAGACATAGGCGCGGTTGAGCATCGCCGCATCGGCAGCAGGGTCGTAATCGAGGACCTTCTCAACGAGTTCGTACTGACGGAGCATATGCAATGGAATATGGGCGTGGGCGGGGAACGGGGCAAGCGGGATTGTTGCGCCTGCGAGAATGGTTGTTGGCACCTCGGTGCTCGCGCGTTATAACGCACGTATGAACAAACCCATCCCTCGCACCCGCAGCCTCAAGATCACCAAGATCGGGAATTCCGCCGGGATTATCCTGAGTAAGGAGCTATTGGCTGCACTAAACGTCGATATCGGCGATGAAATCAGCCTGACCATGACTGATGACGGCGTGACGCTAACCCCGGTGGACTCCGAGTTCGAGGAAGAAATGCGTCTCGCCCGCCAGATCATGCGGGAACGGGTCAAGGTGCTTCGCGAGCTGGCAAAGTAAGCTCGTGTCACGCTGGAGGTGGGTCAGTCACCGCGCGGCGCTAACCGCGCATGTCGAACAGATTGACGAACACGGCGGTGGCACAGGCATCCGCGACATGGGGCTGTTCGAAAGCGCGATGGCACGCCCGCAGCAGTTAGAGGCCTATGGCGAGCCGGATGCGGCAGCCCTGGCAGCAGCCTATGCTTTTGGCTTGGCGCGAAATCATCCCTTCATGGACGGCAACAAGCGAACTGCCAACGTGGTCAGCTTGCTTTTCCTGCTGAAAAACGGCTGGCGCGTGGAGGCAGATGACGCCGATATGACAGTTGCCTTCATCGCCCTTGCTGCCGGCGAGCTCAGCGAAGACGAACTCGCCGACTGGTTCCGGCAGCGGGTCGTCGCGACCGGCTAGCCCGACATCATGACCATGTCGCCCGCGGCGGCAGGCTCATCAGGATCGCATCGATGTTTCCGCCCGTCTTGAGGCCGAAGATCGTGCCGCGATCATAGACCAGATTGAATTCGGCATAGCGGCCGCGATACTCGAACATCTGCGCCTCATCGGCCGCATCGAACGGCGTGTTCATCCGCTTGCGCACAATCGCGGGGAAGGCTTCGAGGAACTGCTTGCCGATATCCTGAATGAAAGCGAAATTCGCCTCCCAGGCTGCATCGTCGGCGCATTCGAGATGATCGGCGAAAATCCCGCCCACACCGCGCCCGACTTGCCGGTGGGGGATATAGAAATACTCCTCAGCCCACTTGGCAAAACGTTCGTAGTAAGTCGGGTCGTGCGGGTCGCAGGCGGCCTGCATTGCAGCATGGAACAGGGCGGTGTCCTCGTCATAGGGGATCGGCGGATTGAGATCCGCCCCGCCACCGAACCACGCCTTGGTGGTGGTGAGGAAACGCGTGTTCATGTGGACGGCCGGCACATGCGGGTTTGTCATATGCGCCACCAGCGAAATGCCAGTCGCGCTGAAGCCGGGATCCTCGGCGCTTGCACCATTGATGTTGCCGGCAAATTCCTTCGCAAAGCTGCCGCGCACGGTCGAGACATTGACCCCGACCTTCTCGAACACCTTGCCTTTCATCAAGCCCTGCACCCCGCCGCCGGGATCGGGATTGCCATCTTCATGGCGATCCCAAGCGGTGTATTGAAAGCGTGCATCCGAGCCCGCCTCATGCTCGATCGCCTCAAATTCGGCACAGATCGCATCGCGCAGGCTTTCAAACCACGCCTTGGCGCGGCCGGTATGTTCAGTCCAATCCGTCATACATCCCCATCCGTCACTAGCCGCTTACCATAAGCGAGCGCGCGAAGCGCACAAGGCCCCGCACACACTTGCCACGGGGATTGTTTGCAGGCAGGGGTGCGCCATGGTTCCCGTTTCGTTCGCGCCTCTCCCCTTTGCCGGCCATGACATGTCCATGGCCGATGGGCGCGCGCTGTATTGGCCGACCGAACGCACGTTGCTGGTGGCCGATCTGCACCTGGAAAAAGGCAGCTGGTATGCGCAGCGCGGCCAGATGCTGCCGCCTTACGACAGCCGCGCGACACTGGAACGACTGGCCGATATCGTGAAAGCGTCCGGGGCAAGGCGCGTCATCACACTGGGCGACAATTTCCACGATGATGCTGGTGCGCTGCGGCTCGATCCCTTTGCGAAAGGAATGCTCGAAGGCTTGATCCGCGCGATCGATTTCGTGTGGATCACCGGCAATCATGATGAGAATATGGCACGGAGCTTTGGCGGGGAAGTGGTGCCCGAGCTGGAACTCGGCGGCATTGTGCTGCGCCACGAAGCACGGCCCGGAGAGCTCTGCCATGAATTGTCCGGCCATTATCACCCCAAGCTGCGCATCAAGGTCAGAAACCGTTCGATTGCCCGGCCTTGTGCGGTTCTCGGAAGAGTTGCGGCAGGCGGGGCAGAACGCATGATCCTGCCGGCCTTCGGCGCTTATACGGGCGGGATGGATGCCGCCGCGCCCGAAATCCGCGCTGCGTTGAGCCCGGCGGGCAGTCTGGAAGCGTTGGTGCCCGCCAAGGGCAAGATCGCACGCTTTGCGCTTTGCTCTGCCGACTGATCGCGCGACCAGAGTAAGTGGCACCGCCCGAAGACTCTATCTGGCGCTGCGCGTGAATTCGGATTAAGGAGCGCTCCACAACCAAGGCTATTACAGGAGAAAGCCCCATATCTCGTCCACCCCGGCGTTCGATGGCCCCGCCAATCAAAAGCGGCCCTCGCTTTGACCAGTTCATTCAAGTCCCCAAGGTCCGCGTCATTGATGACGAAGGCGAAAACCTTGGTGTGATGTTCACCCGCGAAGCGATGGAGCAGGCCAATGAAAAGGGCCTCAACCTCGTCGAAGTGTCCCCCAATGCGGACCCGCCGGTGTGCAAATTCCTCGATGTCGGCAAGTATCGTTACGAGGCCCAGAAAAAGGCTAATCTGGCGCGCAAGTCCCAGAAAACGCAGGACATCAAGGAAGTCAAAATGCGTCCCAACATTGACACACATGATTACGATGTGAAGATGCGCAACGTGAACAAGTTTATCGAGAACGGCGACAAGGTGAAGATCACGCTGCGTTTCCGTGGCCGCGAAATGGCGCACCAGCATCTCGGCATGGACTTGCTCAAAAAGGTGCAGGAAGATGTCGCGGAAGTCGCCAAGGTCGAGGCTTTTCCCCGGCTTGAAGGGCGCCAGATGCTGATGGTGCTGGCACCGAAATAAGAGGCCAGCAGCGCCAGAATCGACGCTGATCTTGAAACGCGCCGGAAACACGCAAGAACGCGCGAAAAATCGTCAGAAATGCGCAAAATCCGGCGAAATACCGTTGAAAAGCACCACCACGGCGGGCCGACATAACGTCGGGCCGCCGTTTTGCTTGCTCGCGCTCCCACCCCCCGATAGTCCTTGCCAAATAACAAGGGGGATCGCCAAGAAACATGACAGCGCGCCGTATCGGTCTTGTCCTCGGTCCGCTGGCGTTTGCGCTGGTTGCGTTTACCACCCCGCCCGCAGGCATGCCGCAAGGAGCGTGGCTTGTTGCGGGTCTTGTCGTGTGGATGGCCGCATGGTGGATGACCGAGGCCGTCCCGCTGACGGTGACAGGGCTGCTGCCATTCCTCGTCCTGCCGATTGGCGGAATTTCGGATGCCGAAACAACCGCCAGTTCCTATTATTCGCCGATCCTGTTTCTGATCCTTGGCGGCGCGTTTCTCGCATTGGCTATCGAACGGACCGGGCTGCACCGCCGTCTCAGCCTTGCGATCCTGCGGATGATCGGGACACAAGGGGGGACATGGCAATTGCTGCTTGCCTTCATGATCGCCGCCGCGCTGCTTTCCATGCTCATTTCCAATACTTCGACCACGCTGATCATGATGCCGATGGCGCTGGCAGTACTGGACGGGGGCAGCAAACCTGCGATGAGCGAAGCGGAAGCGCAGACGGAAGGCCTTTCGGGAGCGCTCCCGATGGGTATTGCCTTTGCCGCGAGCATCGGGGGCTTGGGCACCATTGTCGGCTCACCCACCAATGCGATCGCGGTCGGTCTGATCGACAGCATGGCCGGCTTCCGCATCACTTTTGCCCAGTGGTCGCTTTATGCTCTGCCGATTGTCGCACTGGCCATTCCACTTGCAGCCCTGGTTATTGCACGCGTCCAGAAGGTAGCCGAACATCCCTTCGATCTCGCCGCCGCGCGCGCTGCCATTGCCAGCCACACCGCCTGGAGCACCCCGGAAAAGCGGCTGGTCCCGGTCGCGCTTGTCACTTTTGTCGGATGGATGACCCAGCCGCTGGTCGCACCTCTGCTGCCTGCCGGAGCATGGACCGATGGCACCATTGCCATTCTTGCCGGGATCGCCCTGTTCCTGATCCCCGACGGCACGGGACGAACCCTGCTGATCTGGCGCGAGGCCGAGCGCGCGCCGTGGAGCATCATCATGATGTTCGGCGGCGGCCTCGCGCTGGCGCAGGCAATGCAGCTATCGGGACTCGCGGAATGGCTTGGCGGCGCGCTGCTGCCACTGCAGAACTTTCCGCTGATCGTGGTCGCGCTGGCGCTGACGGCGATGGTGATCATCATCACCGAATTTGCCAGCAACGTCGCCACAGCATCGGGCATTATCCCGGTCGTCGCCGCGCTGACAGTCGCGCTGGGCGCTGATCCGCTGCTGCTGGCGATGCCCGCAGCACTGGCATCAAGCTGGGGCTTCATGCTGCCGGCCGGCACCGGGCCGAACGCGATCGCCTGGGCCACCGGCCGCATCCGGATCGAGAAGATGGTGGGTGCGGGCGCGATACTCGATGTCGCCGGAGTGCTGCTGATTGTGGCAGTGGTGTGGGCAATCGCGGCGTTTACCGGATGAGCACACGTCGTAGCCGAGAGGAACAACGCGATGACTGACAAGCGCAAACCGGTATTTCTTGTGATCGGCGCAGGGGCCGGGATTGGCGGCACCGCGGGGCGGCGCTTTGCAGCAGGTGGCTATCACGCTGTGCTGGCGCGACGTTCCGACGAGGCTGGCTTGCAACGCATGGTCGACGAGATCGCCGCCGCAGGAGGATCGGCCAGCGGCACATTGATGAATGCTGCCGAAGATGGCGCAATCGAAGAACTGGTCGCCCGGACAGAGCGCGATATCGGCCCGATCGCGTGTGGCCTCTACAATCTCGGTGCGCAGATCGGGAACCGCAGCTTGCCCGATACCCCGCACCGCATTTTTGAACTCGGCTGGCGGCTTGGCACTTACGGCGTGTTCCGGCTGGCCCATGCGCTATTCCCGCTGATGGTGGAGCGCGCCCGCGATGGCGGGCCGCACGGCACGCTGCTCGTCACCTCTGCGACCGCCGCCATGCGCGGCAATGCCGGACAGCACAGCCACGCTGCCGCGATGGGCGGGCGGCGGATGCTGTGCCAGACGCTCTATGCCGAATACGCGCCGCAAGGCGTACATGTTGCGCATGTGGTCGTCGATGGCGCAGTCGATGCGCCCGACACGCTCGGCAAGCTGCTGGGCGACCGTTACGAAGCTTTCAAGTCGCAGAAAGGCCCCGACGGGGTAATTGATCCGGCTGCCCTCGCCGAGACCTACTGGCATCTTGCCCATCAGCCGCGCAATTGCTGGAGCCACGAGGTGGATGTGCGCCCGTGGCGCGACGTGGCGTGGTGGAACGACAATCCCGATCCCCAGATCGATGCACGCGGCAAGGGCTTTGCGGGGCCAAAAGACTAGGAGCGAAGCCGGTTTCTTGTCATAGTGCTTATCCAAGGCACGACAGGGGAGAAACTCATGGGGCTGGAATGTTGCGGGCATGAGCACGCCGGAGCGGAACCGGGCGCGGGATGGATCAACCCCTGCCTGTGCGGATCACCGCTGACCCAGCAAGCCTTTGCCCGGATCGAAGCGGACATCTCGCGGCGCGAAGCCTTGGGCGGAACAGCCGCCGTCCTCGGCATGTTTGCAGGCTTCGGCCTTGCCCCGCAATTTGCCCGTGCGCAGACCCCGGGGCGCCCCACGGTGCTGACCAATCTGACCTTCTTCGACGGGACGAGCCTGAAAATGCAGGCAGGCCGCGAGATCGTGATCGAAGGCGGCAAAATCAGCGCGATCGTTGGCGCAGGGCAGGGCCCGCAGGATGCAGTGCGGATCGATTGCGGCGGCCGAAGCGTGACACCGGGCCTCATCGATTGCCACTGGCACGCAACCCTCGTCAGCGTCAGCCAACTCGCCGCGCTGACGCAGGATATCGCGCTGATCCACCTGATTGCAGGGCAAGAAGCGGGCGCCACCCTGATGCGCGGCTTCACGACGGTGCGCGACACCGGCGGGCCGGCGTTTGGCCTCAAGATGGCGGCTGACAGGGGCGTGTTGCCCGGCCCGCGCATCTTCCCGTCGGGCGCGATGATCTCGCAAACCTCGGGCCACGGCGATTTCCGGATGCTCCACGCCCTGCCCCGGATGGACAGCGACCCGGCGGACTACACCGAGCGCACCGGGGTCGCTGCGATTGCCGATGGCGAGGCCGAAGTGCTCCGCCGCACGCGCGAACAGTTGATGAAAGGCGCAAGCCAGATCAAGATCATGGCAGGCGGCGGAGTGTCTTCGCTTTATGATCCGCTGGATACCGCACAGTTTCTCGAAGAAGAAATGCGCGCGGCGGTGCGCGCGGCAGCGGACTGGGGCACTTATGTGTGCAGCCATGTCTACACCTCCGAAGCAATCCAGCGGGCCTTGCGGGCGGGTGTGCGTTCGATCGAGCATGGCCAGCTTGCCGATGATGCCACGATCCGCATGATGAAGACGGAAGGTGCTTGGTGGTCGATCCAGCCGTTCCTTGCGGACGACGATGCCAATCCCAAGACCGATCCGGTCCAGATCGCCAAGCAGGAACAGGTTTCGATCGGCACGGTGCGCGCCTTCGAGAAAGGCCGGGCTGAAGGCGTCAAGATGGCGTTCGGCACCGACATCCTGATGAACCCGGGCGGCTCGGCCAGCCAGGGACGACAATTGGCGAAGCTCACGCGCTTCATGGCGCCGCTGGAAGCCTTGCGCATGGCCACAGGCGCAGCGGGCGAATTGCTGGCGATGTCGGGCGAACGTTCCCCCTATCCGGGCAAGCTTGGCGTGATCGAGCCGGGCGCGCATGCCGATCTGCTGGTGTGGGATGGTGATCCGGCAAAAAGTCTCGACTTTATCGGCGATCCGGCGGCCAATCTGAAACTGGTGATGAAAGCCGGGCGGGTTTACAAGGAGGCGCTCTAGGCGCTTTCCCTACCCACGCCACTCGCGGCGTTCTTCGGCAGCGCGAAGGACTTCGTAAGCGAGCTGGATAGCCTGAAACTCTTTCGCCGCCTCTGCATCGCCGGGTTTTACATCAGGATGGACCAGCTTGGCGCGGGCGCGGTAAGCCTTCTTGATCGCATTGAAGTCTGCATCCGCCTCAAGGCCGAGCACATCGAGAGCACGCATTTCATCGGCTGAGCGCGAACCATCACCAGAACCCGCCCAGCCGTAATGCGCAGCCTCGGCATATCCGGCATTCTCGCGCTGCTCGGCACTGGCTCGCGCCGCGGCCTCTTCCTTTTCGAGACCCTCGAAATAATCCCACTTGGCGTTGTATTCTGCCGCATGGCGTTGGCAGAAATACCACCGCTCACGACTGTTGGGTGCCTTGGGCGCGGGGCAGTCGCCCGGTTCATCGCAGCCGTAGCGGTCGCAGATGCGGATATTCGCCGCTTCCTGCGACGAGCCATAGCCCCGCCAGCGCGGGAAACCCCAGTCCGTGGAACGGCGTGCGCGGCTCATCGCAAGAATGCCGAAATGTCGTTGGTCGAAAGCATATGGCGTTCAACCTAGGCGAGGTGGCGCGCGATGCAAAGCGATGAGATGGCAGGGAACCGGTTTTTAATTGAAATGTTGCATGGCAACACAGACCGGATATCGAGACCACGAATGAGCCAGCAACTGACCCTCTCCAGCCTGTTTTCGACGCTTGCGCTGGCCGCATTGTGCGTGGTCACCAGTGCGCGTGATCTGGCGGGCAGCGACCGCGCCATGGTCGCAACGGGCCTGATCAGCGTGCAGGCCGAGCCCATGCCCGGCCTGCTGCCGTAATCATTTGCTGTCGCGCGTCTTTTCCGAAAAACCGGTATACACCTTTTCGAGACGCGCTTTGGCGCTTTAGCGGATCATCACGCTCGCTGCGCGACGGTTCTGCGCCCAAGACTGTTCATCCGAACCCAGCGCTACCGGGCGTTCCTTGCCGTAGCTGACAACCGAAATGCGATTGGGCGCAATACCAAGGCTGGTCAGGTAGTTCTTGGCCGCATTGGCCCGGCGTTCACCCAGCGCGAGGTTGTATTCGCGGGTGCCGCGTTCGTCAGCATGACCTTCGATGGTGAAGGTGAGCTGCGGATATTGCGCGAAATATTGCGCCTGCGCTTGCAAGGTGGCCGCGGACGGGCTGGAAATATTGAAACGGTCGGTTTCGAAAAAGATCACCGTCTGACCATTCACCGCGTTGCGGAAATGCTCCTGCGATCCGACCTGCGGCCCCATCGGGGTCGTCGGCGCGGTGGTCTGCCCGCCACCATTGGTGACTGGAGGAGGCGGCAACTGCTCGGGCGCCTTCTTCGAACAGGCGGCAAGCGTGGTGGCCGAAGCCAGAAGCAGCATTGTGGCAAGCTTGGTATTCATCGGGGGTTTCCTTTCAGACTTGCGAGATTTTAATCACCGAAAAAGCAGACAAATTTATGGCCGGATCGGGCCCCAAGCAGGGTCAGACCCATCTACAGGAGTGGGCAGGCGTCGCTCGTTGCGTCCGGTCAGGTCAACCTGCCAGATGCCCGAACGGCCCGAATTCCGTTCGGTGCGGAAGAACTGGATGATGCGGCCATTGGGCGCCCAGGTCGGGGCTTCGTCCTGCCAGCCTCGGGTAAGCACGCGCATCCCGCCGCCATTGGTGTTCATGACCGCGACGTTGAAGTCGCCCGCGATCCGCGTGAAGGCGATCTGATCGCCGCGCGGGCTCCATTCCGGAGTAGCGCAGCGCCCCCCGAAAAAGCTGATGCGTCGCTGGTTCGAGCCATCGGCATTCATGACGTAGCATTGCTGCGATCCCGATCGGTCGCTTTCGAACACGATCTTGCTGCCATCGGGCGAAAAGCTGCCGCCCACATCAATTCCCGGCGCGTCAGTGAGACGGCGGCTTGACCCACCCGTGGCCGGCACGATGTAGATATCCGTATTGCCCGAAACCGACATGGAATAGAGGATCGAGCGGCCATCGGGCGACCAGCGCGGCGCAATGGTGGGATTGCGGTTTTCCGTCACCAGCGTCTGCTTCCCGCTGCCGATGTCATAGACATAGATGCGCGGGTTCCCATCGACATAGGAAAGGTAGAGGATCTTGGAATAGTCGGGCGAAAAGCGCGGGGTCAGCGCGGTGGCGCTGCCCAATGTCAGGAACCGGTGGTTCGCGCCGTCGCTGTCCATGATGGCAAGCCGTTTGACCCGCGCATCCTTGGGACCGGTTTCCGCGATATAGGCAATCCGGCTGTCGAAGAACGGGCTTTCGCCGGTCAGCCGGGCAAAGATCACGTCCGAACATTTGTGCGCAGCGCGGCGCCAGTCCGCAGGCGGCACCACCCAGCCTTCACGGATCAACTCGCTCTGGAGCGAGACATCGTAGAGATAGCAGCCGACCACCAGCCGCCCATCGTCGCGCGCCTGCACATAGCCATGCACCAGCATCTCGGCACTGCGTCCGCTCCAACTGCTCCATGCGGGAGAGGTGATCTGCGGGAAGCCCGGCGCGGGCAGGCTATCAGGGCCAACCGGCTTGAACAGGCCGTTGTTCCTGAGGTTCGCTGTGATGACGCGGGCAATCTCGCGGCCGAGCGCACCCGTGCCTTCGGCATTCGCCGGGGTTTCGCGGTTACGATCCGTGGCAAAGGCAGGGATCGCGATGCCGATGTCCGACCAGTCGGATTCGTCAGTCACAGTGCCGCGCAGCGGGCCATCGGTCGCCTCCGTCGGGGCAACCTGGATCCGCTCCACCCGGCCACCTTCGCCCACCGGCGCACCCAGATCCTGCGCCTGTGCTGCGGTGCCCAGCACCAGAGCCACGAGGGGAAGCCATATTTTGCGTCTCATCATCACAGCCTTCTGTCGAATTGCCATTCGAGCGCTTTCCAGCGATCGTAAAACTGGTCGGGAAGATCAAAGGGTGCGGCCAGCTGCACAGCGCGAATGGCGCGCTCGCAATGCAGCGATGCCTGCGGTTGGTTGCTGTCGGTAATGCTGCCCGGCTCGACGCGGCAGCGCGGGCGGCCCTTCAGCGTGCCATCGCGGTTGAGATCCCAGCTTACCACCGACACGAGCTTCTCAGCGTCTGCACCTGACGGCGCATTCCAATGCGGGCGGATCTGGCGGGTGATCGCAGATGAAAGTGCCGCGCGATCCGAAGTACCAAATACGGCAGCGGGCGCACGCGTTTCATCCGTGCGCGATGAACTGCCCTGCCCCGACAGGAAATCATCCCCGATTCGGCTGCCGCCGGTGCGCGCAGCGGTGGTCGGCGTGGCACGCGGCGCAGGCGTGCTGGACGTACGCGGCGCAGGGCTGCTGCTGGCACGCGGTGTCGGCGTGGGCGAAGATCGCGGCTGCGGCGGAGCGTTCTGCGTCGGTTGCGGCTTGGGAGGCGGCGCGGTTTCGGCCGGCGGCGGCGCTTCGTCGCCAAGCGTGGGCGCTATCGACTGACGGCTTTCCGGCACTGGCTCGCGCGCAGCGGATTCCAGCCCGACTTCGCCGACGAGGCTCACGTCCATGCGTTCAGGAAAGGTCAGCACTTCCTGCCGCATCGCCTGTTGCAAGAGCACCGCCACAAGGGCACCGTGCAGCAGCACGGCAACCGCAAGGCCGACCCTTTCCTCTTGCTGAAGCGCACGCTCTGCCATGATACCCTGCCGCTTAAGGAGCCGTCACTGAACCGCTGGTGACCAGCGAGATCGACGTGAAGCCCGCCCGCCCCAGCTCGCCCATGACTTGCATCACCCGGCCATAATCAAGGCTCTTGTCACCACGCAGCACGATCAGCGGCGGCTTGCCATCGCTACCGCGGTCAAGCGCTGCGAGCGCATCGGCAAAGCCGCCCTGCGGCACCGCTGCATCTTCGACATAGATCGCCCCACTCGCATCGATCGAGATCGTGACTTGTTGCGGGGTTTCCTCAACCGGATTGGCGCGGCTTTCCGGCAGTTCGAGCGGGACGCCAACGGCCGGCAAAGTCACCGTCACCATGAAGATGATGAGCAAGACCAGCATCACATCGACGAGCGGCGTCACGTTGATTTCAGACATCGCGCCGCGCCGCGTTCGCCTGCCGCGACGCATCGAGGAGGAAACACCCATTCCCATGGCTTACACCCGGTCCAGTTCGCGGCTCAGCCCGGCGTGCACCTTGTCGGCGAAGCGTTGCAGCCGCGCTTCGAACAGGTTCACCTGATTGCTGAAGCGGTTATAGGCGATCACTGCCGGGATGGCCGCGAACAGGCCGATGGCAGTGGCGAACAAGGCCTCGGCAATGCCGGGCGCGACGACCGCGAGCGACGCGCTTTGCTGCGCGCCGATCTGGAAAAAGCTGTTCATGATCCCCCACACCGTGCCGAATAGGCCGACAAACGGCGCGACCGATCCGGTGGTGGCGAGGAAATTCAGCCGGGATGACAGGGTATCTGCTTCTTCCGCGACCTGGCTTTCCATTACCGATGCGATCCGCTCGCGCGCACCGCCGCGATCGACCGGCGTCTTGGCAGTGGACTTGCGCCATTCCTCAAGCCCCACAGCAGCCACCCGCGCTGCCGGAATTTCGCGGCGTTGCTGTTTGGCCAACGCCTTGTCGGTCGTTTCGCCATCCCAGAATTCGGTCTCGTATTCACGGGACAGCGTGTTGAGCTTGCCAATCTTGAGGCTGAACGAGACGATGATCATCCAGACCCAGACGCTCGCAAGAATGAGGCCGATCATCACAGCCTGCACGATGATGTCGGCTTGCAGGAAAAGCTCGACGGGATCGAGCCGGGTCGGCGCTCCCGCCGCCGCAGCGGTGGTCAGATCGGAGGCAGTGACAGCGAGGAGAGAGGGCGACACAGCGGCGATTATCCTTGGCTATTCATGAAATTGCGGAACGCCGCCTGCC
Organism: Erythrobacter sp.; assembly: GCA_046296075.1. GTDB lineage: Bacteria > Pseudomonadota > Alphaproteobacteria > Sphingomonadales > Sphingomonadaceae > Erythrobacter. Next base: position 12,056 of record JBKBMC010000013.1, on the reverse strand, counting down.
ACGCAGCGGGCTGACGGCGCGGGCGACCTTCAAGCGAGATGAAGCCGACCCTGAGATGTGCTTCGCATAGCGGCTCTTCCCCGCTTGCTCCAACCCGTTTTGCGACCTGATGCATCCGGCATGAGGCAGCCCCCAGTTCGGTGCAGGTGGTAGTGATGATGATGTCGTCATCCAAGCGTGCGGGTTTGAGGTATTTCAGGTTCACCTCGGCCACCGCCCAGGCACCCTCCCCGGCCTCGATCGCGGCGCGCTGATCAATCTCCAGCCGGCGCAGCAGATCAGAGCGTGCGCGTTCAAACCAACGCAGGTAATTGGCGTGGTATGTGATCCCGGAAAGATCGGTGTCTTCATAATAGACCCGCACCGCATAGAGGTGGCGGGGGCCATCAAGAACGCCGTCGGGCGGTGAAGGCGTGATCATGACAACAAGCTCGATTCCATCCCGTTGGTCAAAGCGGCTCCGGGCTGAAGCGTCGATGAACGGTGCTTCAATAGCGCCGAATTGAGGCGCGGCAACAGGCTATCTTCGCGCGATCATCGGACCCAAAGGCTCCCCGCCAAAGATGTGCACATGCAAATGCGGCACTTCCTGCCCGGCGTGAGATCCGACATTGGCGAGCAGGCGATAGCCCGGTTCGACAAGGCCTTTCATCCGCGCAATTTCGCCCACCGCGCGGATGAACCCTGCGATTTCTGCATCGGGCGCACGGGCGGAAAAATCATCCCAGCTGACATAGCGCCCCTTGGGCACCACCAGCGTGTGGATTTCAGCCTGTGGATTGATGTCCTCGAAAGCAAAGGCCCAATCGTCCTCGTAGACTTTCTTCGAGGGGATTTCCCCGCGCAGGATCTTCGCGAAGATATTGTTGTCGTCGTAAGGCAAGGTCGGGTCGATCGGCATTACTGGCTCCGTGCAGCTTTTTCGGCGAGTCCGGAAAGACCCTCGCGCCGTTCGAGTTCCGCGATCACCTGTTCCAGCTTCACCCCCCTGGCACCGAGCAGCACAAGGAGATGAAACACCAGATCGGCCGCTTCAGCAACAACATCGACCTCATCACCCATCAGCGCAGCGATAACGGTTTCGGTCGCTTCTTCACCCAGCTTCTGCGCGATCTTGCCGAGCCCCTTGGCATGAAGATGCGCGACATAGCTGTCCTCCGACGAGGCATGACGGCGTGCGGCAATAGCGGCTTCGAGGCGAGCGAGAGTTTCCATGGTTACGCCTTGTCGTTCAAACGCCGCGCGCGGGCAACCCTGCGGCGCGCAGCGCGGCGTGGGCCTCGGCGATGGTGTGGGTGCCGAAGTGGAAGATGCTCGCCGCGAGCACCGCGCTGGCATGGCCTTCGCGCACGCCTGCCACCAGATGATCAAGGCTGCCCACCCCGCCGCTGGCGATCACCGGCACGCTGACGGCATCGGCAATCTCGCGGGTGAGGGCGAGGTCATAGCCGCGCTGCGTGCCGTCCCCGTCCATCGAGGTGACGAGCAACTCGCCTGCGCCTAGACCAGCGACCTTCATCGCATATTCGACCGCGTCGATGCCTGTCGGCTTGCGACCGCCGTGGGTGAAGATTTCCCAGTTGCCGCGCGGGGTCCGGCGTGCGTCGACGCTGGCGACAACGCACTGGCTGCCGAACCTTTCCGCAATCTCGCCCACCAGCTCGGGCCGCGCGACAGCGGCGGAATTGACCGCCACCTTGTCCGCCCCCGCGAGCAGCAACGCGCGCGCATCCTCAGCACTCCGCACCCCGCCGCCGACAGTGAGCGGCATGAAGCACACCTCCGCCGTGCGCCGCACCATGTCGAGCAACGTCCCGCGCCCTTCGTGGCTGGCGGAGATATCGAGGAAACACAACTCGTCCGCACCCGCTTCGTCGTAGGCGCGCGCCTGCTCCACCGGATCGCCTGCATCTTTGAGATCGACGAAATTGACGCCCTTGACCACGCGCCCATCGGCGACGTCGAGACAGGGGATGACGCGATTGCGGACGGTCATGCCACCCGCGCCCCGATTGCGATGGCCGCCGCCAGATCGAGCCGCCCTTCGTAAAGTGCGCGGCCGGTGATGACGCCCTCGATCCCATCGCCCGCGTGCAGCGCGAGGATGTGGATGTCGTCGAGCCCCTTCACCCCGCCGCTGGCGATCACCGGGATATCGACGCGGCGCGCGAGATCGACCGTCGCCTCGATATTCACGCCCTTGAGGAGGCCATCGCGGCCAATATCGGTGAACAGCAAGCTGGCGACGCCAGCGTCCTCGAAGCGACGCGCAAGATCGACCACCGGCACGTCTGACACCTCGGCCCAGCCTTCAGTCGCGACCATGCCGTCCTTCGCGTCGACCGCGACCACGATCCCGCCTTCCCACTCGCGCGCCATGTCTTTCACGAATTCGGGGTTCTTGAGCGCGGCGGAACCCATGACCACCCGCGCGACGCCGAGGTTGAACCAGCTTTCCACCGCCGCCGCATCGCGAATGCCGCCGCCGAGTTGTACGTAACCGGGGAAAGCTGCCACGATGGCCTCCACCGCCGCGCGGTTGCGGCTTTCGCCCGCAAAGCTGCCGTCAAGATCGACAACATGCAGGTGCTCGGCGCCCGCCTCGGCAAAGATCAGCGCCTGTGCGGCTGGATCATCACCGTAGATCGTGGCGCGCGCCATATCGCCCTCGGCAAGGCGCACAACCTGACCGCCCTTCAAGTCAATGGCAGGGAAGATGATCAAGGAAACCACTCCAGAAAGCGCCGGAGCGTCGCCAGCCCGTAAGCCTGGCTCTTTTCCGGGTGAAACTGCACGCCGATGATATTGTCCTTGGCTACCGCGGCGACAAGCCCCTCGCCGTGATCGGTCATCGCGGCGACATGGTGCGGATCAGTCGCGGCAAAGTGATAGGAGTGGAGGAAATAGGCCTCACCCTCCTCGATCACAGCATGATCTTTCGCATGGGGGAGCATCGCCACATCGTTCCACCCCATATGCGGAACCTTGATACTCGCGTCGGTCGGCGCGATCAGCCGCACTTCGCCCGGCACCCAGCCAAGGCCGGGGGTCTCGCCATGTTCGAGGCCCCTGTCGGCCAGCAGTTGCATCCCCACGCAGATGCCGAGGAACGGCGCGCCGCCGATATGGACACGTTCGGTCATCGCCTCGATCATGTGCGGGATCGCGCGAAGCCCTTCGGCGCAGGCTTTGAAGCTGCCAACGCCGGGCAGCACGATCCGGTCAGCCGCGCGGACGACGTAAGGGTCGGCGGTGACGGTGACACCCGCGCCCGCCGCTTTCAGCGCATTGTGAACCGAGTGAAGGTTGCCCGCGCCATAATCGACCAAGGCAACGATCTCAGCCACCGAAAGCCTCCAGCCCCGGCGCCACGAAGCGCGGGGTCCACTGGATGATCGTCAGATCGGCCAGCCCCTCGGTTATGAAAGGATCGCTGGTGAGCAGGCTTTCCGCCTCAGCACGGCTCGCTGCTTTGACGAAGATCAGCCCTCCATCACGCGGCTCGCGCGGACCCCATGCCAGGAAATGCCCTGCTTCATGGCCTGCCTTGAGCCATGCAAGATGATCGGCCAGCACTGCGTCGATCCGCGCGATCGGGACGGTGTAAGTCAACGAGGCGATGAAGATGCTAGCCACCCAATTGCCCCTTGGTGCTGGGGATGGCGCTGCCCTTCCTTGGATCGCGCTCCACCGCCTGCCGCATCGCGCGGGCAAAGCCCTTGTAGATGCTCTCGCAGATGTGGTGATTATTGGTGCCGTAGAGCAGTTCGATATGCAGGGTCAGCCCCGCGCTCTGGGCGACCGAATGGAACCAGTGCTCGATCAGCTCGGTATCCCATTCGCCGAGGCGTTCCTGCGTGAATTTCGCTTTCCACACGAGATAGGGCCGCCCGGAAATGTCCAGCGCCACGCGGCTAAGCGTCTCGTCCATCGGCGAATAGGCCGCGCCGTACCGCCCGATCCCCGCCTTGTCGCCCAAGGCCTGAGCGATGGCCTGCCCCAGCGCAATCGCCGAATCTTCGGTGGTGTGATGCTGATCGACGTGCAGATCGCCCGTCACCTGCATGGTGACATCGATCAGCGAATGGCGGCTGAATTGTTCGACCATGTGATCGAGAAAACCTATGCCGGTGGAAACCTCGTAGGCACCCGTGCCATCGAGATTGACGGCAATCGCGATGCGGGTTTCCGCCGTGTTGCGCTCCACCGAACCGGTGCGCGGCTGCATGTCGTGAGTCTCGGCCATGGCTCGCGCTATAGCCCCGCACGCGGCCATATCAAGCAGCGCTTAGACCGCCAGAAAGGCTTGACCATCGCGGCGCTCCCCGCCACCTATCGTCAAACCATGACCGATGACACGCCTGACAGCCTGATCCCCTATGACGAAATCGTGCAGGAAGCGCTGCGCGCCGTCGTGGGCCGCGTGCTCGGCTCGATCGTCTCGGGGGGCGGGCAACTGCCGGGCGCGCATCATTTCTACATCACCTTCAAGACGGGCGCTCCGGGCGTCGCGATTCCGACGCACTTGCGCGAACGTTTCCCTGACGAGATGACAATCGTGCTGCAGAACAAGTTCTGGGATCTGGAGGTGGGCGAGGATGGCTTCAATGTCAGCCTCTCGTTCAACCAGGTGCCTACGAAGCTGCAGATTCCGTTCGCTGCGATAACGGCTTTCGTCGATCCGGCAGTCGATTTCGGGCTCCAGTTCCAGGCCGCGGTCAGCGAGCTTGAACCCGAAGCTCACGACGATGCCGAGAACGACGGCGATTCGCCCGATGCGGCGAGTGAAGGCGATTCCAATGTCGTGAGCATTGATTTCGGGCGAAAGAAATAGGCAGGGCGCAAGGTGAAGCGCCCTTCCCTGCGTAAAGGCAAGACCAAGCCTGATGATGCACCGCAGCCGGCCGAGACCGGGCTTGGCGGCCTGCCGCTGCCGAGCACGGATCCGGCTACCAACTTCCTGATTGCCGATATCGTGCTGCGCGCCGCAGGCGATCTGGCGCGCGAGGTAGTCGAGAAAAAGACCCTCGCTCAGACCTATGACCGCGCCAAGGCCGAAGAACTCGTCAACAGCCAGTCGATCGCCAAGACAATCGCGCTCTACGGGATAAGTCGGATTGCCACGCGTTCACCGGCAGGCCTTGCCATTGTGGCGGGCGGGCTGGTGCTGAAAGCGCTCTACGATCGCGGCAAGAGCATCGAGGCGCGCGGTGGCAAGGTGCTGCCCCGCATCAAACTGCCGCGCTTCGGCAAGAAGGCCTGACAGGGCGGCAGCAATTGCGCGCTTGATTTGTTGCGGTGCTTTGCGGCAACGGGGCCTATGGGCGATACAAATCATAACGCAGCCGATACGCTCCACCGCCGGGGACTGATGTTCATCCTGTCCTCACCGTCAGGCGCGGGCAAGACGACGCTCTCGAGGATGTTGCTGGCTGCGGATCATGAGATCAAGCTCTCGGTCTCTGTCACGACCCGCCCGCCCCGCCCTGGCGAGATCGACGGGGTTCATTACACTTTCGTCGCGCCGGATGAGTTCCAGCGCATGGTCGATGAAGATGATTTCTACGAATGGGCCGAAGTCTTCGGCCATCGTTACGGCACGCCCAAAGGCGCGATCCGCGCCGCTCTGAAAGAAGGACAGGATTTCCTGTTCGATATCGACTGGCAAGGCACGCAGCAGCTTTACCAGAAAGACCAGCAGGATGTGGTGCGGGTGTTCATCCTGCCGCCTTCGATTGATGAACTCCACCGCCGCCTCAAAGGCCGCGCTACCGACAGTGCCGATGTGATCGCCGCCCGGATGGAGCGGGCCCGCGCCGAGATCAGCCACTGGGATGGTTATGACTATGTCATCATCAATGATGATGTCGATGTGTGCTTTGAGAAAGTCCGCGCGATCCTCGAAGCTGAACGCATGAAACGTCAGCGCCAGACGGGCCTTATTCCGTTTGTGCGAGAATTGATGGGTTAGGCCGGCAAAAACGTCGGCAATTTGCCGGGACAAACCGTGTTACGCCGCCAGCCCGCCCTCGCTCTCTACCGGGCTCGGAAACAGCACCCGCGCTGCCCCCATCGCCACGAGCGCGCCAGCAATTTGCACGATCACAAAGCCCGGAATATCGGCAGGCGCAATCCCGGTGAAGGTGTTGGTGAAACTGCGCGCAATCGTGATCGCCGGATTCGCAAAGCTGGTTGACGAAGTGAACCAGCAGGCGGCAAAAATATAGAGCGCCACGCTCATCGGGACCGCCTCGGGCCGGGTGCGCAAAGTCGCAAGGATCGTCAGGATCAGGCCGAAGGTCGCCACGCCCTCGCCCGCCCACTGGCCGATACCTGTGCGCGGTGTGTCCGCGATTTGCACGATCGGCAGCTCGAACATCAGGTGCACGGTGAAGGCAGCAAGGATGCCGCTGATCACCTGCGTTGCGACATAAGCCAGTGCAGCGCCGTTCTCAATCTCGCCGCGCAGCCGGAACACCAATGTCACCACCGGATTGAAATGCGCACCTTAAACCGGTCCAAACATGACGATGATGACATAAAGGATGGCGCCGATGGGCAGCGTTGTCCCGATAAGCGCGACGGCGACATTACCCCCTGCCAGATTATCCGCCATGATGCCCGCGCCCATGACGGTGGCGAACAGGAAAAATGTGCCGAGCGCCTCGGCCAGCAAGCGCGCGATCACGCGGCGCTGCTCCAGTCTGCAAGAGTGCTGCGCTCCATACTGTGCTCCCCCGTTGCGCGCCGTGGTTTTGCTTGTTCTAGCCCTTGCCGCCCGGATCGGCAAAGTGACTTGGCAGGTGTGCATTCACAACACCGCCATCGACCGTCAGCGTCTCGCCCACTACATAATCGCCCGCGCGGCTGCACAGGTAAATCGCGGCGGCAGCCATGTCTTCCGCCGTGCCGATCCGCTTGGCCGGAATGCCCGATGCGCTGGCATCAGGTGCGTCCTTGGCGGCCTTGTTCATCTCCGACGGGAAGGCCCCCGGCGCGATCGAGGTCACAACGATATTGTCCTGGATGAGCCGCGCGGCCATGCGCCGGGTCAGCTGGATCACGCCTGCCTTGGAGGCCTGGTAGGCGTAGGTCTCCCAAGGGTTGATGCGCTGTCCGTCTATCGAGGAGACATGGATCACCTTGGCCGGGTGCCCCTGCTTGCCGCCCTCGACCAGCAGATCGTGGAGCTTTTGCGTGAGGAAGAACGGTGTCTTGACGTTCAGATCCATCGTGCGGTGCCAGCCGGCTTCGGAGAATTCGAGATAGGGCTGGCCCCACGCCGCCCCGGCATTGTTTATCAGGATGTCGAGCCGCGTCTCGCGTGCCTTCAGCTCGTTGGCGAGGCTTACCATGCCGTCCATCTGGGACAGATCGGCAGGGATGCCGATCACCCGGTCAGCGCCGAATTCGTCAATCGTCGCCTGCATCTGATCGGCCTTGCGCGCCGAGATATAGACCCGCGCGCAGCCTGCGGCGAGGAGGCCCTCGACGAACATCTTGCCGATCCCGCGGCTGCCGCCGGTAACGAGAGCAATGCGCCCTTCGAGGCTGAAAAGTGATTGAATATCCATGTGATCAATACCCGCTGAGTTCAGCCACGCGGTTTGCGTGGAAAAAGGCGTCGCCGAGGAACTCCGCAAGAGCGCGGTCGCGCTTCATGTAGAGGCCGATATCATATTCGTCGGTCATGCCGATGCCGCCGTGCATCTGCACGCCTTCCTGCACGGCAAGCCGCGCGGTCTTGGCGACTTTGGCCTTGGCGACGCTCGCCATCAGCTCGGCGCTCGGCGCGCCTGCATCGAGCAATTGCTGCGCCTTGATGGTGACGGCGCGCGCGATCTCGACCTCGGAATAGAGGTGGCTGGCGCGGTGCTGGAGCGCCTGAAACTCGCCGATCAGCTTGCCGAACTGCTTGCGCTGCTTGAGGTAATCGACGGTCATATCCATCGCCCCGCGCGCGACGCCGACGCCCTCCGCCGCCGCGCCGACGCGACCTGCCAGCAGCATCGCATCGAGCACGGCGCGCCCGCCGTCGATCTCGCCAATCACGGCGTCGCCATCGAGCTCGACACCGTCGAACTTGGTGTGAGTTGCCATCGAGCTATCGACCAGCCGCACGCTATCGTGGCTCATGCCGGCAGCATCCTTGGGAATGGCGAACAAGGTGATCCCGTCGGCATCCTCGTCCGAGCCTGAGGTGCGCGCGGCGACAACGATCATGTCGGCGCTCGCGCCTTGGATGACAAAGCTTTTGGAGCCGGTCAGGCGGAAGCCATTACCCGAACGTTCCGCGCGGGTGGTGATGCGGCCGGGGCGGTGCTTGGCAGTCTCGTCGATGGCGACCGCGAACACAGAATCGCCCGCGATCAGGCCGGGCAGGTAGCGGCCCTTGAGGTCAGCCGATGCGTGCTTCAGCGCCGTGGCGGCCAGCACGGATGAGGTCAGGAACGGCGAGGGCGTCAGATTGCGGCCGATTTCCTCCAGCACGATCCCCGCCTCGACATGGCCCATGCCGAGTCCGCCATCGGCTTCCTCCACCAGCATACCGGTGAAGCCCATTTCGGCCATCTGCTTCCACAGGCCATGGCCGAAACCGTCCTTGCACTTGCGGTCGCGCCAGTGGCGCAGTTGCTTCGCGATATTGCCTTCCTCGGCAATGAACCCGCGCGCGGTGTCGGCGAGCATCGCCTGATCTTCGTTGTGATACAGGGGCATTGGTTTTCCCTCTCCCGGAAATTCTGAACGTCACCCCGAGCTTGCCTGCCCCGGCGAAAGCCGGGGACCCGGGATCGTTGTGATCTTGGCGCCAAGGGCCATAGCGGCCCCGGATCAAGTCCGGGGCGACGCTGCTGTCAAGCCCCCGGCAGATCGAGGATACGCTTGGCGATGACGTTGAGCATCACCTCGCTCGTCCCGCCCTCTATCGAATTGGCCTTGGTGCGCAGCCAGTTGCGGGCGCCCTTGCCGCCTTCGGTGGCTTCGCTTTCCCATTCGAGCGCACGGCTGCCTCCCACCGCCATCATCAATTCATGGCGACGCTTGTTCAGCTCGGTCCCGACATATTTCATCATGTTGGGCTGTGCGGGATGCGCCTTGCCCACCTTGATTTCATCAAGGAACTTCTCCCCCATCGCGGTGTAGGCGATCGCATCAACATCGAACATCGCCAGTTCCGCGCGGAGCACCGGGTCGACTTCGTCGCCGGTTTTAGCCGACATGCGCTTCATCGCCGCACCGATCGCCGCCGTGCGATCCCCGCCGCCCGCGCCCGAAATCATCTCGCGTTCATGGCCGAGCAGGTACTTGGCCACGTCCCAGCCGCGATTGATCTCGCCAACATAGGCGGGGCAATCCTCGCCATAGGACTTGGGCACAGCCACGTTATCGAAGAAAGTTTCGCAGAACGGTGAATTGCCGCTGATCAGCAGGATCGGCTTGGTCGTAACCCCTTCGCTTGCCATGTCGTAAAGCATGAAGGTGATGCCCTGATACTTGTTCTGCTTGTCGGTACGCACAAGGCAGAAAATCCAGTCGGCCTGATCGGCATAGGAGGTCCAGATCTTCTGGCCGTTCACCACCCAGTGATCGCCCTTGTCCTCGCCATAGGTCTGCAACGACACGAGATCGGAGCCCGAGCCCGGTTCGGAGTAGCCCTGACACCAGCGGATTTCGCCGCGGGCGATTTCATTGAGGAAACGCTTCTTCTGCCCCTCTGTACCGAAGTGCAGCAGCGCCGGGCCAAGCATCCAGATGCCGAAACTGCTGAGCGGCGGACGCGCATTGATGCGGCCCATTTCCTCACGCAGAACCTTTGCCTCGGCAGGCGAAAGCCCCGCCCCGCCGTATTCCTTCGGCCATGCCGGTACGGTGTAGCCCTTGGCAATGCACGCTTCGAGCCATGCCTTCTGCGCGTCATTCTTGAAGGTTGCGCGGCGTCCACCCCAGTAGACATCGTCTTCGTCACGCACCGGCTCGCGCATTTCGGCCGGGCAGTTGGCTTCAAGCCAGTTGCGCGTTTCTGCGCGGAATTGTTCCAGATCGGCCACGCCGAGTCTCCTCTCATCAAGCTCCCACTTGACGCTTACGTTATCGTCATTTCACTCCGCCCTGCAAGCGCGGAAGTGCGCGACTGCGATGCCGTAGCGTCAGCACGCTGCCGATTGACGGGCAGTACAATCGGTCTAGGTTCGAAACTGAAAAAGGGAGAGTGAAATTGCCGGGATTCGCTGCGCCACGAGCCAGCAGGATTGCTTGCGCGTGAGTGACGGCGCGGGACTCATTGCAGGCAAGCTGCCCATGCGTCTGAAGCTGATTCAGGGCTTTGGTGCGGTGGCTTTTGGCGTCAAGGATAATGGCTTTTCGTTCTTTCTCCTGATTTTCTACAATCAGGTGCTGGGGATGGATGCCGGCCTCGTCAGTATCGCACTCCTGATTGCGCTTCTCGTCGATGCAGTGGTCGATCCGATCCTCGGCAATCTTTCAGATCGCACCTACACCCGTTGGGGCCGCCGTTTGCCGTGGCTTTATGCAGCGCCTATTCCACTCGCCTTTGCATGGGTGATGATGTGGAGCCCGCCCACCGGCGAAGCGCCCAGTTTTGCGGGTCTTGTGGCGATTGCGATTGCGGTGCGGGTGCTGCTGTCGGCCTGCGAGGTGCCCTCGATCAGCCTCGTTCCGGAAATCACCGCCGATTATGACGAACGCACCACCCTGTTCCGCTACCGTGCGTTGGGGGGATGGATCGGCGGGCTGGGAATGATGGTGCTGGCCTACACCGTATTCATGCCGGGGCCACAAGGGATGCTGGAGCGCGAAGGCTATGTCGCTTTCGGTATCTTCGGCGCAGTTTTGATGGCGATTTCGGTGATTGGCTCGGCCATCGGCCAGCACAAGCTGGTTGCGCGCCTGCCTGCGACCAAACCCGCGCCCTTCACCATCAAGGGTGCCTTTGCCGAAATCCGCGAGGCCTTTTCCGAACGCGCCTTCCTGATCTTCGCAGTCGGAGGCCTTGCCGCCTATGTGCATCAGGGGCTGAATTTCTCGATCACCAATTATATCAACCTGTTTGTCCTGCAGCTTACCCGTGGGCAGTTGATGTTTTTCCCGCTGGTGCTGTTTGGCGCGGTACTGCTGATGTTTGTGCTGATCGGCCCGCTGCACCAGCGGATTGGCAAGGCCAAGGCCGCCGGGCTTGGCATGATTCTCGGCACGGCGCTGGGTATGGTGCCTTATTCGTTGCTGCTTTTGGGGTTCTGGCCCGCGCCCGGCAGCACGCAATCGGCCGTGCTGTTCTTCGGCTTTGCGATGATCGCGACGGGGCTTGGTATCATCTCGCTGGTATCCGCTACCTCGATGATCGCCGAGATCGTCGAAGCGTTCGAAGAACGCACCGGGCGGCGCGCCGAGGGATCCTTTTATTCGGGCAACTGGCTGGTGCAGAAATGCGCGACTGGTGCGGGCATTTTCCTGTCAGGCCAGATCATCGGTTTCTCGCAGCTGGCGACTGATGCAACCCCCGGCAGCGTTCCGCAAAGCGTGCTGACCACGCTCCTGCTTTCCTATGGCGGCGCGATGCTGGTGCTGGCAGTGATCTCGGCCTTCTGGCTGGCGCGCTTTCCGATCAGCCGCGAAGAGCACGAGGCGCGCATCAGCAGGCTGGCCGAGACTCGGTTGCGGGCGCGGCGCAATGCTGTGGCCGCTGCGGAAGACAGCCCGGCGCTGCCCGCGCCAAACCTGCCGCTTGTTCGGAAATGAGAGCTTGGCGCGTCGGCGATGGTCTGCCACGGTTAAGGGCAGATTCGGTTTCGAATTAGGACGAGAGAGAGGAACTCCCCATGGATTTTGAGCCCACCGAACGGCAGGCCTATTGGCGTGACCGCGTGCGCAATTTCATCGAGGCGAACATCCGCCCCAACCACGCGACATTCCTCAAGCAGGAGCATGAGGGCGAGCGCTGGAAGGTGCTGCCGGTGATCGAGGAGCTGAAGCCGGTCGCGCGCGCGCAGGGCCTGTGGAATTTCTTCATGCCGCCGCATTCGGGCCAGACCCATGTC
>JBKBMC010000012.1:0-38779 GCA_046296075.1 Erythrobacter sp. | reverse complement strand
CCCTGCGTGCGGTTCCAGTGCGGGCCGGCCTGGCGCACCCAGTCGATGGCCTCCTGCAGCATGGCATGGCCCAGCAGGAAGTTGGTGCGGTGCACGTTCTTGGTGTTGATCGGCGCCATCACGAACGGCGCGGACCACTTGCCCAGATCATCCTCGTGTGAAGGGATCATGCCCGAAGGTTGGTCGGGCCCTTCGAAACCCGGCGTCAGCGCGAAGGGATTGCGCAGCACGTTGATGATCGAGACGTCTTTGGCGGCTGCCTTCATGGTCGCGCCGAGGCTCGCCGCAGTACCGCCCGAGAAGGTGCCCTGCATCGCCCGCACGCGCCCGCGGATACGCGGGGCGGGCTTGCCAAAGCGCTCTACACAGGCCTTCTGGGTCATCATCACGCCGAGATCGAAGGGGATGGAATCGAAGCCCGAGGAAAAGCAGATACGCGCGCCGCTCGCTTCGGCGGCGGCCTGATGCTCGGCGATCTTGGCTGCCATCCACGCCGGTTCGCCGCACAGATCGGCATAGTCGGTGCCGGTCTTCACACAAGCGGCCACCAGCTTGTCGCCATAGAGCTGGTACGGGCCGACGGTGGTCAGCACGACCTTGGTGCGCGCGCACATGGCCTCAAGGTCAGCGCTGTCATCGGCATTGGCGACCACCAGCGGGGTATCCGCAGGCGCGCCGATCAGATCGCGCACTTCCTCAAGCTTGGCGAGGCTGCGGCCTGCCATCGCCCACTTCGGCGCGTCGGCGCGTCCGGCGTAGTGGTGGGCGAGATATTCCGCCAACAGCCGCCCGGTGTAGCCGGTGGCGCCGTAAACGATGATGTCGAATTCGCGGGTGCTCATGCTTGGTCTCCTTTGCGCCAAGTGATGCGCGAGGGAGGTGCCAGAGTCTAGAGCCGCGGGAGGGTCACCCCGCGTTGGCCCATATATTTGCCCGCGCGGTCCTTGTAGCTGGTTTCGCAGCGTTCATTGCCCTTGAGGAACAGGAACTGGCACGCGCCTTCATCGGCGTAGATTTTTGCGGGAAGCGGCGTGGTGTTGCTGAATTCGAGCGTCACATGCCCTTCCCAGCCAGGCTCGAGCGGGGTGACGTTCACGATAATCCCGCAGCGCGCATAAGTGCTCTTGCCGAGGCAGATCACAAGCACATCTTCCGGCACGCGGAAATATTCGACCGTGCGGGCGAGCGCGAAGCTGTTGGGCGGGATGATGCAGACATCGGTTTCGCGATCGACGAAGCTTTTGGGATCGAACTGCTTGGGATCGACCACCGAAGAATCGACATTGGTGAAGATCTTGAATTCGGGCGCGACGCGGGCGTCATAGCCATAGGATGAAAGGCCATAGGAAATGACCCCGTCACGCCGCTGCGCCTCGACAAAGGGCTCGATCATGCCGTGTTCGAGCGCCTGGGCGCGGATCCATTTGTCGGAGAGAATCGCCATGTGAGAGGGATTCCCGATGCGGGGGCCGGGGGCAAGGGTGGGCGTGGATTCTATCCCCCTTTGGTTGAGCCCACGTCGATCATGAAGCGATGTGCGCCGAAAGTGGAAATTCAGCTAGCGACCCTCTACCTGCCATTCGCTTCTCGCTGGTTTCCGGGAGCAGGGATGCGTGCCCCAAGCCTTGGTTTCCCCCCTCGCGCGGGCCGGGATGGCTCCCGCACCTCATGCATCAAAACCTTGCCGAGATACCGGCATAGAGCTGTACATCCGGGGTTGCCTGATTGAGACCGAAATTGCCGCCGATATCGAGCTGCAACGCGTCATTGAGCAGGTAACTGACCGCCGCATCAGCAGAATACTGGCGCACGGTTCGGGCAGGGTCCCAGTTTTGCGATGTCCATACCTCCACCGCCATGGTTGTGCGCGGGGCGACGGTATAGGCGAGGTTGACCACTCCCTGAAATTCCAGATGCCGATCGCCCGGCGCCATCGCGCCCGCGATCAGATTCGCTTGCGGCACCAGCGTCAGCGTGACTCCGCCCAGCGGCACCTGCACCGGCACGATCACCCCGCCTTCCCATTCGCCATTGCCGATGCCGGGCTGAGCCGTCGGCACCTTTACCAAGGGGATCACCGCGAGCTGTATTTTCGCCTCGGGCCCGGTCAGGCGCTGCTTGAACCGAACGGTCAGATCGCCCGCCCCTGTCTGGCTGAGGGTCTGTCCGCCTGCACGGCTGCGCACCTCGACCAGTGGGGCGAAGTTTAGCTGGATATCGTTGTTCGGCCCAAGGCCGTATTTCAGCGTCGGGTTGGAATAGACCAGCACATCCGCGCGCGCAGCGCCGCTGCCGATCCGGGTCCAGCTGAACAGATCGGCTTCGACCTGCACTTTGCCTTCGGGCACGGTGCAGGCCGCGTTGCTCTTGGTCGGACGGTCGGTGCAGATCGGGCTGGGATCAGCTGCCGTCCCGTCCTCTGACCTGTTATTGGCAGGCTCCCGCGCGGCAAGCGGCGCGGCGAAGAGCGCAAGGCCCAGACCCAGGGCGGCGACCGCCATCAGCTTTCGCATACCACCCATCACACAACCTCTTTCGCACATCGGTGCTGCATGTTTGATCAGATCGCCGAGAACCGCTCGATGTCCTTGATCCGGCCCTCACACAACCAGTTCGTCGTCGGGGAAGATGATCGTGTCTGGAACGGCGTGAATGAACGCCTCGCCCGCGCGCTTCACGCCCACCACGGTCACGTCATATTTCTTGCGGCACGCACTCGTCACCAATGGCAGGCCGACAATCGGCTCGGGCGCGGCGAGGCGCGCGATGGCGAATTCATCGTCGAAAGCTATGAAGTCTAGCAATCGCTCGTTGAGCAAATGCGCCACGCGCTCGCCCATGCGTTGTTCGGGGAACACCACGTGGGTGGCGCCGATGCGTTCGAGGATGCGGGCGTGCTTGGCATTGCTGGCCTTGGCCCAGACGTTGGTGAGGCCCAGATCGGCAAGCGCCAGCACCGTCAGCACGCTGGCTTCGATATCGGTGCCGATGGCGACCACCGCGGCTTCGAAATCGGCGACCCCTAGCTGCCGTAGCATGTCACCATCGGTGCAATCGGCTTCGACCACCTTGGTGAGGTCGGTCGCATATTCCTGCACCAGCTGCGGATCGCTATCGATCCCAAGTACTTCGCTGCCCATGGTGGTTAGCGTCCGGGCGACCGCGCCGCCGAAGCGGCCTAGTCCGACGATCAGAACGGGTTTGCGTTTGTCAGCCGACAATGAGGTTCTCCTTCGGATAGCGATAAGGGCGCGGAGGCCGTCCCACGGCAAGCGCGGTGGCGACAGTGATGGTTCCCACCCGGCCGATGAACATCAACAGCACGATCACCACCTGCGCGCTCGGTGGCAGGTCGGCGGTAATGCCGGTGGAAAGGCCAACGGTCGAAAAGGCAGATATGCATTCGAACAGGATTTCGGGCAGCGGCAGGGTGGTGATCGCGGCAATATAGGTCGTGGCGGCAAACACCATGCCGGCCGCAAGCACTGTCACGGTCAGCGCTTGGCGTTCGACCTCGCTGCCGAATCGTCGGTTGAACAATCCGGCATCGCGGCGGCCCAGCACTTCGGACAGGACAATGGCGAACAATACCACGAAGGTTGTCACCTTGATCCCGCCCGCCGTGCCCGCGCTGCCGCCGCCGATGAACATCAGCAGGTAATTGATCATGAGCGTCGAATCGGAAAAGCCGCCGACATCCACGCTGTTAAAGCCCGCCGTGCGCGGCATCACCGCATGGAACGCGGCGTTGAGCAGCTTGCCCTCCACACCCATCGGGCCAAGTGTTGCGGCATTGTGCCATTCCATCGCAAGGATCGTCACAAACCCCAGCCCCAGCAGCGAGACTGTGCCCCAGACAGTGACTTTGGAATGCAGCGACCAGCTTTTCCACGCAAACCGCTTGTCGCGCAGATCCTGCATCACCGGAAAGCCGAGCGCGGTCAGGATCACCGCAACCATGATCGGACCAAGGATCACAGGGTCGTTCTGATACCCCATCACGCTGTCGCCGTGGGTCGAAAACCCGGCATTGTTGAAAGCGCTGACAGAGTGGAACACCCCGTGCCACAGAGCGGTGCCTGCGCTCATATCGTAACTGGCTGCCATGCGCAGGGCGAGGATGGCGGCAACCACCGCTTCGACGATAATGGTGATGGCAAGCACCAGCTTGAGCACCGAAAGCGCATCACCCCGCTCAAGCCGCCCACGCTCCACTTGCGTTGCCATGCGATCATGCAGCCCGAACCCGCGCCCGGCGATCAGGCCGAACAGGGTCGCTGCCGTCATGATCCCCAGCCCGCCGATCTGGAACATCAGCAGGATCGCCACCTGCCCGAACGGCGACCAATAGGTGCCGGTATCTACCACCAACAACCCAGTCACTGCCACTGCCGAGGTAGCGGTGAACAGCGCGGTGAGAAACGGCGCGCGGACACCGTCAGCTGTTGCAAGGGGCAGGCTTAGCAGCAGCGTGCCGATCGCGATGGCGAGCAGGAACAGGCTCGGCACCAACCGGATCGGATTTCGCAGCGATTTCATCATTCTCGCATGGCAAAGGTTTGAGTGGGCGGCAACAGTTCGATGGACTTAATGCCTGGCGCGTGGCTGGAAACCACCCAATTCCGGCCTTCCAGCGCACCCCACTCTTCTCATACAAGCAGTCACTCGCCCCACTACCTTACCGCAAACTCCGCCCAGACCGGCAGGTGATCCGATGCAGTCGCGGCCAGCGCGCTCCGGTGCACGCCGCAGGCCTGCGGGCGGAGCGCATCGCAATGCATGATCCGGTCAAGCCGGCCGAGCGGTCGGCGGCTTGGAAAGCTTGGCCCCGGATCAAGCACCGCAAAATGCCGCCCGAACTCGCGGAAGCAGCCTGCAATAGCGCGCCATTCGTTGAGATCCCCCATCAGGACTGTGGGACGGGCGGCCTGCGCCGTCTCGGCCAGCGCGGCGATGGTGCGGGCCTGCCGCGCCCGCCACAGGCCGGACAGGTCAAGATGCATCCCGAACACGCTCACCTGTGTCCCGCCGACACCCAGTGTCGCTGTGACCACGCCGCGCGGTTCGAGGCAGGGGATATGAATGATGTCGTGGCTCTCTACGGTGATACCCTGCCGCACGAGGATCGCATTGCCGTGCCAGCCCATCGAATCATGCTGCACATCGAGCGGCACCGGGACGTAATCGGTGTGGCTTTCGATCAGGAAGCGCGGCAGCACGCTTTCACGGGTGCCGAAGCGCAGATCGGCCTCCTGCAAGCAGATGATATCGGCATCGATCTCGGTCAGCACCTTGAGAATGCGTGCAGGATCGCGTTTGCGATCAGTGCCCACGCCCTTGTGGATGTTGTAGCTCGCAACCTTGATCCTGCGCGCCATGCCCGTGCCCTAACCCGCTGCCAGCAGGCTCGCATTGCCGCCTGCCGCGGTGGTGTCGATCGTCATCACCCGCTCGGTGGCGAAGCGGGCGAGATAATGCGGGCCGCCGGCCTTTGGCCCGGTGCCAGAGAGGCCCTCACCGCCGAATGGCTGGCTTTCCACCACCGCACCGATCTGGTTGCGGTTGACGTAGAAATTGCCGACCCGCGCCCGTGCTTTCACGAAATCGCGCGTGGCGGCGATGCGGCTGTGCAAGCCCAGCGTGAGGCCGAAACCGGTCGCGTTGATATCGGCGATGACCTGTTCCAGCTCATCCGACCGGAAGCGCGCGATGTGCAGGACGGGGCCGAAATGCTCGTCTGACAGTGCCCGGATCGAGGGCACTTCAATGATCGTGGGGGCGACGAAGCAGCCCTTGGCGGCGGCGGGCGGTAGAGGGAGGCGGCTGACGCGCCAGCCCGCAGCTTCGCAAGCGGCGACGTGCGCTTCGAGCCGTTGGTGCGCGGCTTCGTCAATAACCGGGCCGACATCGGTGGCAAGATCGCGCGGATCACCGATGGTGAGCGCGGTGAGCCCGCCGCGGATCATCTCCAGCATCGGCTCTGCCACATCGTCCTGAAGATAAAGCACGCGCAGCGCCGAACAGCGTTGGCCCGCGCTCTGGAATGCGCTTGCCACCACATCGCGCACCACCTGTTCGGGCAGGGCGGAGCTATCGACGATCATCGCGTTCTGCCCGCCCGTCTCGGCAATCAGTGTTGCGATCGGCCCTTCGCGTGCGGCCAGCGTGCGGTTGATAGCGCGGGCGGTAGCGGTCGATCCGGTGAAGGCGACCCCTGCGAGCGCGGAATGCGCTGTCAGCATCGCGCCGACTTCGCTGCCGCCGGGGATCAGTTGCAGCGCCTCGGGCGGAATGCCCGCCTCGTGGCACAGCTTCACCGCCAGCGCGGCGATCAGCGGCGTCTGCGGCGCAGGCTTGGCGAGCACGGTGTTGCCCGCAGCCAGTGCGGCCGCGGCCATGCCGATGAAGATGGCGAGCGGGAAGTTCCACGGCGCAATCGTGACGAACACGCCCCGGCCATGAAGCGACAGGGAGTTTTCCTCCCCCGTGGGACCCGGCAGGATGGTGGGGGCTGCAAACTGACGACGCGCTTCGGCCGCATAAAAACGCAGAAAATCGACAGCTTCGCGCAATTCGAGCACAGAATCCTGCAAGGTCTTGCCTGCTTCGCGCTGGCACAGCGACAGGAATTCCGCGGTATTGGTCTCGAACAGCCGCGCCGCTTCCTCCAGCAGCAGAGCGCGCCTCTCCCCGCCGAGCGCATCCCAGCCGGGCTGGAGCGCGCTGGCTTGCGCAAAGGCAACATCGATCTCGGCAGCGGTTGCTGGCCGCATCGTGCCGACGATATGCGCACGATCATGCGGCGAACTGATCGCGACCTTCGCCGCGCCAGCGTCGAGCGCGAAAGTGGGCTGCGCGGTCCACGAGGTGCCTTCCAGCGCGCGCAGCTTTTCAGCCAGCGGACCAAGCACCAGCGGATCAGCAAGATCAACCCCGGCGCTGTTGATGCGCGCACCGAAGATATCTTTCGGCAGCGGGATCGCAGGATTGCGGCGCGGATGGAGCGCGGCGAGTTCAGCCACCGGATCGCTCACCAGATCGGCGGCAGGAACACCGGCATCGCCCATCCGGTTCACAAAGCTGGTGTTGGCGCCGTTTTCGAGCAGGCGGCGCACCAGGTAGGCCAGCAATTCCTTGTGCCCGCCGACCGGAGCATAGATCCGGACAGGGGTTGGATTGTTGCCCTCGACCCGGCGGAGCGCGGCGTAAACTTCCTCGCCCATCCCGTGGAGGCGCTGGAATTCAAAGGGGCGGGCTTCTTGTTGGCCTACCGCTGCGCTACTTGAGGCTTTGGCCATCTCCTTGATCGCGGCGATGGTGTAGGCGTTGTGCGTGGCAAAGGCCGGACGCAGAACGTCGGTCGCCTCGAGCAGGCGGGCGGCGCAGGCGAGATAGGAAACATCGGTCGCGATCTTGCGGGTGAACACGGGATAATCCTCGTGCCCGCCGACCTGAGCGAGCTTCACCTCGCTATCCCAGTATGCGCCCTTGACCAGCCGGACAAACAGCTTGCGGCCATGACGGCGGGCCGCGCGCGCGGTCCAGTCGCACACCGTGACACCGCGCTTCTGGTAAGCCTGAATGGCAAGGCCAAAGCCTTCCCAGCGGCTGCCATCGGGGCGCAGGAACAGGCTGTCATCACCCAGCAGCGTTTCGATGATGTCGAGGCTGAGTTCGAGCCGCTCGGCCTCTTCGGCATCAATCGTGAAGTGGATATCGGCATCGCGCGCCTTGGCTGCGAGCGCCTTCACCACCGGCACGAGTGCATCATGGGCAGCCGCCGCATGGGCGAAATCATATTTCGGATGGAGTGCAGACAGCTTCACCGAAATCCCCGGTGAACCCGCCACGCCTGCCCCTGCTTCGGCCGCCAACCGGTCCAGCGCGCCGTGATAGGCGGCCAGATAGCGCGCCGCATCAGCATGAGTCATCGCGGCTTCGCCAAGCATATCGAACGAATGCGTGATGCCCTGCGCGCGCTCGGGCGCGGCCCGCTTCAGAGCCTCATCGATGGATCGGCCGAACACGAATTGCCCGCCGAGGATCTTCATCGCCTGCCCCGTTGCGGTGCGGATGACTGGCTCGCCCAGCCGGTTCATCGCTCGCTTCAGCGCGCTGCCCATGCCTTTCTGGCGTGCTTCGGGCGGATCAAGCACTTCGCCTGTCAGCATCAGCGAAAAGGTTGCGGCATTGACGAAGGTCGAGGCGCTTTCCCCGAGATGTTCCCCCCAGTCGATGGTGGCGATCTTGTCGCGGATCAACGCATCGGCCGTCGCTGCATCGGGCACCCGCAGCAGCGCTTCGGCAAGGCACATCAACGCAATGCCTTCTTCGGTATCGAGCCCATATTGCTGCAGGAACGCGTCGATCCCGCTGGCCTTGTGTGCCCGTGCGCCTTCGATTAGGCGGATCGCCAGCACGGCAGCATCATGATGCACCTTGGAGGCGGCGGCGGCCTGATCAAGCCGCAGGGCGATGCATGCTTCCTCGTCCTCGCGAAAGGCGCGGCGCAGTTCGGCGCGGTCAATCGGGGGCAGGGCGGAGGACAGATCGGCCATGAACTGATTTCACCTGAAACGATTCGGGACAATACCGCGCTGTTGAACCTGACCGTGCTGCGCTGCAAGTTCACTCTTTGCAAGCGGGCCGCTTGATCGCTGCGGCGCGGGTGGGTAGGCACACGCGTTCATCGTACAGGGCGATCACACAGGGGAAGATCAGATGCGGATGTTTTGCTTCCATTGCCGCGACGGGGAAGATGGCGGCAAGCTGCGCGCGGTGCACCGCGAAGCGCATCTCAAGTTCCTTGCCGATAATGCCAGCGACTTCGTGCTTGCCGGGCCGCTGAAGCGGGCTGACGGGCTGATTATCGGATCGCTGCTGATCGTGAAGGGCCGCGACGAGGCTGAAGCGCGCGCACGTCTGGAGAATGACCCCTACCTTACCGGCGGCGTGTGGCAATCGATCCGGGTTGACGAATTCACGCCGCTGCTGGGTGACTGGGTTTACGCGATGGTCAAGCAAGGCGGCTGACAGTGCTCATTGTCGGCTAACCGACGGTGCGCTCGGCCTTGTCCTTTTCGTTGGTGCCCTTGATCATCTGGCGCATCATGTCCCACTCGGCATCGCCTAAAGCGTGGAGTTGCGGGTAGAACGTCCCACCATTGGCCTGGAAGCCCGCACCATCGATGGCGATGGTCTGGCCGTTCACATATTCCGCGCCCTGACCCATCAGGAACACCGCCAGATTGACCAGTTCGTGCATCTCGCCCGCACGGCCCATCGGATTGAGATCATTCTTGGAATTGCCGCCCTGCCCGCCGGGGCTGAGACGCGCGCTCATCCCCTTGGTCGGGAAAAGGCCGGGCGCAATCGCGTTGAAGCGCAGGCCATAACGCCCCCATTCGGTCGCCAAGCTTTGGGTCATGGCGTTGATCGCGGTCTTGGACATGGCAGAGGGCACCACGAAGGCACTGCCCGACCACACCCACGTGGTGAGGATCGACAGGAAGCTCGCCCGCTTCTTTTCCGCGATCAACCGCTTGCCGATGTCGAGCGTCACGTAAAACGTCCCGCGCATCACGATATCGGCGATCGCGTTGAACCCGTTTACTGAAAGATCCTCGGTGCGGCTGATGAAATTGCCTGCCGCATTGTTGACCACGCCGGTCAGCGCGCCGCCATCGGCCCAGATCGCATCGACCATCGCGTGGATCGCGTCTGCATCGCGGATGTCACAGGCCATCGGCACAACCTTGCCGCCATGAAGTGCCGTCAGTTCCGCCGCTGTTTCATCCAGTTTGTTCTGCCGCCGCCCGCAGATGTAGACAGTTGCTCCCAGCTTGAGGAAGCCTTCCGCCATTTCACGGCCGAGCCCGGTGCCGCCGCCGGTGACGAGAATGCGTTCGCCCTGCATCAGGCCATCGCGGAACATCAGTTTTGAAGCGTCCATTGTCGGTTCCTCAGTTTCTCGTCATTGCGAGCCGCCGCAGGCGGTGCGGCAATCCCGAGCGTTGCACGTAGCGCTCTGGATTACTTGGTCGTTTCCCTCCTCGCCATGACGCGGAGAGTGAAGGCTCAAAGTCCCAGAACGGTCTTGGCGATAATGTTCTTCTGCACTTCGTCAGAGCCGCCGAAGATCGTCGAGGCGCGGTTGTTGAGATAGCGCCCCATTGCCGTCTGGGCATATTCGCTGCCGACCGGCTCGGGTGCCTCGTTGCCGTAAAGCGGGCGTTCCAGCGGCAGTTGCAGCGCGTCGGTTCCGAGCAGTTCAAGCCGCAGGGTATCGACTTTCTGCCCGATATTCGCACTCAGCAGCTTGACCAGCGACGTCTGCGGCCCCGGAGCCTTGCCCTTGGCGAGTTCGGCAAGGATGCGCAGCTCGGTTACCTCAAGCGCTTCGGCCTCCAGCCGCACGCGCGCCAGACGGTCGCGGAAGCGCGCATCATGGCCCAGTGCCCCGTTGACGCCCGAAGGCTGGGTTGTCGCCAATTCCTCAAGCCGGCCAATGCTCTGGAGCAGGCGCGGCGCAAAGCACGATCCGCCGCGTTCATTTTCCAGCAGGAACTTGGCAATGGTCCAGCCTTGGCCTTCATCGCCGATGCGGTTTTCCGCAGGCGTGCGTGCATCGGTGAAGAACACAGCATTCACCTCGTGATCACCCGACATGGAATGGATCGGTGTGACTTCGATCCCCGGCTGATCCATCGGCACGAGCAGGAAACTGATGCCCTGCTGTTTCTTCACGCTGGCGTCGGTGCGCACCAGTGCGAAAATCCAGTTGGCATGGTGGGCGTGCGTGGTCCAGATTTTCGAACCATTGATGACATAGTCATTGCCGTCACGCCGCGCGGCAGTTTTCAGCGAGGCAAGGTCGGAGCCCGAGCCGGGTTCGGAATAGCCCTGGCACCAGTAATCCTCGCCGGACAGGATGCGCGGCAGGAAGCGTGCTTTCTGTTCGGGTGTGCCGAAATGACAGATCACCGGGCCAACAAGCCGCAGGCCAAGGATCGCCAGCGAAGGCGCACCAGCGAGCGCGCATTCCTTTTCGAAGATGAATTTCTGCGTTGGCGTCCAGCCGGTGCCGCCATCTTCCTTTGGCCAGTGCGGGGCTACCCAGCCTTGCTTGTAGAGGATGCGGTGCCATTCCATCCCGATATCGGGCTCGACAAACACCCCCGGGGTGCGCCGCGCCCCGTCGCGCAGTCGATCGGGCAGGTTTTCGGCCAGAAAATCGCGCACTTCCTCGCGGAAGGCGAGATCGGCGGGGGAGAATTCCATATCCATCGTCAGTTCAATCCCATGTGTCGCCAGCGTCAGGCCCGCATCGCCCAGCCTATCGTGCGGCGCAGCAGATCATAATACACGTCATAATTCCATGCGCACATTTCCTTGTGCGGGTAGAAATCGACCATGCCGGGCAGATCATAGTGCCCGCGGCAATGACCGAGCGCGTTGTAAACGATCTGACCTGCGCCAATATCCCTCGTATAAACGATAGGTACGGTGGTCTTGTCCCATTGGCTCTGCGTAAAGCCGGTGGCTTCGCCTTCGAAGGTCGTTTGCATCAAGGTGTGGATCGGGGCGGTGGTCTTCGACAGGTACAGCTCGTCCACCACCTCGAAATCCTTGATCCCCTTGGTCAGTTCGTGAGTGTGGTCGACCACCTCGACCGGGAATTTGTCGATCGGCGGGTGCGCGACGAACTGCGTGCCAAGCATCTCCATGACATCGGGACGATCATCGGGCGCATCGACCAGACCATCAGCCGTGAAGACGAGGATTGAATTGGTGCCGTGGAGCGCCATCCACTTGCCGCCTTTCTCCATCCACGCCTTCAATTGTGCGGCCTGTTCGGGCGTCGGCATCAGGTCACACGTGTAGGTGATAAGGAAGCGGCATTGATCAAGCCGCTCCAGCCCCGAATAATCGCACGCGACCGTGGTGCGGATCTGCGGGTGTTCAGCCAGCAGCTTGAGGATCTCGAGCCGGGGGTAGTCGATATCGTGATACTTGCCCGCGGCGATGAAATGGGCGTCGATCCGGGTGGCGGGTTGTTCGCTCATGTTAGCTCCTGATGCTGCCGCCGCCATCAACGGTAAAATCGCAGCCCGTGGTAAAACTTGCCTCGTCGCTGGCGAGGAACACCACCGCACGGGCGACTTCGTCAGGCTCGCCGATGCGGTTCATCGGGTGCGTGGCGGCAAAGCCGGTTTCGATGTTCTCGGGCGTGTCGGCCCCGGAATACTTGTAACGTTCGTACATCGGGGTGCGGATCGCGCCGGGGTGCACCATATTGACCCGGATCGGAAGGCCCCGGCCAGCCAGATCAAGCGCCACGCTCTGCGTTAACCCGCGCAACCCCGCCTTCGATGCGCTGTAGGCGGCGACAAATGCAGCCGGGCGCATCGCAATCATCGAGCCGATATTCACGATGGCACATTTCTCGCCGCTCGCCTCCATCGCGGGGATCGCTGCGCGCATGCCGTAGAACGGGCCGTTGAGATTGATATCGATGGTTCGCTCCCACACATCGAGCGCGCCATCTGTCACCGTGCCGGGCTCGGAAATGCCCGCGATGTTGCACAGCACTGTCAGCTTGCCGAAGCGCGCCCATGTCGCGGTGACGGCGGCTTCCCACTGGGCCAGATCCCGCACATCAAGCGCCACCGAGGCGGCATTCTCGCCAAGCTCGGCAGCCAGATCGGCCGCCTTGTCGGTCTGCACATCGCCGAGCATCACTCTGCCGCCTTCGGCCACAATCAGCCGGGCGACGGCCGCGCCAATCCCTTCCGCACCGCCCGAAACCAGCGCGACCTTGCCTTCCATCCGGCCCCCAGTGGCAGGCATTGTCAGGTGCGCTCCAGAATGGCGACGGCGGACAGCCCCGGCGCGCCATAGACATGGGAATAGCCAAAGCGTGGTCCTTTGCCGTTCTTGCCTGGCACCTGCCGCTCGCCACCGCGCTGGCGTAGCTGCTGCACGTTTTCATAGACCTGTCTCAGGCCCGAAGCGCCGATCGGCTCCCCGCAGGCAAGGCAGCCGCCATCAGTGTTCACCGGCAGCCGCCCGCCGATCTCTGACCAGCCATTGGCGAGCCATTCTTCCTGCTCGCCATCCTTGCAGAAGCCGTTTTCAGCCATGTGCATGATTTCCGCGCCGCTCTCGGTATCCTGAAGCTGCGCGACGGAGATGTCTTCCGGCCCGACCCCGGCCTTTTCGAACGCGGCTTTCGACGCGAGGACGGTGGGCTTGCCGCCCTCTTCGATGCTGATGCCAGCCTGAAATACCTCGAAGGAGTTGGGCGGGCGGGTCTTCACCGCGACAGCGCGGATTTTCACGCCGTCTGCGCCGAGTTCCTTCATCTTCTTCTCGGACGCCAGGATCAGCGCCACTGCGCCCTCGGCGGGCGAGCAGAACATGTATTTCGTCAGCGGATCATTGATCATCGGCGCGTTCATGATCGTTTCGAGATCAACCGGGCTGCGCCGCCATGCATGCGGCGTCAGTGTGCCGTTGCGAAATGCCTTTTCCGCGACCCGGCCCAGCGTGGTGCGGGTTATGCCATGCAATTGCATATATCGCTGGATCTTGAGCGCGAAGAACTGCGTCGTCAGCATCATGCCGGTCTGGCCGTACCATTCGGGCAGGCCGTAATCCGACGGTTTGGCATTGAAAGCCCCGCGCGGATGCTTGTCGAAGCCGACCGCGAGAGCGAGATCATACATGCCGCTCGCGATGGCCTGTTGCGAGGCGGCGAGCGCGCTGCCGCCCGTCGCGCAGCCATTGGCGACATTGGTGAAGGGCAGGCTGGTCAGCCCCAGCTCGTTGACCATGATGTCGGCACTGCCCGCCGCCGCGCTGCCGCCATAGGCGCACTCGATATCGGGCCATTCCAGCCCGGCATCTGTTAGTGCCTCGCGCACGGCATAGACGCCCTGTTCGCGGCCTGATCGGCCGTCTGTGCGGCCGAAGGGGTGGATCCCGGCGCCGATGATATAGACATTCTCGCTCATGCGGCTTTGCTTTCTGTTGCGGCGACCGGACGGAAGGCGAAGGTGTCGTGCGTCATGTTGAACGGCACGATGCAGAATTCGAGATCCATGCCGAGATGGAGGTCTTCCAGCCGGGCATCGACGATGCGGCTTTCGACGATTACCTCGCCCGGCAATTCGACATATCCGATCAGGAAGGGCCGGAAATCGGGCGGGCCTTCTCCGGGGCCAGAGCCCGGGCCTTCATAAGGCTCCTTGGGCAGAAAGCCTTGCGAGGTCCATGACCACAGCTTGCCCCGGCGTGAAAGCTTGTAAGGCTCGACACCCTCGGCTGCGTCGCCGACCGGCATCGGGAACACGATCTCGCCTGAAGGCAAGCGTCCGCCCATCAGATGCGGCTCGGGCCCGTCGCTCCACAGGTCGGGATCAATCTTCTGGCCCATCATTTCCCCTCTCTGATTGCGTCAGGCGGCAAGCGCATATTCCGCCAGCATCGTATCGGCATCGCCAAACAGGCGGGCGAGCACCATGACGCGCTTCATCGCATGACCAATTGCAAGCTCATCGGTGATCCCCATGCCACCGTGCATCTGCACGGCTTCGCGCGCCACGGCATCGGCATTATCGCTGACAAAAGCCTTCGCGCCTGCGGCCACGCGCTGCCAGCCCGCCGCGTCAGCGCGGTCGGAAAGGGCGGCGCGGTAAAGCATCGAGCGCGACTGCTCGATCCGCGCATAGCAATCGACCAGCCGGTGCTGGAGCGCCTGAAAGCTGCCAATGGCGACGCCAAACTGCTCGCGCTCTTTCACATAGGACAGTGTGTCGTCGAGCAAGCGCTGGCCCAGCCCGACCATTTCGGCAGCCGCATAAAGCCGGATATCGGCGATAATCCCTTCCAGCGCGGCGCCATCGACCTTGAGTTGATGGCTTGCAAGCGCGCGGGTCAGCTTGATCTCGCCCGCGATGCTGCCATCGGTGAGGCGGTAGGCGCGCACTTCAACACCGGGGGCATCGCGCGGCACCACGAAGACTTGCGTTGTGCCATCAAGATCGGCGGTAACGATCAGCAGATCGGCAAGGGCTGCGCCCATCACGAAGGTTTTCTCGCCGGTGAGCGAGACACCTGCAACGCCGCTTTCTGCTCTCATTCCCTTCGCGACGAGGCTGTAGCGCTGGCTGCGTTCGGCCCAGGCAAAGGTGGCGATGGTGGCGCCCGAAAGCACACCTTCAAGCAGATCGGCAGGGGCCTTGCCGCGTTCTAGCAGGAGCGCGGGCAGCAGGCCGAGTTCGATCAGCGGATCAGGGGCATTGGCCTTGCCGAGAGCTTCTGCCACGACGGAAAGATCAACAGCGGAGCCGCCCATGCCGCCCGCATTTTCGCCCGCCGCGAGCGCGATGAGGCCCATCTCGGCCAATTCCTGCCAACGCGCGCGATCATATCCCGTTTGCGATAGCCGCAGCCTACGCCGCGCCTCGACATCGATCGGTGCGGCAAACCGCTCGACCGAGGCAACGAACATTTCCTGTTCTTCGGAAAGGTCGAAATTCATGAGCGTCAGGCTTTCCGGGTGAAGGTAATCGGCAGGTGGGTCACCCCGCGCAGCAGGATGTTGGGCAGGATGCGAATTTCATTTTCGTCGGCAACAGCAAAATCATCCAGCCTTTCAAGCAGTTCATCAAAGGCGACCAGCATTTCCTTGCGGGAAAGCATGTTGCCGACGCACATGTGCGGTCCCTTGCCAAAGCTCAGGTGCGTGCGCGCATTGGCGCGTTCGATGTCGAAACGATCCGGATCGGGGAACTTTGATGGATCCCGGTTGGCGGCGGCATAGCGCAGTTGCACGACACTGCCGGCGGGAATGCTGACCCCGCCAAGGGCGGTATCCTGCTTGACGATCCGCCACATGCCTGCGGTCGGCGTTTCGTAGCGCAGGGCTTCCTCGACAAGGTTCATGATTACCTTGGGATCGCGCCCGCCGGCGGCCGCCTTGGCCTTCGCCATCTGATCGGGATTGCGGATCAGTTGAAGCAATCCGCCCGCCAGCGTCGAGGTGGTTGTTTCGTTTCCGGCGACCATGAACTGCTGCATCAGCGACATGATTTCAGGGTCTGACAGCGGGGTTTCCCCCTCGACCCGGGCTTCGACCAGATCGGTGAGGAGATCATTGCCGCCGTTGGCCCGGCGATCATCGATCAGCCCTTTCATGTAGTGCTGGAATTCGACGAGGCTGCGCGCGCATTCCTTCTTGCGCTCAAGATCAACCATCTGGCTGAAGCGATCAACCGCAGCATCCGACCAGCGCTTCACCCGTTTGGGATCATCATCCAGCCCGATCTGCCCGGCGATCATCGCGACGGGCAGCGGGACGGCGAATTCCTCGACGAATTCGCATTCGCCCTTGTCGGCAAAGGCCTCGATCAGCTCGATGGATTTCTGCCGCATGTCGGCTTCGATTGCGTTTACGCGCGGGGCGGAGAAAGCGAGGTTCACCAGCTTGCGATTGCGCGTGTGGACCGGATGATCGGCAGTGAGCAGGGTGGGAAGATCAGGCCAGCCTTCGGCCAGGATCGCCTGGATTTCCTCGTCCTGCTCGCGCCCCATCAGGGCTGTGAAGTCGTTGGAGAATACTTCCGGGTTGGCGGCCGCTTCGCTGCACAGGTCGTAGGAATAGACCACATAGGTGTTCATCCCTTCGAGATGCTCCACCGCAATCCCGGCATCATGGATCGCGCGGTAGTAATCGAAGGGATCGATCAGGGTCTCTGGTGCAAAGACATTGCCTTCGGGCTTGTTCATGAGGGGCGGCTCCGATCCCGTGAGATTATGGAATGAGCCTAGCCATTTCCGCCGCAGTGACGCGATGCGCGTTTGTGTTAGGATTGGCCATCAGGCGGGCGGAGCGAACTCGCGCTGGAACTCGGCCATGTCGAAATAGTCGCGCCAGTGCGCGATAAGACCGGCTTCATCGAGGATGAAAGTGCCCATCACGCGGATCGCGGCACGGCGCCCGCCCCTGAAGGTGAAGCCGTCGGTGCGCTCGGTCAGCACGGTGTTGCCGTTGACGGCGATGGCATGCGTGACCCAGTCGCATGCGGCAACATTGGCGAGAAATCCCTCGACCATGGCGCGCATCGCGGTGGTGCCATGGATCGGCTCCATCGGGATGTTGTGATAGACGATGTCTTGCGCGCACAGCGCCATCATCGCGTCGATGTCGCAGGCGTTCCAGTGGCCGATGAAGGCTTCGACGGTTTGCTGGGGAGTCATGCGTTGGTTCCTTCTGAGGTATAGTCGAGCGCCTGTCTGAGCATCTGCCGGAAAAGCGGATTGGCATAGGTTGCAGGCCCATCGCCGCATTGCAGATAGACGAGCGGCGCGGGACAGGTCCGGCTTTCCCAGGCGATGCAATTGGAACCAGGCGGATGGTCCCAGCCTTCGCGGCTGAACATCGCGCCCGCCACGGCCTGCGCGGCGGAGTAGAAATTGTTTTCCGTGAAGGCAAAGCCCTCGGCGCGCGCGAGCGGCGTGATGGCGGTGTCGTCGATCGGGCAGAGGTAAAGTTCGTCGGTGACGGGGAAGCTCGCCGGAAGTCCGCGTGTCACCGGATGATCGGCGACCACCCGTGCTTCGTATGTAACATCGTGGCGATAGCCCGAGTCCGGGCCCCATTTCCCTTGGCGCGCGCCGGGTTGGTAATGAAACTGCCCGCCGAGCCATGCGTGCCAATCCGGCCACTCGGCCCATCCCGCGAGCGCATGGTGCATCGCCACTGCGCCCCTGCCGCTGGCAAAGCGCGCGGTGATGACATCGCGGAAAGCCGCCGAGGGCGCGCGCGTTGTTACCGTGCCATCGGCAAAGGTGTATCCCGCCATATCGTAGAACAGCAGCGCATCTGCCCCGAGAATGGCATCCGCCGCATCCGCCTCGCCGCCCTCAGGGTGGACGAGATGGGTGATCTCCCAATCGCCCAGCGCTGCCAGCATTTGCGCGAACGGTTCGGCCTCGTAGGGGTGCCCGCCCGACAAGACCAGAAGGCTCCTGCCAGCTTGGGGCATCAGGCGATCTTGAGGATCATCTTGCCGTCATTGGTGCCCGCAAACAGCCGCATGAAACTGTCAAAGGCGTGCTCCAGACCCTCGTCGATATGTTCATCTATGGTGAGCTGTCCTTGCGATGCCCACACGCCCATTTGCGCTGCACCTTCGGCGAAGCGTGGGACGTAATCAGCCACCAGCAGCCCTCTGATCTGCGCGCGCTTGACGATCAACTGCCACAGGTTGCGAATGCCGCGCGGCGCGGTGTTGTATTCGCTGATGAGGCCGCACAGGCCGACGCGGGCGTAGAGATTGAGGTTCATCAATCCCGCATCCAGGATGATCCCGCCGACATTCTCGAAGATCACATCGACCCCGTCAGGGCAGGCCTCCGCGATGGCGGCGGTGAGCGCGGCTTCATCCTTGCCGCGATAGTCGATGGCGGCATCAAAGCCGTATTTCTCCGTCAGGCGCGCGCATTTGGCCGGGCCGCCCGCGATGCCGACCGCGCGGCAGCCGTGGATCTTCGCCAGCTGGCCAACCAGCGAACCGACTGCTCCGGCCGCGCCGCTCACCAGAACTGTCTCGCCCGCCTTGGGCTCGCAAACGTCGAGGAAGCCGAAATAGGCCGTCATCCCCACCGCGCCGAAGATCGAAAGGTAGTTGGTGACGCTCGGCACCAGCGACGGATCGATCGGCTGGGTAAAGCCGCCCGCGACGCCGATCGAATAATCCTCCAGCGCGTTCAGCCCCATCACCCACTGGCCGGGCGCGAAACCTTCGGCGCGGCTTTCCTCGATCACGCCGATGGTGCTCGCGCGCACCGGATCGCCTAGCGGGATCGGGGGCATGTAATTGCCTTCCGCATCCATCCAGCCGCGCATCGCCGGATCAAGCGAGGCATAATGGTTGCGGATCAGGAACTGGCCGTCCTCCAGCGCAGGGGTAGGCTCACTGACAAGTTCGAAGTCGTCCTGAACCGGCGTGCCATCGGGGCGGCGCTGAAGCAGGAAGCGGCGATTGGTGGGCATGATATTCCTTTGATCGAGAGGGTCAGGCCGGTTCGAGCTTTACCGGAATGGCGCTTTGCAGCGATTGCCCGGTGATCGGATCGTAATCGACCACTTCGCTGACGAGTCGGTTGGTTGACGAGCCTTTCTCGCGCACATCATCCTTGCCCGCATCGGCATCGCCGTAAGCATGGGCCATCGAAATCAGCCCGCGCCGCACCTTGTCGCTGGCCTTCACCACGCCGTGGATCGTCGCATGAGAACTGGTGATGGCCACGATACCGCCTTCTTCCAGCCCGAGCGCCGCGATGTCATCGGGGTGGATATAGGCGGGATTGGTCGTCGTCTTGGCGCGGAGTTTCGCCAGAGGATGGCCGATGGAGTTGAACCGCGTCTTGGAGCGCCGCGAGATCAGGCGGAAATCATAGCCCTCGCGCGCGGCGCGGTTGTCGGCATACCTCAGGAGCTCTGAAGGCATGGCGCCCGCTGCCAGATTGAAGCGGTGGAATTCGCTTTCCTCAAGCGGGCCGACGACAGGGTGCTTGTCCTCATATATCACTGCCGCCCCGCCATTGGCTTCGCAATCGCGGCGCACTTCGGAAGGCTTCACCAGACAGCCTGCAACGGCCAGATCAAGGAATTCCTGCTTGGTCGGCTTCCTGTCCATAGGCAGCGGGCCGCCATTGAGGTTCATGGTTATCCCGAGATGATGGGCAAGTGTCCAGAACATCTCGTATTCGTCGATCACGTCTCCGGGCGGGGTGGCGACAGCTTCGGTGTAGCGGGCATAGGGCACCTCGTGCCACCATTCCGAAAGGCTGGTGATGTCTTCGCGCTCGAGACATTGCGACGGCGCAAGCACCACGTCGGCGCGTTTCGCACTGGCGCTCATCCAGGGGTCGATCTGCACGAAGATTTCAAGATCATCGAGCGCGCGGACCATCTTTGCCTGATCGGGGAAGCCCACCACCGGATTGCCTCCGACCGAGATCAGCGCCCGCACCTGCCCTTCGCCGGGGGTGAGGATCTCATCCGCCAGTACGTTGCAGGGCATTTCCCAGCCGAGATGACCGAGGCCGCGGAAACGCGATTGGGGCATGCCCTCGGCGCCGAACATCGGCACGGGCGGGCCAACCTGCGCGCGGCGCGGGTTCTGATAGGGACTGAATACACCGGGGATCGCGGCTTTTTCGCCTTCCTGCTTGAAGCGTGCACAGATCGTGTTGAGGCAGGTGACAAGATATTCGGTGAGCGTGCCGTTGCCTGCCATTTCGGGGCCGGTGCCGGTGACCGCGCAGCCTTTCGAGCCGCCAGCAAACATGCGGGCTGCTGCAATCAGCTGTTCGGGATCGAGCCCGGCGCGCTCCGCCGCCACGGCAGGGGGGAAGGCTTTTACCGCCTCGGCCAGTTCCTCGAAGCCATCGACATGCGCGGCGACAAAATTGCGATCATAGAGCTCTTCGGAAATGATCACATTCAGCATACCCGCCAGCATCGCCGGGTCTTCGCCGGGCTTCACAGGCAGGTGGATGTCGGCGAGCCGCGCCACATCGCTTTCTCGCGGATCGGCTACGATCAGCTTCAAGCCCTTGGCCTGCTGATCGCGGATGCGGCGCGACGGGCTGAACGGCGGCACGCCTCCTGGGGGCGAATAGTGCGAGACAATCGGATTATTGCCGATGAACAGCGCCACGTCGGCTTCGGAGAAGGTATTGGTCCCGCCCATCCACTTGCCATAGCGGGCGGTGGTGAAGACCTTGGCGGGCTGATCAAGCGTGACCGAGGTGTAGAAATTGCGGCTGCCAACCGCCTGCGCGAAAGAGAGCGAGGCGGCCATGGCGGCGCTGTTCTGGAAGCCGCCCGAGCCCATGAACACCGCAACTGAATTGGGGCCGTACTGATCAATAATGCGCCGCAGTTCGCGCGCGACATGGGCGAGCGCCTCGTCCATCGGAGTTTCGACGAATTCGCCCGCTTCATTTCTGACCAGCGAATGTTTCAGGCGATGCTCGGCATTGTGCGAGTCCGGCAGTTCACGGCCCTTGACACAGGTATAACCGCCGAAGGCCGGATCATCCGGATCGCCGCGCACTTCCAGAACCTTACCATCCTCGACATCCACTTCCATCGCGCAATTGGCGTGGCAGAAACGGCAGAACGTCTTGTGCGTCTGAATTCCCATCAGTCTTCTCCCCGGATATCACAGACTAACACAGGGGGCGGCGCCATCGACTGACACTTTTGCGCGTGGCAGTGGACACCTTGCCCGCCGCAATAGGGCAAGACCTGACAAGGAGACCCTGCATCATGCCTACAACCACTCGCCAATGGCTCTTGAACGGACACCCGCGCGGGCGCGGGATCGAGCTGGAGAATGATTTCCGGCTGGTGACGAGCGAGCTGGCCGATCCGGCGCCGGGCGAGATGCTCCTGAAGACGCATTACCTCGGATTTGATCCAGCGCAGAAAGGCTGGATGGAGAACATCGCCGATTACGTTGCGCCGATGGCGATCGGTGATGTGATGCGCGGCAGCGGGATCGCCGAGGTGGTGGCATCAAACGGCGGGCGCTTCGCAGTTGGCGATCTGGTGTTCGGCACTACCGGCTGGACTGAATATCTCGTCACTGACGGCAAGGAATTGACGCGGGTCGATACTGATCTGTCGCCCACCGCTGTTCTGTCCGTGCTCGGGACGACAGGTCTTACCGCCTATTGCGGGCTGTTCAAGGTGGGCAAGCCCGTCGCGGGCGATACCGTGCTCGTCAGCGGCGCGGCAGGCGCGACCGGAAGCATAGTCGGCCAGCTTGCCCGGATCGCGGGGTGCCGCGTGGTCGGCATTGCAGGCGGCAAGGACAAGTGCGACTGGCTGGTGCGCGAAGCGGGCTATGACGCCGCTATCGATTACAAGGCTGGCGGGGTGAAAGAGCAGATCCGCCAGCACTGCCCGCGCGGCGTGGATGTGATCTATGATAATGTGGGCGGCAGCATCCTCAATGACATGCTTGCCTGTATTGCGACCGGTGCGCGGGTGGTGATCTGCGGCGGGATCAGCCGTTACGAAACGGGGTCACTTCCTGCCGGGCCGGAAAACTACTTCAATCTCGTATTCCGGCGCGGCACGATGGCGGGCTTCATCGTGCTCGACTGGGCCAGCGAGTTTCCCGCCATCCGCAAGCGGCTGGAGGGCTTCGTCAAGGATGGCAGCCTGAAGTATCAGGAAGACATCCAGCACGGTTTCGAAAACGCGCCTGCAACCTTGCAGCGCCTGTTCAGCGGCCAGAACCGCGGGAAACAGATGCTGAAATTGTAACGCCGGCGAGGGCGGGCCAGCCCGCCCCGTCAGCCCTTAATCAAACGCTTCGGTGGCAACACCTTCAGCATTGTACACCGGGCCTTCGGCATCGACGCGGTATTTCTTGCTGACTGCTGCCGTGATCCCGAACTGGCCGATGTGATCGCGCATTCCGGTATAGGCGATGTGCTGGAAATGAGCGGCAAGATGCGCTTCGCTTTCCCATTCCTCGAACACGTTGATGCGCGTCTCGCTCATGGAACAGGCGCTCCAGTCGTAATGGATGCAGCCTTCTTCGGCGAGCGCGGCGGCGATATGCGGGCGCGCGGTTTCAAGCGCTTCGGCACGGCGGGCAGGATCAACATCGATCTGCGCGGAGATAACAATCTTGGCCATGGCGATCAGCCCTCCACACCAAATTCGGCGACGATCCGGAACTTGCGCGATGTGAAGCGCCACTCGCCATCGATCTTTGCCAGTTCGTCCTCATAAAGCCCGCCGACATGGCGTGCCTTGGCATCCTTGGGCTTGAGGATTTCCTGCGTCTGTACCCGTGCACGGGCGGTGTTGCCGGTGACTTCGATCATGCAGGGGATGCACTGGAAGCTGACTGCCTCAAGCCCGCTCATTGCGCCGTTCCACATGGCGACGATGGCATCCTTGCCGTTCACTTCGTGGCCCATCAGGTTCCAATGCGCATCATCGGCCCACACGCTGGCCCAGGTCTCCGGGTCAATCCGCACCACCCCGTCGGCATAGATGCCGTTCAATTCACGGATCGCAAGGCGATCCTCGATAGGCCCTGAAAACATCGTAGCTCTCCCTGTCCGGTTCCGGCGATCTATCCGGTGCGCAGGCGCGGGCGACAATGGACACTTTTGGGAAGGGCGGGGGGGCGCGCTGGCGTGGTAGGCAGCAAGCAAACGAGGGAGAGAGACATATGGGACAACTTCAAGGCAAGAGCGCGGTCATTCTCGGCGCAGCATCGCCCGGCAACATGGGCCAGACGATTGCCCGCCTGTTCGCGGCCGAAGGCGCGAAGGTGATGGTAGCGGGGCGCAAGGAAGGCCCGCTGGCCGATCTCGCCAAGGAAATCGGGGGGGAATACGCGCTGTGCGACATTACCGACAAGGCGCAGGTCAACGCCCTGGCAGACAAGGCGAAATCCACCTTCGCCCGGGTCGACATCGCGATCAACACCACCGGCTGGGGCCTGCTGGCGAGCTTGCTTGAGATCACCGACGAGCAGCTGGATCAGATTACCGCGCTCCAGTTCAAGGGCGTGCATTACTTCCTGCAAGCCTTTGTGCGCATCATGTCCGAGCAGCAACCGACGGGCGGTTCGTTGATCTCGCTGTCGTCGGCAACGACCAAAGCGATCATTCCGAACCACGCGGCCTATATCGGCACCAAGCGCGGTTCCGAGGCGCTGATCGAATGCGTTGCCAATGATTTCGGGCATCTCGGGATAAAGGCCAACACGGTCTCGCCCGCTTTTACCGATAGCCCGATGACGCATGAAAGCTTTCAGGTGCCCGGCCTCGTCGACGCGTTTCTGCCGCGCTATCCGCTGGCCCGGCTGAACACGGTGGAGGATGTGGCCTATGCCTGCCTGTGGTTGTGCACCGATACAGCGTTTATCACGGGTCAGAATATCCAGCCCAACGGCGGCCTGACGCTACGGGGTAATCCGCAAGCGCGCGACATCGAGGCCGCGGTGGGCGCCGCGATGGCGAAATTGCAGGGGTAGATTTCTGCCGCGCTCACGCGCGGTCTGCAACCTCATCAATACTGCGCGGTGCCGCCGTCGACGCTGATTTGAGCGCCGGTGATACCGGCACCCGCCTTGCTGGCAAGCAGCACGGCTACGGCGGCGATCTCTTCCACCGTATTGGGACGCTTGATCGCAGCTTCCTGCGCGAACATTGTTACCATCTCCTCGAACTCCATGCCCATCGCCTTGGCGGTCGCCGGGCCGTTGTTCTTGATGATATCGGTGATGACAAGGCCGGGGCAGATCGCATTGACCGTTACCCCTTGTGCGCCGACTTCGCGGGCGAGGCTCTTGGTCAAGCCGTTCACTGCGTGCTTGGCGGCGGAATAGGCGGTCAGCACCGGCTTGCCGTGCTTGCCCTCCATTGACGATATGTTGATGATCCGACCGTCGCCCTTTTCCAGCATGGTGGGCAGCGCGCGGCGGCAGGCCCAGAAGGTGGAATAGACATTCCACTTCATCGCCTCGTCAAAGGCGTGATCAGAAAGATTCACCAAAGGCTGCAAGTCGCCTGCACCGCCTGCATTGTTCACCAGAATGTCGAGCGTGCCGAAATGGGCGATAGTGGCATCGATGAAGCCTTCGATATCGCTCTGGCTCATGACATCGCCTGCAATGAAGATCGCGTTGTCTCCTGCTGCCAACTCTTCGAGCACTTTCGCGCCCTTTTCCGCATTGCGAGCGAAGAGTGCGACCTTGCCGCCTTCGGCCAGAAACGCCTCGGCGATCCCGCGTCCCATGCCCGCGGTGCCACCGGTAATTGCTGCGATCTTGCCTGCCAGTTTCATGCCGTCTCTCCTCTTCGGGATTGAGTAGCGGGGGAGAAGCCGGAACGCACCTTGCCAAAATGACGGGTTGCAGGCGCGGCGTCGCCGGGCGTCTATGGCGAGCATGGATGAAGTTGATGTGATTGTGCTCGGCACCGGGGCGGCTGGCATGGCAGCGGCACTCGCGGCCCATGAGAGCGGGGCCAGCGTGGCGCTGATAGAACGCTGGGACCGTATCGGCGGGACCTCGGCCATTTCGGGCGGGGTGATCTGGGTGGCGGACAACCCCCGGATGCGCGCCGCCGGCATGGCTGACAGCCGCGATGATGCGCTGGCCTATTTCCGCAGCCTTGATCACGGCGATCTGGTGGACGAGACGCTGGAGGCGTTTGTTGATCGCGGGCCTGAAGCGCTCGCGTTTCTGGAAGGCATCGATGCGCTGAAAGTGGCGGTGCTGCCGGGCTATCCCGATTACTACCTCGATCGTCCCGGCGCCAAGCCCGAAGGCAGCCGCGCGCTCGATCATGATCTGTTTGCGCTTGACGAGTTGGGCGAATGGGCGGCGCGGATCTACGCCATCGAGGAGCCCAAGCCGCTGATGCTGCGCGAGACGCCCTTGGGCGGGGCGACCGCGATGCCGCCGATGGCAGTGCTGGGCGAGCGCCTGACCGCGCGGCAATGCGGCTTCGGTCAGGCGATGGTGGCGCGCTTGCTCAAGGCGTGCCTCACGCGCGGGATCGAACCGATCCTCGGTGTGGAGACAAAGCGGCTGGTCAAAGATGGCGCGCGGATCACGGGTATCGAAGGCCTGCGGGATGGCACGCCCTATGCGCTTTCGGCCCGGCGAGGGGTCATCATCAGCACCGGCGGCTTCGAATGGGATAAGGACTTGCGCCAGACCTTCCTGCGCGGGCCTGTTACGGCGCCAGCCAGTCCGCCGACGGGCAAGGGCGAGGGCTTGGCTCTCGCCATGCAGGCGGGCGCAAAGCTCGGGAACATGACGAGCGCATGGTGGGCTCCGACACTGGTGACGCCCGACGCGCCCTGGGCAAGCGGCGAGCAGCGCGCACAGATCATCCTGATCGAGCGCACCGTGCCGCATGGGATCATGGTCAACAGTTCAGCCAAGCGGTTCTGCAACGAGGCGGCGAATTATTCTGCGCTGGGCGGCGTGTTCCACCAGTTCGATCCGGCGAATTACGATTACCGCAATCTGCCCGCCTGGCTGATCTTCGATGCGCAATATGCCGCGCGCTATCCGCTCGGTACCCGCCAGCCGGGGCAAGCGATGCCCGATTGGGTGATGCGTTCTGATAGCCTCGCAGGGCTGGCCGGGCAGATCGGCCTCGATGCGGCGAGGCTTGAGGAAACCGTCGCGCGCTTCAATGCCCATGCCGACGCAGGCCATGATCCCGATTTCGGGCGGGGGACTTCGGCCTATGATCACTTCTATGGCGACCGCTCGCGGGAAGGCGCCGCCGTTACACTCGGCGCGATCCGCGAAGCGCCGTTCTATGCGGTGGAGATTGCCTCGGGCCTGCTCGGCACCAATGGCGGGCCGCGCACCGATGGGCAGGGCCGCATTCTCGGCCACGATGGCGCGCCGATCTCCGGCCTGTTTGGCGCAGGCAATGCGATTGCCTGCCCTACCGGAGGGATCTACGCAGGGGCGGGCGGGACGCTCGGCCCGGCGCTGACATTCGGTTATATCGCCGGGCGGGCTGCGGCTTCGGCGAACGCCTAATCCCCCAGCCAGCGATCGATCGTATCGTGGAAGAAGCGCACCCGCGCCTCTTGCCCGGCGAGATGCCCGCCCTTGTAGCCCCTTGAGCGCAGGCCCTTTTGCTGCTCGCTCCAGATGCTGACATCCTGATCGATGCCCGGTCCGCAGCTGAGTTCGCCCACCACGCCGCGCTTGTGTGGGACGGGGATCGTGCGATCCACTTCCTCGCCCATCGAATAGGAATAGTACCGGTCGGCGCCGTCGGGGAACCAGGTGAAGTACCACATGTCGAAATAGCACCGCTCGGGATCGGTCGGGTGCGGATCGGCGCGCAGCCAGATGCAGCCATCGGGCTTGAGGCTGAAGCTGATGTTGGGAAAGATCGTGTAGTGGAAATGATCGGTCAATTGCGCATCGTGGAAGTGATCGAAATCATAGCCTTTGGCGGCGCCATGCGCGCGCTTGGCCTGCTGGATCGCGGCGCGCGTGGCCCAGGGATCATCGCGGAAATCTTCGGGATCAAGGCCCCAATAGGTGAGTTCGGTGCGCATCATGTCGAGCACTGTGTCGGTATGCCCCCGTAAGCTGCGCGTCGGGCGTGATCCCGGCATGAACATGCGCGCATGGCCGTGCGGCGCATAGAGATCAAACTGACACTCCTTGTAGCTCTGCTCCATCACAAAGCGGGTCTGCGGGTGGACGAAGGGCAGATGATAGGACTCGTTGAAATTGTCCTGCACGCATTTCCAGTTCCAGTCGCCTTCCAGCGTCACCCAGTGCGTGCGGTGCATCTGTTCCATTTTATAGAGATCAATCTGCGGAGCGACGGGGCCGAGGTGGTCGGCCAGCGGTGTCGCGTTGGGATCAAGATTGACCCACACAAAGCTGGCGAAGACTTCGCACTTCACTTCTTCCAGCCGCACCTTGCCGCACGGGCTGCCGCCCGAAAAATCTTCGGGGCAGGGCACGAAATTGAGTTCGCCTTCCGATGTGAAACGCCAGCCGTGATAGGAGCACGAAAGCCGCTTGGAATGGCCCTGTTCTTCCATCACCAGCCGTTTCCCGCGGTGCGGGCAGACATTGTAGAAGGCACGGATGCGGCCATCCTCGCCGTGGGTGACAAGAATGCTCTCGCGCCCGATTTCATAGGTGAAGAAATCGCCCGGCTTGGCGACTTGGGCTGCCAGCCCGCCGATCAACCATGCCTTGGTCCAGATGCCGTCCCACTCCTTAGCCATGAAGTCATGGCTCCAGTAACGGCTGCCATCGATCGGCTTGCTTGACAGCTGCGGATCGGGCTGCGGGGTCATGTCGATCCGCTGGACTGCGGGTTTGAGCAGGGTGGCCATGATCAGCGCTTTCTCGGTTCAAAGGTGATGTGCAGTTCCCTCAGGGACCGCAGCAGGAAATGGGGGTGGTAGGAAAAGTCGTTCCGGCCATCGGCAAAATGCATGTCGTCAAAGCGGTCGACGACAGCAGTGAAGCCCCAGATCAGCTCGCGTCGGGCCAGCGGCGCGCCAAGACAGTGGTGCACGCCTGAGCCAAAGCCCATATGCGCGCCCGCCTTGGGTCGATCGAGATCGAGCTTTTCGGGGCATTCAAAAAAGCGTTCATCGCGGTTGGCCGCAGCATAGCGCACGTTGATCACCGCGCCCGCCGGGATGGTCACGCCGTCAAGCTCCACATCCTCATGGGTGAAGCGCATCAGCGATTGCACCGGGCTTTCCAGCCGCACCACTTCTTCGACGAAAGTGCGCATATATTTGTCGGGATCGGATTTGAGCCTGTGCCACACATCCTTGTTTTCGATCAGCAGCTTCATCCCTGCCGCGAGCGCGTTGGTGGTGGTCTCCGATCCACCGACGAAGGTGTCGGCCATCATCTCGGCGTGGAGTTCGTTGTCATTGAGCGGGCGGCCCCAACCCTCGATCACAGTGTTGACCAGCACGCTCAAAAGGCTGCCATCGGGATGTTCGCGCAGGCGCTCGAACAAGGGCTGGAAATAGTGCTGGGCCTCAATCTCCCGGTCGACCATTTCGAGGTGCTTGTCCTCGGGCAGCATCATCGAAATGCGGTGGAAGAACGCATCGGTCCAGCCTTTGATTTTCCACATGTCCGCGCGGGCCGCGCCCATCTGTTCGCCAATGATGAACAGCGGCAGCGGCACGCAGAACTGGCGCACCCATTCGCATTCGCCCTTGTCGATAAAATCGTCGATCAGATCATAGGCAAGCCGTTCGACCAGCGGATCGATGTCCTTGATGCGCGAGGGCTTGAACGCCTCGTTGAACATCGCGCGCATCTGTTTGTGACCCGGATCATCGCGCCCTGCCAGCGTGGCGGCGGGCAGCCAGCCTTTCTCCTTGAAGCGTTCCGCGACCTTTCGCCCGCGTTCGAGATCGGTGGGGGTGACCCGCATCAATTCGTTCTTGGCGGTGGAGGGGAAGCGCTGGGGATCAAGCAGCACTTCGCGCACATGATCATAGCGGCTGATCACCCAGATCGGCGTGCCGGGAATGTTGTAGACCGGCGCCTCGTCGCGCAGCGTCTTGTAGGCCTCATAGGGGCATTGCTGGAGTGCGGGATCGAAGAGGTTGATGACGGGTGTGTTCATCAGCGCACCTGAATCTTGTCGGCGCCCCAAGGCGCGATTTTTTCGGCGGTCTGAAAGGCTTGTGGCAATTCCTCGACCATGTGCCATGTCGCAGCCAGCCGTCCGAAGCCGACGAAGAAGGCGACAGTCATGCCGAGTTCGACGATCTGCGCCTCGGTGAAATGCCGCCGGAGTTCGTCATACATGGCATCGTCGATCGCCAGATGATCGGTTGCCATCAGCTCGCCGTAACGGATCGCGGCCTTTTCGGCAGGCGTCAGGTTCTCGGCCTCCTGCGGGCGTTCGAGCGAGCACACCAGCCCTTCGGTCACGCCGTCAGCCACCGCATCTGAATAGCGGATCGCCATGCAGGAACGGCACTGGTTGAAGAACGCGACCCTCAGCCGCACCAGCTCCACCAGCCGTTCGGGCAGCGAGCGGTTGAGTTTGAGCGCCGCGCCAAAGCCCATCAAGCCCAATGCTTGTTCCGGGCAATGGGCGAAATAGCGGGTCAGACCCTGTTCGAGATCGGTCAGATTTTCCGGGTGGATCGCCTGTTGAAGACGCGCGTCCCACTCCTCCGGTGCCAGCTTGGCGATACGGCTCACAGCTCTCTCCCATACGAGCCGGAACTGGCAAAATAGCCGGTTTCCGCAGCGTCAAGGCTGCGGGACAAGGGGGGCATAAACAATTAGCGAATTGGCTAAGCTTATCGGGGAGAGGGCGGTTTTGGACAGCGCACCGCGTTCATTGTCGGATGTCGACCTGTTCGCGCCGGGCGCGCAGGAGCATTGGTATGATGCTTACGCGATCCTCCATGCCGAAAGCCCGGTGCAGCGGCTGGCAGGCGAGGGACTGACGCCCGGAAGCGATGCCTTTGTCCTCACCAAATATGAAGACATCGCGCGCGTGGTGAAGGATTGGGAGCGCTTCCCGCCGACGCTGTCGCTGCTGGTGGCGCAAATTCAGGCCTCGGGCGAGATGCCCGCGCACATTCCCGATATTGATGCGATGGTGGCCTCGATCGTGTCTCTCAGGCCCAATCCGGAGATGTGGCGCGCGCACCGGAAGGAATTGACCGATCCCTGGGTCGGCCCCGGCTGCACGCGGCACGCCGCGATGATCACGGCCCACGTCGATGATCTGACCGCAGGGATGCTCGAAAAGGCGCGAGCCGGAGAGCCGGTGGACTTTGTGGCCGATTTCGCCCGGCCCCTGCCGCAGCGGGTGATGGCCGCTGTGCTCGGCTTTCCGTTGGAGGATATCCCGCGGCTCGAACAATGGGGCAATGCGCAGGT
This sequence comes from Erythrobacter sp., assembly GCA_046296075.1. Lineage (GTDB taxonomy): Bacteria > Pseudomonadota > Alphaproteobacteria > Sphingomonadales > Sphingomonadaceae > Erythrobacter. Next base: position 8,291 of record JBKBMC010000012.1, on the reverse strand, counting down.
CATGTCCTATGTGATCGGGACGACCCACAAGAACATCCTCACCCCCGAACAATCTGCCGAGAAGTTCCGGCTGCTGGCGGGGATGAAGGAATATGTGGCGGAGAAAACGCGCGAGAAACGCGCCGCTCCGCAGGACGACATGATCAGCTTCCTGACGCAGGTGGTCTATGAACCGCTCGGCCGCAAGCTCACCGACGACGAGATCAACGGCGTTGTCTATGCGATGGTGATCGGTGGGCTGGAGACGACGCAATATGCGCTGGCCGAACAGGCCCAATTGCTGTGCGAGCGGCCCGGCATGTTCGCACAGCTTCGCGGTGATCGCAGCGCGATCCGCACATTTATCGAGGAAGGGATGCGGCTGCGCTCGCCCACACAAGGACTCTCGACGCGGATCTGCAAGCATGACGAGGTGTTTCAGGGTGTCGAAGTTCCGGCCGGTTCGATGCTCCACCTCAGGTGGGCGGCGGCGAATATCGACGGCGACGAATTCGAAGATCCGCTTGAACTGAAACTCGATCGGAAGGCGGCCACGCGTCATCTCGCTTTCAGTCAGGGGCAGCGTTCCTGCCCCGGCTCGAACATTTCCCGGCTCGAACAGATGATCGCATGGGATCGCCTTGCCGATGCCTTTGCCGACCTCGCCTACGCGCCGGGCAATGATTTCCGCCATCAGGGCGGCATCATGCTCGGCATCTATCGCCTGATGCTCAACCTCACCCCTGCCTGAACGAAAGGGACGCCCATGGCCACGTTGCTCGCCCATATCCAGATTAAGCCCGGCAAGGAGGAAAAGTGGGAGGCGATCATGCGTGACATGGTCCACCACACCTTCGGCACGGAAGAGGGCGTGATCCGCTACGAATACTGGAAGGGGCAAGAGCCGCTCAGCTACTACTGCCTGCTCAGCTTCAAGGACAAATGGGCCTTCTATCACCACCAGATGTCCGATCACCACGAAGGGCATGATTTTGCCGACGTGCTGGCGGGGATCAAGCTGGAATACATCGATCCGGTCGAGGGCGCAGGCGGGGGGCTGCCGCATACGGCCGATCCGGCGCTGCCCGCTGATGCGAGCGAGGCGATGAAGATGGCGCAGGAGCGCTTCCCGCTCGATATCGCCGCATGGTGGAGCGGGCGCGCATGAATATCGAGGCAGCGCTTCAGGAACTGCTCGACAAGCAGGCGATCCAGGAACTGATCGCGCGCTATTCGCGCACCTTGGACTGGCTGGATGATGACGGGCAGGCCGGGTGCTATTGGCCCGATGCGGCGGTCGATTACGGGTTCTTCAAGGGCACGGCGGCGGAATTCGTGCCGGTTGTGATGGAGGTCGAACGCTATACCGGGCGGCGCTGGCACCTGCTCGCTCCGCTCTCGATCAAACTCACCTCGGCGACCACGGCGGAAGGCGAATGTTATGGCATCGCGGTGGGCCTGAGGCGCGAGCCCGATGACCAGCCCTATCGCGGCAATATGTATGGCGGGCGCTATCTCGACACCTACGAGAAGCGCGACGGGGAGTGGCGCATTGCCAGCCGCCGCTATGTGATGGACTGGACCATCCCGATGCCCGATCAGCCCGATGAAAGCCCCAACCCGCAGTTCCCGCTGCCGATGCTCGATCTGCGCGAAAGCGGTCACCCGGATTACCGGGTGATGTGAACCCTTGCTCCCCTCCCTTGAGGGAGGGGCTGGGGGTGGGTGTGCGACGCCCGCGGATGCCGAACCCCCATCCCCGACCCTTCCCCACGGGGAAGGGGGAAGGAAGGGGCGGCCTAGTCAGTCGGCCGGGTCCATATAGTCGCGGTAATAGGTGAGTTGGCCGTTCGCGACCTTGTAGATGCCCACGCCTCCGCGTGATCCTTCGGGCGAATGCATCGTCCAGCGCGCCCACACGGCGTGATCATCGCCGCAGATTTCATCGACCGTGAAGCGGATTTTGCGCGCCCCCATTTCTTCGACCATCTTGGTCATGAAGCCAAGGATCGCCGAACGCCCTTCATAGCGGCCCCAGATCGGGTCTTCGAGCAGGGCATCCTCGGCAAAGAGCGGCGCGAGTTTAGTGTAGTCGCCCTCGTCCTGAATCCGCCAGAATTCCTCGATCACGCGCTGTGCTTCGCCTGCCATGGGGGCTCTCCTCTCGGGCGCGATTGTGCCAGCAACCCGCGGCCCCGCGCCCCTGCGAAAATGGCGAGGGGGAGGCTGCGGCACCCTGCGTTATCCTCTGCCGCAAAGGAGAGGCACACCATGTCCACCAACCCCCGCGTCTCATCCGCGCTTCCCGGAGAGCCTGCCCATTTCGGCAGCGTGCTTGCCCACCAGCCGCAGATCGCCGCGCGCTTCTTCGAACTTTATGGCGCCTTCTGGGGATCGGACGTGCTCGCTGCCCGCATCAAGGAAGTTGCCCGGATGCGCAACGCGCGCGTCACCGAATGCGGCTTTTGCCGCAATGTCCGCTTCGACAAGGCACTGGGGCAGGGCCTCGTCGAGGAAGTCGTGGACGACATCACCGATGGGTACGAGACTTCCGACAGGCTCACCGACACCGAGAAAGCGGTGCTCAAATTCACTGACGCGCTGATCCATGATGCTGAATTACTGACCGGCGATGCCCGCGCTGCCTTGCAGCAGCACCTGTCGCCTGAGCAGATTGCGGAGTTGGGCCTTGGCGTCACGCTGTTCCTCGCGCTCGCCAAGGCGCTCATCACCATGGGGCTCGAACCCGAAGTGATGGACCGCACAGTCCTGCCGACGCCCGCCGTGCTTGAGGTCGCGCAATGAGCGGGCCGGTGAATGCCGCGCTCGCCGCCGCCAGTGGGGCGCTGGCGGAGAAATATGCGGCTTTTCGCGCCGCCAGCGAAGCAGCGCTTGATCCGACGCTGGTCGCACTAATCCGGCAGGCCGTGGCTGGCGTGCACGGGATGCGGGTGTCGCCGATTGACGAGACCGCGCTTGATGCAGGCACTCGCGTGTGCCTTGCCTATGCGCGGCGGCTGCCATTCGAGCACACTGCCATCAGCGATGCCGAAGCGGCTGCGATCGTGGCGCATCTCGGCGAAGCGGACTTTGTCGCATTTTCGGTTGTCACGGCACTTGCCGATGCGGAATGTCGCGCCGCGCTGGTGGATTTGCCGGGGTTGGCGGAGGGCTAGCCCAAATCCCGCAGCAAATCCCGCCTGTCCCAACCCTGGGCGGCATCGGCAACGAAGTCGTAGAACCCCGTCAGCTGCGGGGTAGGCTCATACAATTCCAGCATATGGCCAAGGGACTTGCGCGTATCGACAAAGGCGAAGGCGGTGCCGGTGGTGGTCACCGAAAGCTGTGCGAGCGGCGCACCGTCGGCGGCAAAGTGGGCAATCGCGGCCTCCAGATCCTCCACGAACAGCGCGGCGTGATGGAGGCCCTCGGCGCCTGAGCCATAAGGGAACATATCGTGGAGCGCGCTATCCTCTGGATTGTGCTGCACCACCAGTTCGATCATCACGCCGCCCCATTGGCCATAGGCGGATGAGTGATCGAACGGGCGCTCTACCCCACGATGATGGGAGCTTTGCAGGGCGACATGGCGCAGCACAAAGAACGGCCCCGAACCGTACCGTCGGTGATGCGCTGCGGCTGCTGCCTCAAGATCATTGACCTTGTAGGCGAGTTGCCGGACGGGCAGCATCTCAGTTGACCGCCCGATCCTTGCCTGCCCAATACGGCGCGCGCAATTCGCGGCGCAGGATCTTGCCTGAAGGATTGCGCGGCAGAGCGTCAATGAAATCGACCGATTTGGGGCACTTGTAGCCCGCGATATGCTGCCGCGCGTGAGCGATGAGTTCCGCCTCGGTCAGTTGCTCGCCCTTCTTCACCACCACGCAGGCCTTCACCGCCTCGCCCCACTTGGGGTCGGGAACGCCGATTACTGCGACATCGGCGACCCTGGGATGCGAATAGAGCGCGTTCTCGACTTCGGCCGGGTAGACATTCTCGCCGCCCGAGATGATCATGTCCTTCACCCGGTCGTGGATGTAGAGGTAGCCGTCCTCGTCGAAATAGCCGGCATCGCCGGTGCGCAGCCAGCCTTCGGCATCAATGGTCGAAGCGGTGGCGTCGGGGTTGTTCCAATAGCCGCGCATGTTCTTGGATGATCGTGTTGCGATCTCCCCGACTGTGCCGGCGGGGACGGGATTACCCGCCTCGTCGATGATCTTGACCTCGACCCCCGGCAACGGCTTGCCGACGCTGCGCATCTTGGGGCTGCCTTCGGGCACGTGATCTTCGGGATCGAGCGCGACGATCGTGCCGCTGGTTTCCGTCATCCCGTACATCTGGACAAAGCCGCAGCCCATCACCCGCATCGCCTCGCGCATCAGTTCAAGCGGGATCGGCGAGGCGCCATAGGTAACGTATTTGAGACGGCTGAAATCGACTGTCGACACGCGCGGGTGATTGAGCAGAATCTGGATTGCGGCCGGCACCAGGAAGATCTTGGAAATGGGATAGCGCTCGATCAGATCGAGCGCCTGCGTCGGATCATATTCGGGCAGGACGATCGAATTGGTGCCGGCAACCATGGTGCCGATGCCGGTGCCGGTGCCCGAAATGTGGAAACACGGCATGGCAAGCAGCGTGACATCGCCGGGGATCGGCTCTTGCCACTTTCTCATTTCGCCCTCGCGGCCCGAGGCATCGCGGCTCGACAGGATCGAGCCATGGGTCATCACCGCGCCCTTCGGCTTGCCGGTGGTGCCGGATGTGTAAAGCTGGAGCGCGTCATCTTCGGGCTTGATCTCGTGTGCGGGCGGGGTCGCCGGAAAGCCATCGCGCCAATGGCGATAGTCGGTGCCTGAGTAGTCGGATGCATCGATCCCGATGATATGCTGGACATGCGGCGCTTCGGCGCGCGCTGCTTGCAGCACGCCCGCAAAGCCATCGCCGATCAACACCACCCGCGCCTCGGAATTGCCGAGGATATACGCGACTTCCGGGGGCGCGAGGCGCCAGTTGACCGGCGTCATCACCGCGCCGATGCGGGCAGCGCCAAGAAGAGCTTCGAAATACAGTGGATGGTTCTTGCCAAGAAAAGCGACCCGGTCCCCGGGCTTGATACCGAGCGCGGTAAGCGCGTTGGCTACGCGGTTGGCGCCCGCGTCAAGTTCGGCAAAGGTTATGATTTCCTCGCCATAGGTGAAGGCGGCAACGTCGCCCTGCGTCTGTGCGTGTTCGCGCACGACATCGCAAAAGGACTGGGCGGCGAGAATGGCGGCGTTCTGCATGGCGCGGGAACCTAGCTTGGCGGCCCTTCCGGGCCATTGGCACAATTCATAGCGGCGCTTCGGCGCAGCGGCGCTAGGCTAGGGCGCATGGACAAAAAGGCAATTCCCGCAGGGTTTGAACGGGCCGAATTCACTCCCGGTTTCCTTGATCACGGCGGTCCCTACTACCTCGGTGGCGCGGTGGATGGGGTGCGGGTGATGGGGCTGCTCGTCATGCCGCACCACATCAATTACCAGGACGCGGCGCATGGCGGGGTGATCTCGACCTTCGCCGATGTCGCTTTGAGCCATGCGATCTATGATGCCGAACGCCCTCGCCTTGCCCCTTCGACGGTGACGTTGACTGTGAACTACCTCGCGGGCGCGAAGTTGGGCGACTGGCTGGAGGCGCGGGTGCGGATCGATCGGCTGGGCGGGCGAATGGGTTATTCGTCAGGTGCGATCTGGCGCGGCACGGAGCAACTGGCGACCATGAGCGGGGTGTTCGCTTTTCGGCGGCCCTAGCCGAGCCACGCCTTCACCGCCGCTGTCGAGGGATCGCGTTCGTCGTGGTATCCCGCCGCGCCTTCGGGCGTGTTGGAAAGGTCGACGCCTTCGACCACCCGGAACTCGCGCCAGTCGTAAAGCCCCGTGCGCTGGGCGATGCGCCATTCGCCCGCTCGTTTTTCAAAACGATCGACATAGCGCCCCGCGACGATGCCGGAATAGATCATCCCCTTGTCGGGGAAGGCCGCTGTCATCGGATAGCCGGGCGGGATGGTGTGCATCGCTGTCATATAGGTTTCGGTGTGGCACACGCTCGCGCTCTCGAAACCGAAGATCGTCTGGCCAAGCTGGTGCTGGGTCGCAAGGCAGGGGTCGATGATCGCGCGCGCCTGCTCAACGAAGCCGCGCCAGTCGCCCGCCACAAGGCCAAACCGGAACTGCGCATCATCGTGGAACAGGTGCTCCATCATCTGCCAGCGCCGCCGATCAATCGCATGGGCATAGGCGGCGAGCACATCACGGATGGCTTCCCGATCTTCGAGGGTTCCTGTCATGGTTCCAGCTCCACAATCACTTTGCCGATATTGCCGCCGATGAACAGCTTGGCATAGGCGGTCAGCGTGTTCTCCAGCCCCAGCGTCACATCATAGGGCATCACCAGTTCCCCCGCCTCGTGCCATGCCCTGAGGCGTTCGGTGAGCCGTGCGCCTTCGTGCATGAAGTCGGGCGAGAAGAAGCCTTCGATCCTGAGGCGCCGCATCAGCACCTGATCGAATTCGCGGGGGGAGGTGCGCCCGCCGCCGCCATAATCGGCAAGCAATCCGCACACGGCTATGCGGCCATAGTGGTTCATCCGGGTAAGAACGTGATCGAGCAAGGCACCGCCGACATTGTCGAAATAGACATCGATGCCGCCTATCCGATCAAGTTGCGCACCCACGTCGCCCGCCTTGTAGTCAATCGCACCGGCGATCCCGAGCGTATCCGTAAGATAAGCGCATTTCGCCGCGCCGCCCGCAATCCCCCATGCCTCGCAGCCGAGCAGCCGCGCGATCTGTACCGCGAGGATGCCGGTCGCACCTGCCGCGGCAGACACCAGTACGCGCTCGCCGGGCTTGGCCGCGCCAGTCTGCTCGATCCCCCACAGCGCAGTCCACCCGTTCATGCCCAATGGGCCAAACCACGCGCGCCGGTCCGCTACTGAAGGGTCAAGCGCAACCGCCCCCGACATCACGGCATCCACCACCGAATAATCGCCCCATTGTCCGAAAGCACGCACCAGCGTGCCTTCCGGAAACTCTGCGCTGCGCGATTGCACCACCTCGCCGATCACGAGTCCGATCATGGGCGTTCCCACTTCCAGTGGCGGCTGGTAGCCATCCTGCCGGTCGGTCAGCCACATCCGCGTGCCCGCATCCATCGAGAGCATCGCGTTTCTGATCACGATCTGCCCCTCGGCAGGCTCCGGCACGGCCTCATCGGCGAGCGCCAGCGCGCTCGCAAAATCGGTGCCTTGGGGGCGGCGTTCGATGCGCCAGAAGCGGTTTTTCATGAGCGCCAGTCTCACCGCGCGCGCCCCGGCCAGAAACTCTCACTTTTGGTGCTATCAAAAGTTAGCGGCGCGCACCCCACCCCCTTCCCCTAGGTTTCCTGCCAACAACCAGTGGAGGAGAGGCACATGGCACTTATCACAGTGATCGGCGCAAGCGGCAGGCAAGGCCTTGCGCAAGTTCGGCAGGCATTGGCAGCAGGATATGACGTGCGGGCGATCTCGCGGCGGCCGGATGCGCTCGAAGGCGCGCCCATCGAAGGCGTCGAGAAGGTCGAAGTCCGCCCGATGGACCTTTATGATACCTCGACCTTCGAAGCTGCGCTGGAGGGCACGGATTACATCTTCTATACCCACCCGCTGCAAGCCCGCGCTGATCGTGCCTATCTGGTGGGCGAAGTAGGCAAGGTGGCAGCGCACCTCGGCGTCAAGCGCGTCGTCTGGAACACCTCAAGCTGGATTCCCGACAAGCCGGGAGATCCCTTCACCTATGCGGGCAACACCGCAGGCATCAACGCGCTGTGGCGTTCGGGCGCGCCGGGGACGGTGTTCGGATCCGTGCTGTTCATGGACAACCTGCTGACCGATTGGGCGCGGCCCTTCATCGTCAAGGAGGGGCGCTATGTCTATCCGCACAATCCCAATTTGCAGGCCAACTGGATCAGCCTTGATGATGTCGCACGGTTTATGCTCGCCAGCCTTGAGCGGCCCGACATGGAAGGCGCCTGGCTGAACATCGGCGGGCCGGAGCGGCTGGTCGGCAAGCAGGTGACGGCCTGCCTGTCAGAGGCGCTGGGCCGGGAGATCAAGTATGATCCCTGCTCGCCTGCCGAGTTCGGGCGCTATCTGGTCGAGGCGGCGGGCGATTCCATGCCCGAGGCGATGCGCGCGGACTTCGCCAAGGGGATCGAGGACTTCTACGAATACAACAACACCGCCCCCACCAAGCCCTTCGCGGTGGACATGGAGCACGTCTACGAACGCTTCCCCGA
>JBKBMC010000011.1:0-42227 GCA_046296075.1 Erythrobacter sp. | reverse complement strand
TCATGCCCGGCATCGAGACCCGCGCGCCTGATCGCACCGAAACGAGCAGCGGATCGGCGGCATCGCCGAAGCGCGTGCCCACCGTGGCTTCGACATGGGTGAGCGCAGCGGCCACCGCAGCGCGCAGATCATCGGAGAAATCCGCGCCACCTTGCAGATAAGCGACACACTCTTCGGTCGTGATGGTGAAGCCCGGCGGCACCGGCAATCCGATGCTGGCCATTTCCGCAAGGTTTGCGCCCTTGCCGCCCGCCACAGTCTTGTCCTTCTGGCGCGGATCGGAATGGTCGGCGTTACCTCCGAAAACATAGACCGTCTTCAATGTCATGGCAGTTCCCGCAAAAGTGTTGGAGCGGCGGACAGGATCATCCCTCGATCCGGCTGAAATCGGCGACGCGGTGGACGGCATCGCGGAAGCGCGCCAGCAGTGCAAGGCGGCTGCTGCGCTTTTCCGCTTCCTCGGCGTTGACGATGACGTCTTCGAAGAAGCGATCAATCGGCGCGCGCAGGGTAGCGAGCGCGGCCATCGCATCGGCGAACTGTTCGGCCTCCACTGCTGCGGCCGCGCGGGGCGCGGCGGCATCGAGCGCGTCGATCAGTGCCTTTTCCGCCGGTTCGGGCGTGTAGGAGAGGTGGCTTTCCGCGGCGTGGCGCTCGGCCATCTTGGCCGCGATCACCGGAGCGAGATCGGGATCATCGACCATCGCCAGCGGATCTTCCTCGCCGGTCTGTGAGATTTCGCCTTCGATCCCGCGCCAGTCTTCTTTCTTGAGGATATTCGCCGCGCGCTTGTAGCCCGCAAGGAGGTTCGCGCCGTCCTCGGTGGTGACGAAGGCTTGTAGCGCTTCAGCGCGACGCCGAACACGCCAAACATCGCCATCCAATCGCGTGCCAAGACTGGTCGATGCCTGAACAATGTCATATCGGACATTGTTGTCGCGCATCATCACGCCAAGACGATCATGCAAAAAGTCTTCGACTTGAAGACCTGGGCCTGTTTTCCCATCAGATCCCCATGCTCGCGCCACTTCGCTGATTAGGCATCGAGCAGAGTTCGCTTCAATAAGCCGAATGACAGCGATGGCAGCGCGACGGAGTGCAAACGGATCTTTGGAGCCGGTCGGAAGTTCCCCGACGCCAAAGAAGCTAAACAACGTATCCAACTTATCTGCCAGCGACACCGCCACCGTCACCGGCGCGGTCGGCACATCATCGCCCTGCCCGACCGGCTTGTAGTGATCGCGGATTGCCTCTGCGACCTCCTGCGGCAGACCTTCCTTCGCGGCGTAGTATCCGCCCATCAGGCCCTGCAATTCGGGGAACTCGCCAACCATCTCGGTGACGAGATCGGCCTTGCACAGCCGCGCGGCCTGTTCGGCCATATCTGCGAGCTTGCTCACCTGATCCCCGTTCGCCTCGAGCGAAGTCGAGAGGCCGTCTTGAGTGTCTCGACTACGCTCGACACGAACGGAGGTGGGTTTGACAATCCCCTCCTCGCACAACCACCGCGCCAGCTTCGCTACCCGCTCGACCTTGTCGGCAACCGTGCCCAGCTTCTCGTGGAAGGTGATGCGCGCCAGCTTCTTCGCGTGTTCCTCAAGCGAAGTCTTCTGGTCCTGCTCCCAGAAAAACCTTGCATCCGAGAGCCTTGCGGCCAGAACCTTGCGGTTGCCGTCAACCACCACTGCGGGATCGACGGCGTCGATATTAGCGGTGCAGACAAAGGCGTTGGCAAGGCTGCCATCCGGCGTCTGGCACACAAAATATTTCTGGTTCACCCGTGCAGTAAGCTGGATGACCTCGGGCGGAACATCAAGAAACGCCTCGTCAAACCGGCCCAGTAGCGGCACCGGCCATTCGGTGAGGCCGGCATTCTCGGTCACCAGCCCTTCGTCAGCGACCAGTGTCAGGCCCGCCTCGGCAGCGACCTTGGCCGCGCCGTCGCGGATCAGTTTGCAGCGTTCGGAGAAGTGGACGATCACATGGGCCGCGCGCAGGGCTTCGACATAGGCTCCGGCATTGGCGATATCGACCGGGCCGGAATGATGGAAGCGGTGCCCCATGGTCGTTCGCCCGCTGGCAATCCCATCAATCTCGCAAGGCACCACCGCGTCGTCCAGCAAGGCGATGATCTCCGAAAGCGGACGCACCCAGCGCAGGGACTCCGTGCTGAGCGACGCTGCGCCCCAGCGCATCGATTTGGGCCAGGGAAAGGCGCGGATGATTGCCGGAATTGTTTCAGCCAGCACCGCTGCGGTGTCGCGCCCCGGCTTCTCGACCACAGCGAAATACACGCCGTCACGCTCGGTCATTTGCTCCGCAGTGAGGCCAACCTTGCGGAGGAAGCCCTCAAGCGCCTGCGGCGGTGCGCCGACCTTTGGCCCCTTGGTTTCCTCGCTCACAGCCTCGGTGGCAAGCGGCAGGTCCTTGGCGATCAGCGCCAATCTGCGCGGCGTGGCGAAGGTTTCGATCTCTCCCACCGGCAAGCCGGCCTTGGCCATTGCATCGGCAAACAGCCGCGCCAGATCCTCCTTGGCCTTCGGTTGCATCCGGGCGGGGATTTCCTCGCAGCGCAGTTCGAGCAGGAAGTCAGCCATTACACCAACCCTCCGTTCGCCTCGAGCGAAGTCGAGAGGCTGGTGCGGAGTGTCTCGACTACGCTCGACACGAACGGGCTTAGGAGCGTTGCCATCAGACGAGGCTCCAACCCGGATATTTCGCTTCCCATTCGGGCGACATTTTCTTCGCGTAGGCCTCACACGAAGACCGCGCCAGATCGCGGACCCGGCCCATGTAGCTGGCGCGTTCCTGCACCGAGATCACGCCGCGCGCCTGCAACAGGTTGAACACATGGCTCGCCTCGACCGCCTGTTCGTAAGCCGCGATGGGCACGCCTGCACCGAGGGCATTGCGGCACTCCGCCTCGGCCTTGGCGAAGAGATCGAACAACGCGTCGGTCTCGGCGACTTCGAAGTTCCACTTCGACATCTGGCGCTCGTTCTCCAGGAACACATCGCCGTAAGACACCCCAGCGGTATTGAAGGCGAGATCATAGACGTTGTCTACGCCCTGAATATACATCGCGAGCCTTTCGAGCCCGTAGGTCAATTCGCCCGCAACCGGCTTGCAATCAAACCCGCCCATCTGCTGGAAATAGGTGAACTGGGTGACTTCCATCCCATCGCACCAGACTTCCCATCCCAGCCCCCATGCGCCGAGCGTGGGCGATTCCCAGTCATCCTCGACAAAGCGGATGTCGTGCGCCAGCGGATCAATGCCGATTGCAGCAAGGCTCTGGAGGTAAAGCTCCTGAATATCAGGCGGGCTCGGCTTCAGGATCACCTGATACTGGTAATAGTGCTGGAGCCGGTTGGGGTTTTCGCCATAACGCCCGTCGGTCGGGCGGCGGCACGGCTGCACAAAGGCGGCATTCCACGGCTCCGGCCCCAGCGCGCGCAAAGTGGTGGCGGTGTGGAACGTGCCCGCCCCCATCCGCATATCATAGGGTTGCAGGATGACGCAGCCCTGCGCCGCCCAGAAATCATGCAGCGTCAGGATCATGTCCTGAAACGAACGCGCCGGATCGCGCGGCGCGAGGGTAAAGGATGGGGCAGCACTCATGGCGGCTCGCCATGGCTGAAGGCCAGATAAGCGTCAATGCCGCAACGCAGCACAAGCGGGGATTGGCGGGTGCGGTGCCTGCCAAAAGTCAGCCTGAAGCGACTTTAAGTCAGGTTCTCTTGACATGGTCAGCGAATCGCGACATATAGTCATGCATACCTGACATAAGGTCAGGCTAACCTGATGGAGCGATACCATGGAATTCTTCACAAAAACCGTGTGCGTCAAGCAGTGGCTGGTGTTCATGATGCTCGGTGCCTCGGGCTTTGCGGCGGGCACTATCCTTGCCAAGATCACCAACGCGCTGGGGTTGTGAACCTGCATGAAAAACCGCCTCAAAGTCCTGCGCGCCGAACGCGACTGGAGCCAGGCGGAGCTCGCCGGGCGGCTCGACGTGTCACGTCAGGCGGTCAATGCCATCGAGACCGGCAAGCATGATCCCTCCCTCCCCCTCGCCTTCCGCATCGCGCGTCTGTTCGACATGCGGATCGAGGACATATTCGATGATGGAGAACACCTGTGATCATGGGTAAGAAATCCGCACTTGGCCCCGGCGAAGCACGCACCCGCAGCCGTCAGCGCCGCCAGATTGCCTTCCTTGGCGTGAGCGTCGTGATCGGCGGCATCATCGGCGGCCTGACCGGCGCGTTCGATCAGGGGGATGGCAGCCTGTTTTCGGGCGAGTGGGAGAAGCTGAAGCTTAACCCCACTATTGCGATTGTGATCTCGACCCTGCTTGTGCTCGGATTCATTGCTCTTCCGCTGCGCGGCTTCGGGCAAATCGACGAGTTCAAGCGTGAGAACAACTTTATCGGATTTACTGGCGGCTGCCTCGCCGTGATCGCCGGATTTCCGATCTGGGCAGTGCTTCATGCTGGCGGAATGCTGCCTCCGCCGCACGCTTTCGGCGTCTGGGTTATCGGGTTTGGCGCGATGGGCGTGTCGTACCTGTTTGCCCGCTGGCGAGCGTGAATTCCTTATATCTATCTTTCAATAATTTGCTGACCCAACTATCTGATCATCATCTTTATTCGCAGAAAGGATACGTCTCATGAAACTTTCCAGCATGCTCAAGCTTTCCGGAGCCACTTTCACCCTTTTTGCAGCAGCGCCGCTGCTTGCCGAGGATACCGCTGCACCGGCCGAGGCTGTGAGCGTCCAGGCCGCTGCCACAGCAGCCACGGGCCCTGCCATGTGGAAGGTCGCGGATGAAGACACGACGATCTACCTGTTCGGAACGGTGCACATTCTGCCCAAGGAGGTGGAATGGCTTGACGTGACCATCACCGACGCGCTCGCCAAGTCGGATATCATTGTCACCGAATTGCCGATGGACCCTCAATCGGAAGCTGCAATGGCGCCGCTGGTCCAGAAGCTTGGCATGTTGCCGCAGGGCACCAAGCTTCGCTCGCTGCTGACGAAGGAGCAAACAGCCACCTATGAGGAGGCCTTTACCAAGCTTGGGCTGCCGCCGCAGGTCGCCGAGCAGTTCGATACGTTCAAGCCGTGGTTTGCCGGGCTCAACCTGTCGATGCTGCCCTTGCTCATGAGCGGTTACACCCCTGATTCCGGTGTCGAAAAGGTGCTGCTGGCCAAGGCAGGTAACAAGCCGCAGGGCGCGCTCGAAACCGCCGAATTCCAGTTCGGTGTCTTCGACAACCTGCCGCAGGAAGCGCAGATCGCCTTCCTCATGGAGGCGGCCACTGGCGTTGAAGAAGGCAAGACAGTGCTTGACCGCATGGTGGCGGCCTGGGTCAAGGGCGATGCTGAACAGCTCGCCGCGATCATGAACGAAGGCATGGATGATCCCGCGCTCATGGATGCCCTGCTCCATTCGCGCAACGCCAACTGGGCGGACTGGATCGCGGAGCGCATGGAGCAGCCGGGGACGGTTTTCATTGCCGTTGGCGCGGGCCATCTTGCCGGCGAAAAGAGCGTGCAGGATATGCTGGCAGCCAAGGGCATTGCCTCCACCCGCGTCAAGTAAGGACGAGGTGCGATGATCTCCGCATCATCACACGCAATCACCGGCAAGGCGGAGCATATGCTACGCCTTGCCCTGATCGCTCTCATCCTCGCGCTTTCGCTCGCACTCGGCGCCTGTTCCGAGAGAGCCGGGAGCGGCAAGGATGGACGCAAAAGCGGGCCACCGGCCAGCCCGCTATTCTACGAGATCGCGCGTGACGACGGTTTGGCGCAGGGGTGGCTGTTCGGCACGATCCACGCGCTGCCTGATGGGACCGAATGGCGCACCCCTGCCATCACCGCTGCGATCAACAGTGCTGATAGCCTGATGGTCGAGGTCGCATCGCTCGATGATGCGCAGACCATGGCACGCACCTTCCGGGAGCTTGCCACCACCGCGGATCTTCCGCTGCTGGCCGACCGCGTTCCGTCGGAATATCGCCTGGAACTTGCCAAACTGGCGGATAAGGCTGGCCTCCCCCCGCGCCAGCAGCAGCAGACCGAAAGCTGGGCTGCGGGCCTCATCCTCGCCCGTGTGAGCGCGGCAGGCGACCCCGCGAATGGTGTTGATCGCGCGCTTCTGAGCGATTTTGCTGGCCGCCCGGTGCGCGAACTCGAAGGGGTACGCGGCCAGCTTGGCATTTTCGATCGCCTTGCCGAAGCCGAGCAGCGCGCGCTGCTCGTCGCCGTGCTCGTCGCCAGCAAACAGGATCAGAACGAAGCCGAGGCTTTGCAAAACGCATGGCTGCGCGGCGATGCTACCGCGCTCGAAGCTGCCTCGGTTCGCGGGATGATGGCCGATCCGCGCCTGCGCGAAGCCTTGCTGCTGGGCCGAAACCGCGCCTGGCTCCCGCTGATCGAAGCCGAACTGACAGGCCCCGGCCGCCCGTTGATTGCGATTGGGGCGGCGCACCTTGTCGGCCCGGAAGGTCTGGTCGCCCTGCTTGAAGCACGCGGCTGGAAGCTCACCCGCCTGACCTGAGCGGCGCCCTGCCCCACCAATTGCTTGCCAAACCATGTCATGCTCTCTAAGGGGCCGCGCTTCGGCGTCATGGTCATCCCTGGAGGCGTGGCGCCCGGATATCTCTATCAACACGCATTCGAAAGGCACGTATCATGAGCGACGTTCTCAACCTGCCGGCCGAAGCGCGCGAACGGGCTGGCAAGGGAGCCTCCCGAGCACTTCGCCGCGATGGTCGGACCCCTGCGGTCATTTATGGCGGCAATGAAGCCCCTGCCCAGATCCACGTCGAAGAAAAGGAACTCATCAAGCAATTGATGACGGGCCACTTCTTCAACTCGATCGTCGAGATCGAGATCGGCGGCAAGACCGTGCGCACCCTGCCCAAGGACGTTGCCTTCAATCCGGTCACCGATCGTCCGATCCATGCCGACTTCCTGCGCCTTTCGGGCGACAGCAAGGTGAACGTGCAGGTTCCGGTGGTGTTCGTGAACGAAGAAGCTTCGCCCGGCCTCAAGAAGGGCGGCGTGCTCAACATCGTGCGTCACGAGCTTGAACTGCTCTGCCCGAACGAAGAAATTCCGGGTGAAATCCATGTTGACGTCACCGGCAAGGATGTTGGCGATTCGATCCACATCAGCGAAGTTACCCTGCCCAAGGGCGTGACCAGCGCGATCACTGATCGCGACTTCACCATCGCAACCCTCGTGGCCCCTTCGGCGCTCAAGCGGAGCGAAGGCGAAGCGGCCGCAACCGAGGAACCCGAAGGCGAATAAGCCCAGCGGTTTTCTGCATACAGGCGCCGGGCTTGCTCAGGGCAAGTCCGGCGTTTTGTTTTGGCGCCAGCCTCGTTAGGAAGCACTCATGCAAATCTGGGTCGGCCTTGGAAATCCCGGACCGCGCTACGCGCTCCACCGTCACAATGTCGGTTTCATGGCGCTCGACGTGATTGCCGACATGCACGGCTTCAGCCCCGTCCAGACGCGGTTTCAGGGCTGGACGCAGGAAGGGCGGATCGGCGGGCAAAAGGTGCTGCTGCTCAAGCCGGCTACCTTCATGAACGAAAGCGGCCGGAGCGTGGGCGAAGCGCTGCGTTTCTACAAGCTCGGCCTTGATGCACTTACCGTGTTCCATGACGAGCTGGATCTCGCCCCCTTCAAGGTCAAGGTGAAGCAGGGCGGTGGCACGGCGGGGCATAATGGCTTGCGCTCGATCGACCAGCACCTCACCAGCCTTGGCGGCGCCGATTTCCGCCGGGTGCGGATCGGCATTGGCCATCCGGGGCACAAGGACCGGGTAACCGCTCATGTTCTCGGCAATTTTGCCAAGCACGAACAGGATGATCTTGCCGCGATGCTGGGCGCCATCAGTGCCGAGGCCGAATGGCTCGCCAAGGGTGATGCAGCCCGCTTCATGAGCGACTACGCCTTGCGAATGCAGGGCTGAAACCCTGTGCAGCGAGTGCTCATCATCGGGCCATGCGGTTCGGGCAAGAGCACACTGGCGCGTGAGCTCGCACCGCGGCTCGGCCTGCAGCTCGTGCACATGGATCAACTGGGCTGGCAGGCCGGGTGGGTCGAGACCGACAAGGCCCTGTTGCACGCAAGGCTTGCCGAGATAGTGGCGCAGGACGCATGGCTGATCGAGGGCAATTACGGTAGCACGCTCGGTCCCCGGCTCGAACGGGCGGAAACGGTGATCTACCTCGATTTTCCGATCCATCTGTGCCTGTGGCGGCTACTGCGCCGTGTCACATCGCTGCGTGGCCAATCGCGTCCCGACATGCCCGAGGGATGCCCCGAACGCTTCGATGCCGCTTTCTTCTGGTACGTGATGCGCTGGAACAACGGCCCGCGCCCCCGGACCGAGGCCGCGCTTGCCGGATGGCGAGGAAAGCTGGTTCGCCTTGCCAACCCCGCCAAGCTTGCAGATTGGCGCAAAGCCAATAGGCTTGGCTGACCAGTTTCAGCCAAGGATATTTCCCATGACCCGTCTCAACCGCCGCAGCCTGCTGGCAGGCATTGCCGCCACCGGCGCGATCAGAGCTGCCAGCACCGTACAGGCGCAGGCCCCCTACACTGCCAAGCCCACCGATCTTGCAGGCAAGAGCGTGCTGATTACGGGCTGCTCCTCGGGCTTTGGCAAGCTGGCGGCTGAACTGCTTGCCCGGCAAGGCGCGCGCGTCTTTGCCACGATGCGCGGGCTCCCCAGGTCAGAAGCGGATCAGTTGAGTGGTCTTGCAACGACGGAACAGCTCGACCTTCATGTCATCCAGATCGATGTAACCTCGCCGGAACAGATCGCCGCCGGCGTCGCCGAGGCCGAGAGGATCAACGGCGGGCCGATCGATGTGCTCGTGAACAACGCCGGGATCGGCATCACCTCGCCCGTCGAGGTGCAGGATCTGGAAGCGACGCAGGCGATTTTCGCCACCAATGTGTTCGGCCCGCACCTGATGGCCCGCGCAGTGCTGCCGGGAATGCGCAACAAGGGGGCTGGGCAGATTATCCAGATTTCCAGCCAGCTCGGCCGCGTCATCAGCCCCTATTCCGGGCATTATTCCGCGACCAAATTCGCACTGGAGGCGATGAGCGAACAGCTTGCCTATGAACTGGTGCCGCACAATATCGATGTCTCGATCATCCAGCCGGGCGGCTATCCGACCCGCGTCTGGGTCAATCGCAACACCTATTCGCTGGCCTTGAAGGAGCGCGCCGAGGATATTCACACCGCAGGCTACCCCGCGCAGGTTGCACGCATGGGGATGGAGGATGGATCGGGCCGCAGCAATGATCCGATGGATGTGGCAAAGGCGATTGCCGATCTGATCGCCATGCCGCCGGGAACGCGCCCGCTGCGCCTGCCCGTGGCTCCGGGCAACAAGCCGCAGGTACCGATCAACGCAGTAAGCGCGAAAGTGCAGGTGGACTGGCTCGGCAATTCGGGTGTCGGCCCGCTGATCCGCGCCGTGCATCAGCGTTGAGGTGCTAGCCAGCCCCGACAAGCGCGGCTAAGGGGGCCGCCACACAGCTTCAGCCAAAGAGACACACCATGGGTTTTCGCCTCGGGATTGTCGGCCTGCCCAATGTCGGCAAGTCCACCCTGTTCAACGCGCTCACCGAAACGCAGGCCGCACAGGCCGCCAATTACCCCTTCTGCACGATCGAGCCCAATGTCGGGCAAGTCGCCGTGCCGGACGAACGGCTCGACAGGATCGCCGCCATCGCCAAGAGCGCCAAGGTGATCCCCACACAGCTTGGCTTTGTCGATATCGCGGGTCTGGTGAAGGGCGCGAGCAAGGGCGAGGGGCTCGGCAACCAGTTCCTTGGCAATATCCGCGAGGTGGACGCGATCGTCCATGTGCTGCGCTGCTTCGAGGATGACGACATCCAGCATGTCGCCAACAAGGTAGATCCCATCGCAGACGCCGAAGTGGTCGAGACGGAATTGATGCTGGCCGACCTCGAAAGCCTCGAAAAGCGCGTTCCTGCCGCCGCCAAGCGTGCGACCGGGGGCGACAAGGAAGCCAAGGTGATGGCGAGCGTGCTCGGGCAGGCGCTCGAACTGCTGCGCGAAGGCAAGCCCGCGCGGCTGACGGTGCCGAATGACGACGAGGAAGCGCGCGTCTTCCAGCAGGCGCAGCTGCTCACGGCAAAGCCGGTGCTCTATGTGTGCAATGTCGCCGAGGAAGACGCGGCAGATGGCAATGATCTGTCGGCAAAGGTCTTCTCCAAGGCAGCGAGCGAAGGGGCCGAAGCGGTCGTCGTCTCGGCCGCGATCGAAGCGGAACTGGTCGGAATGCCGGTAGAAGATCGCGGCGAATTCCTCGAAGCGCTGGGCCTTTCCGAAAGCGGCCTCGCCCGCGTTATCCGGGCTGGCTACAAACTGCTGGGGCTGAAAACCTTTTTCACCGCCGGTCCCAAGGAATCGCGCGCCTGGACCTTCCCCGATGGCGCCAAGGCCCCGCAGGCAGCGGGCGAAATCCACAGCGACTTCGAACGCGGGTTCATCCGCGCCGAGACAATCGCCTATGCCGATTACATCGCGCTGGGCGGCGAAGCGGGGGCGAAGGATGCCGGCAAGCTGCGGCAGGAAGGCAAGGAATACGTCGTGCAGGACGGCGACGTGCTGTTGTTCAAGTTCAATGTGTAAGGGGCGGGGTTAGCGTCCGCGTCCCTCCACCACCCGTCACCCCGGACTTGATCCGGGGTTGGGCTTTTCTGCCGTTCAGCAGATCCAAAGAGAGCCAAGCCCCGTGTCAAGCACGGGGCGACGGGGATAGCGCAGATCTCAATGCCGCCCGAACAGTTTCTCGACGTCCGCCATACTGAGCTTCACCCAGGTCGGCCGTCCATGATTGCACTGGCCTGAGCGCGGGGTGGCTTCCATCTCGCGCAGCAGTGCGTTCATTTCGGCCACGCTCAGCACCCGCCCTGCCCGCACCGATCCGTGGCAGGCCATCGTCGCCAGCACCAGATCGAGCCGTTCGGCGAGCAGCAACGCGCCGCTGTCCTCCTGCTTGCCGTGCTTGGCAATGTCGTCGGCCAGATCGCGCAGCAGCTTGCCCGTGTCGGCCTGGGCGATCGCGGCGGGGACTGCGCGGACCAGCATGGCGGCAGGCCCGAAGCGTTCGATGACAAGGCCATAGCGGGCCAGCCCCTCGGCAGCATCCTCCAAGCGGTCGCAATCAACCTCGTCCATCTCGATCACATCGGGCACCAGCAAAGCCTGCGAGCGGCGCACGCCCTCCTCCGCCCCGCCAGCGCGCAGGCGTTCGAGCACGAGGCGTTCGTGGGCGGCGTGCTGATCGACCAGCACAAGGCCATCAGCAGCCTCGGCGACGATATAGGTGTTGGCCACCTGCCCGCGCGCGATGCCGAGCGGATAGCTTTGCGCCTGCTCAGGAATCGGCGCGGCTTCCTCGGCGCGGCCCTGGGGCGTGGCATAGGGCTGCGTTTGCGGTGCAGTCCATCCCGGACTTGCTTCGGCGACGCGCGGGTGCGGCGCTGACCAGTCCTGCCCGGTGAACACGCTTTCGAGCAGCGGCGCCACCAGCGCATTGGAGGGAGCCAGCGGCTCGCTCACCCACCGCGCCATCGCTCCGCGATCCGGCGTCTGTGCGCTGCGTCGATCTCCCGTCGCCAAAGCCTGCCGCAACCCCGAAACGATAAACCCGCGCACACCGGCACTGTCGCGAAACCGCACTTCGGTTTTCGCCGGGTGGACATTCACGTCGACATCTTGCGGCGGGATATCGAGGAACAGCGCCAGCACCGCGTGGCGATCACGCGCCAGCATGTCGGAATAGGCCCCGCGCACCGCTCCGACCAGCAGGCGGTCCTTCACCGGGCGGCCATTGACGAAGAGATACTGGTGATCGGCGACACCGCGGTTGTAGGTTGGCAAGCCCGCCACCCCGGACAAGCGCATCACGCCATGCGGCGTCTCGCGGTCAGCGGCGATGTCGACCGCATTGTCGCGCAATTCATGCGCGATGATCCGCGCGACGCGGGTGGCAAGATCCTCACCCGCTTGCAGATCGAGCAGTTTGCGTGTGCCGCTTTGCCCGCTCGCCTCGAGCACAAATGCAATGTCGGGCCGTGCCATGGCAAGGCGGCGGACGACATCGAGGCAGGCGGCCTGCTCGCTCCGGGGTGAACGCAGGAACTTGCGGCGAGCGGGCACTTTGGCGAACAGCTCCTCAACCCGTACCCGCGTGCCCGGTGGCAGCGCAGCGGGTGTATCCTCGACCAGCTCGCCATGATCGACCACCCGCCGCCAGCCCTCACCCGCATGTTTCTCGCGGCTTTCAAGCGTCAGGCGCGCGACGCTCGCGATTGAGGGCAAGGCCTCGCCGCGAAAGCCCAGCGTGGTGACCAGTTCAATCGCTTCATCAGCGCCGATCAGCGCTTCGGGCAGCTTTGACGTGGCATGGCGTTCGAGCGCCAGAGCCATTGATTCCGGCGACATCCCGCAGCCATCATCGCTCACCTCGATCCGGCCGAGTCCGCCATCTGTCAGCGACACAGCGATTCGCGCAGCCCCTGCATCAATCGCGTTCTCAACCAGTTCCTTGAGCGCGGCCGCCGGGCGTTCGACCACCTCGCCGGCAGCAATGCGGTTGACAAGATGCGAGGGAAGGCGGCGGATTTCGGGCATTTCAAGGCACGCTAGCGGCAGGCGGAGGCAATTTCGAGGGAAGCGGTGCGATAATCACCAAGCCATTGCACAAATTTTTTGGCGTTTTGTCTGCGGATTCGCTAGGCGCATGAAGCGCACGTCATAAACGGGATCAGCAGTGCACCGCAGCCTCCATTCTGGCGGTGCGAGCGAGCCTTCCGTCATCATTGGAAAAAGACCACACAATGAGCTTCCTGTCCAACCTGTTCAAATTCGGTTCGCAGAACATGGCCATCGATCTTGGTACGGCCAACACCCTCGTCTACGTGCAGGATCAAGGGATTGTTCTGAACGAACCTTCCGTTGTCGCCATCGAGACGATCAACGGCATCAAGCGGGTGAAAGCTGTCGGCGATGATGCCAAGATGATGATGGGCAAGACGCCTGACAGCATTGAAGCGATCCGACCCCTGCGCGATGGCGTGATTGCCGACATCGAAATCGCCGAGGAAATGATCAAGCATTTCATCCGCAAGGTGCATGGCAAGCGCAACCTGTTCAAATATCCCGAAATCGTGATCTGCGTGCCATCGGGCTCGACTTCGGTCGAAAAGCGCGCGATCCGCGATGCGGCATCCAACGCAGGTGCATCGGAAGTGCATCTCATCCTCGAACCGATGGCAGCCGCGATTGGCGCTGATATGCCGGTAACCGAACCGGTGGGCTCGATGGTGGTCGATATCGGCGGCGGCACCACCGAAGTTGCCGTGCTTTCGCTGCGTGGTCTCGCCTACACCACTTCGGTCCGCACTGGCGGGGACAAGATGGACGAAGCCATCGTCTCCTATGTGCGGCGCCACCACAACCTGCTGATCGGCGATGCCACGGCTGAACGGATCAAGAAGGATTACGGCATCGCGCTCGTTCCCGAAGATGGCGTGGGCGAGACAATCACGCTCAAGGGCCGCGATCTCGTCAATGGCGTGCCCAAGGAAATCACCATCAATCAGGCCCATGTCGCCGAAGCACTCTCCGAACCGATTGGCGCCATTGTCGAAGGCGTGCGCATCGCGCTGGAGAACACCGCGCCGGAACTTGCAGCCGACATCGTCGATCAGGGCATCGTGCTGACAGGCGGAGGCGCGCTGATCCAGCGCCTCGACGAGCATCTGCGCGAGGAAACCGGCCTGCCGGTCTCGATCGCCGAAGATCCGTTGCTGTGCGTCGCCATCGGCACCGGGCGGGCGATGGAAGATCCGATCTATCGCGGCGTGCTGATGAACGCGTGAATGGTGCGACGCGGGCGCCCGATGCTGCGCGTTTCACGAATGGCAAAGAGGACTGAGACAGCATGGCGCCCCCTGCTTCGCGCCGAACGGGTTATTCGAGGAAAGCGCAATATTCGGTCTTCACCGGCTATCTGCTTGCGGCCCTTGGCGCGCTGCTCGGTCTGATCCTGCTGGGCCTTTCGCTGTATCAGCCGGGCGCCTTTGCGCCCGTGCGCGGGGTCGCAACCAGCGCGGTAGCGCCCGCCGGAGAGGCCACTGCTGTCGTGCGCGGCGGGACCCAGGGAGTGTGGGCCTCCGTCAGAGGTTTCTGGCAGGCAGGCAGCCAGAACGCAGCGCTGCGCGAAGAACTCGACATCGCCCGCATCCGCATTGCCGAAGCTGAAGCGGTTGCCGCTGAGAACGCACGCCTCAAAGACCTGCTCGACCTTCCAAACGCCGAGACCAAACCGGTGGCGACCGCACGGTTCGTTGGATCGAGCGCGGCCAGCGCGCGGCGCTACGCCTATCTCGCGATCGGTCGGGACAAAGGCCTTACCCCCGGCATGCCGGTTATCTCCGAAAAAGGCGTGATCGGCCGGGTGCTCGAAGTGGCGCAGAATTCAACCCGCGTTATGTTGCTGACCGATAGCGAAAGCGTGCTGCCAGTCAGGCGGGCCAGTGATGATGTTGTCGCTTTCGCCGAAGGGCGCGGGGATGGTCTTTTGCGCATCAAGCTGATCAATCTGGGCCTGAACCCGCTGAAAATTGGCGATCTGATGGTGACAAGTGGCGCAGGCGGCTATTACCGGCCCGGTATCGCGGTGGCTGTGGTGACTGAATTGCGGCCCGATGGCGCGCTCGCACGGCTGGTGGCTGAGCCTTCAGCGACCAACTTCGTGATGGTCCAACCGGTATTCGAACCTGTTGCTGTGAAAACCGCGCCAACCCCACCGGAGAACCCGCTCGTCGGCGCTACCGAGGGTGCCGTCCTCCGCTCCGGCCAGAATGCGGCACAATAAATGGAACAGCTCAACCCGCGCTCCCGATCAGACCGTTACGGCAGCCGGATCAACCGCGCGCCATCGCCGCTGCGAGCTACCAGTGTCCCGTATCTCACGATCATGGCAGGATCATTTCTCCCGCTTTTGCTGATCGCCGATCTCATGCCGCTGGTGCCGCCGCTTGGCTTCATGATGCTGCTTGGTTGGCGGATCATGCGGCCCGGCCTGCTTCCGGTGTGGATCGGGGCGCCGCTCGGCGCCTTCGATGATCTTGTCAGCGGCCAACCGTTCGGCAGCGCGGTGCTGATGTGGTCGTTGGCGATGATCGGTCTGGAAGTGCTCGAAGCGCGCTTCCCCTGGCGTGGCTTCTGGCAGGACTGGTTCACCGCGAGCCTCGCCGTCACGCTGTATCTGATCGCGGCGATGGTTGCATCAGGGGCGACCCTGTCCGAACCCTTGCTGATTGCGGCCCTGCCCCAGTTTCTCATAGCGATCCTGATTTACCCCGCCCTGGCCCGCCTCATCGCCGGACTTGACCGGTTCCGCCTCACCCGGACGCGGAGGCTCGAATAATGGGCTGGTGGCCGCTGGGAGGAGAGGGAAAGCGATCGGGACCCCTCATCAACGCCAGCATTCTACGCGACCGGTTTGATCGCCGCGCCGTGGTGATCGGCACCGTGCAGGGCGGCATCGGCGTGCTGCTGGCCGGCCGTATGGCCTATCTGGCGATTGCCGAAAACGAGAAGTACCAGCTCAAATCCGAGAGCAACCGTGTCAATCTGTCACTGATCCCGCCGCGCAGGGGCTGGATCCTTGATCGGAACGGGGCGCCGCTTGCCTCGAACCGCGCGGATTTCCGGGTCGATGTGATCCCGGAACGCTTGCAGAACCCGGACTCCACGATTGATCTGATCGGCGGTCTGCTCGGCCTTTCGCTGGCGCGCATCGCCGATATCAAGGCCAACGTGGCCGAAGCACGGCGGTTTCAGCCGGTCGAAGTGGCCAGTGGCCTGACCTATGATCAATACGCAGCGTTGAGCGTGCGTCTGCCCGATCTGCCCGGTGTCGTGCCACAACGTGGCTTTTCACGGTTTTACCCGACCGGGCCAAGCGTGGGCCACCTGATCGGCTATGTCGGCCCGGCATCGCCCGAGGAATATGAAAAGGATCGCAACCCGCTGCTTGTCACGCCCGGCTACAAGATCGGCAAGGACGGGGTGGAAAAGCAGTTCGAGAAGGACCTGCGCGGCATCCCCGGCGCACGCCGTGTCGAGGTCACGGCCTCGGGGCGGATCGTGCGCGATCTGGAGAGCCGCGATGATATGCAGGGCAATCCGGTACGTCTGACGATTGATGGCCCGTTGCAGGATTATGCCGCGCGTCGCATCGGGCTTGAAAGCGGTTCAGTGGTGGTCATGGATTGCCGCACCGGGGACTTGTTGTGCATGGCCTCGATGCCGAGCTTTGATCCCAACAGCTTTTCCGACGGGATCGGCAGTGTTGAATATGCCATGCTGCGCGATGATGAACGCGTGCCGTTGCGCAACAAGGTGCTCAAAGGGCTGTATCCGCCCGGTTCAACCGTCAAGCCGATGGTGTCGATGGCACTTCTCGAAAAGGGTGTCGATCCCGACGAGACCGTGTTCTGCGGCGGCGGTTTGCAGGTTGGCAATCGCCGCTTCGGCTGTTGGAACCGGCGCGGGCATGGTGCCACCAACATGGCCAAGGCAATCTACCAGAGCTGCGATGTCTATTTTTACGCGATGGCCCAGCGCGTCGGGATGGACCCGATCGCTGCGATGGCGCGGCGCTGCGGGATGGGGCAGGAATTTCCCCTGCCGGTTGTCAGCCAGTTTTACGGCACTGTGCCTGACCCGGCGTGGAAAATGAGCAAGTTCGGCCGCGAGTGGGCCACTTTCGACACTGTCAACGCGACCATCGGCCAAGGCTACATGCTAGCAAGCCCTTTACAGCTTGCGGTCATGTCAGCCCGGCTGGCGACCGGGCGCCACGTGATGCCGCGGCTCACACTTGATACCAAGCCCAAGGGCTTCAATACCATCGATTTTTCCGCCGATCAGGTTGAATATGTCCGCAAGGCCATGAGCGATGTAGTGAACGGCCCGGGCACCGCCGGCCGCGCGCGCCTGCCGATCCCCGATGTGCTGATCGCGGGCAAAACCGGCACCGCGCAGGTCGTCTCGCTCAGCATCTCGAACGGCAAAACGGGACCATGGAAATATCGCGACCACGGGCTGTTCATCTTTTTTGCCCCCTATGACAATCCGATCTATGCCGGAGCCGTGGTGATCGAGCATGGTGGCGGATCGGGCGCAGCCTATCCGATCGCGCGCGATGTCACGACGTTCCTGTTCGATCCGGCCAAGGGCATGGACGCATTGCTGGCTCTCGAAAAGCAATGGGGCGGCACCGCGCAGCAGCGGCTGGCGGCGCGCTATGAAGCCTATGCCCGTGAACGCGGCGCGGATCTGCCACGCCCTCCCCGCCTTGATCGCGAGATCTTCGAGCAGGTCGAGGCCGAGGCCCGGCTCGCTGCGAGCCGTTCGGAAAGCATCGCCAATGATGCTGTGACACCCCGCCCAGAGGCCAATCCTTCGGCCGCTGCCCAACCTCGGCCTGCGATTCCAGGCACCACCTCAGGAGCAGTGCCCCCTGGCGGAGTATCTCCGCCACCGACCGCCCCCGCATCGCCGCCCGCCCCACCGACACTTGTCCCACCTCCGGCAGGGCCGACACCATGAGGCAGGCCAGCCGCGGCATCATCCCCGAGCCAATCGCACGCCAGCCATGGGCAATGCTGATACCTTTGTGCCTGCTGGTCGCGTTCGGTGCAGCGGTTCTCTATTCGGCAGGCGGCGGTGCCATGCAGCCTTTTGCCACATCGCATCTCATCCGCTTTGCTATCACGCTGGTGATGGCCTCGGTCATCACAATCCTGCCTCGCGATCTGGTGCGTGCACTGACCTATCCCGCCTATGTCGCGGTGCTGCTGCTGCTCGTTGCCGTCGAGGCCATCGGGCAAGTCGGCGGTGGCAGCCAGCGCTGGCTCGACCTTGGTTTCATGGTGTTGCAACCATCAGAGCTGATAAAGCCGACGATCGTTGTCACCCTGGCACTATTCTTTTCCAGCCTGCCGAACGGGATGATCGGGGGTTGGCGCGCGCTGGTCTTGCCCGGCGGTCTTGTTGCCTTGCCGATGGCTTTTGTCCTGCTCCAACCTGATCTCGGCACCGCGCTCGCCATCGGATTTGGCGGAGCAATTGTGATGCTGCTCGCCGGCCTTCCGCTGCGCTGGTTCATCGCAGGCGGTGCGGCTGGAGCAGTAATCGCACCGCTCGCCTTCTTTTATGCTCTCAAGGACTATCAGCAGCGCCGGGTGCTCACCCTGTTCGATCCAGAGGCCGATCCGCTGGGCGATGGCTATCACATCATCCAGTCGAAGATCGCCATCGGCTCAGGCGGCGTAGCGGGCAAAGGGTTCAACAATGGTACGCAAAGCCACCTCAATTATCTGCCCGAGCCGCATACCGATTTCGTCTTTGCCACAATGGCGGAGGAATGGGGTCTGATTGGCGGAATGCTGGTGCTGGTCGCGTTTGCGCTGATCCTGCGCTGGGGCTGGCAGGTGGCGCTGGCATCGCGTGACCGGTTTGCCATGCTGCTGGCGGGAGGGATGGTGGCGACAATCTTCTTCTATGTCGCTGTCAACCTGCTCATGGTGATGGGCTTTGCTCCGGTGGTCGGCATTCCCCTGCCATGGATGAGCCATGGTGGATCTTCGATGCTGACCAACATGATCTGCATCGGCGTGTTGATGATGGTGAACCGCTGGAACCGTAACGCGCCCAAAGCGGGCCTGATGATCTGACGGAAACCGCAAAAGCTCTTGCCAATCCTGCTGGTGCGGCTAATAGCAGCGCCTCACGCGAATCGAGCCGGCCCCGCCGCCGCCCGATCAGTGTTACCGACACCTTCGGTACGGACGCATAGCTCAGTTGGTAGAGCAGCTGACTCTTAATCAGCGGGTCCTAGGTTCGAGCCCTAGTGCGTCCACCATTCCCCCCAACTCACGTCGCCTCTTGCTCCGTCGCGCCGTCCGGACTATCCACGGCTCTGCCTGAAACCCTTGGGCAATTCACCAACAGAATGGGAATCAAAACCGGATGAACTTGGCTCTCGCGACCATCTTCGCCGCACTCGCTGTGGCGACCGCCAATGCCGAGCCGACGCCCTCCTTCTGCCAGCGGATGGCGGGGCAGCTGCCGATGAAGGAGAAGAATGTCAAAGGCACCGTCCGCGCCTTCGACATGCAGACCCTCAACGCGGCGCAGCGTCTGCTGACGGGCGGCAGTAGCCAGTTCAGCTTCAAGATCGAACCGGTCGAGAACACGCCCGAAGAAGCCGAGCGGATTGACGCCATGTGCGATTTGATGCCTTGCACGATGGAAGGTCCCTTCGTCCTGACGATGTTGCTGCAAGACGGCTCCAGACACATTTTCGAAGCGCAGCCTGCGGAACGGGCGCGGATCGAATATGTCGGAACGCGTATCCGCTGCTCCGATCTCTAGGTCGGGCTCCCGGCGAGGTTCTGGCTTGTCATCACACCATCATGTGATACACGCCCCGCATGAACACATCTATCATCACACGAGTTCGTGAATTCGTCACATCGGGAACCATGACCAAGGCCGGTCTTGCCCGCGCGGCCGGTCTCCATGCCAACACCTTGCGCGATTGCACCGAGGATGGCTGGAACCCGACGGCTGAGACCCTCGCCAAGCTCGAAACCTTTCTCGCCGTGAATGCCGACAAGCCGGTGCTCGCCAGCATTGAGGACATTATCGACGAAGCGCGCAACGGGCGGATGTATATCCTTGTTGATGACGAAGACCGCGAGAACGAGGGCGATCTCATTATCCCCGCGCAGATGGCGACCCCGCAGGCGATCAATTTCATGGCGATGCACGGGCGCGGCCTGATCTGCCTTGCGCTCGACAAGGCGCGGGTCGATCACCTCGGCCTCACGCCCATGAGCCGCAACAACAAGGAATCGATGCAGACCGCCTTCACCATCTCGATCGAGGCGAAGGAAGGCGTCACCACAGGCATTTCGGCAGCTGACCGTGCGCGCACCATCTCGGTCGCGATTGATGCGGCCAAGGGGCCGGATGACATTGTGACGCCGGGCCACGTCTTCCCGCTGATGGCGCGCGATGGCGGCACGCTGGTGCGCGCCGGGCATACCGAGGCTGCGGTCGATATCTCGCGGCTGGCCGGGCTCAATCCGTCAGGCGTGATATGCGAGATCATGAACGAGGATGGCACCATGGCCCGCCTCGATGATCTGATTGCCTTTGCCCGCAGGCATGATCTCAAGATCGGCACAATCCGTGATCTGATCGCCTACCGTATGCGCAATGATCATCTCGTGGAGCGGCTCGGCGAGCGGAGCTTCACCTCCGATTATGGCGGCCAGTGGCGCATGATCACCTACCGCGACAGGGTCGAGGGGAACGAGGCCTATGTCTTGCAGAAAGGCCATGTCGTCCCCGGCGAGTCAACGCTCGCCCGCGTGCATCCGATTTCCGTGTTCGATGATGTGCTGGGTCAGCCCGGCCCGAGGAAGCGCACCTTGCAGCGCGCGATGGATGTGATCGGCGCGCATGGCGCGGGCGTGATCGTGATCCTGACCGGGCGGGTCGGCACCGGCGCGTGGAGCCGCGATGAAGAGCTGCGCAATATCGGCATCGGCTCGCAGATCCTCGCCGATCTGGGGGTTGCCGAGATGATCCTGCTGTCCAATTCTCGCCCCGATCTCGTCGCGCTGGAAGGCTTCGGCCTCACCATCGTCGATCACCAACCTATTCCGGAGTAATTCCTCATGGCCAAGTTCCTGATTGTCGAAGCGCGGTTCTACGCGCACCTCAATGATATGCTGGTGGCAGGCGCGCGCGCCGCGCTCGAAGCCGCAGGCCACGAAGTCGAAGTGCTGACTGTACCCGGGGCGCTCGAAGTCCCCGGCGCGATTGCCCTCGCCGCTGAAAGCGATCTTTATGATGGCTTTGTCGCGATCGGCGTGGTGATCCGCGGCGAGACCTATCACTTCGAGATTGTCGCGGGCGAAAGCGCGCGCGCCATCATGGCGCTGACGATGGATGGCATTGCCATCGGCAACGGCATCCTCACGGTCGAGAACGAAGCGCAGGCGCTGGTGCGCGCTGACCCAGCGCAGAAAGACAAGGGCGGCGAGGCGGCAAAGGCGGCGCTCGCGCTGCTGGACATTGCCCGGCGCTTTGGCTGAGGCTTGCGGACACGGGTGCCGGGCGCACAAACGCCCGGCGCTTTCTCAGCGGCCGAAGCAGCCCTTACCGGCATAAAGCGCGCTGGTGCCCAGCTCTTCCTCGATACGGATGAGCTGGTTGTACTTCGCCAGCCGGTCAGACCGCGCGAGCGAGCCGGTCTTGATCTGTCCGCAATTGGTCGCAACCGCGAGATCGGCGATGGTCGCATCCTCGGTCTCGCCTGAACGGTGACTCATCACGCAGGTGTAGCGCGCGCGGTGCGCCATATCGACCGCGGCGAGCGTTTCGGTGAGCGTGCCGATCTGGTTGACCTTCACCAGCAGTGAATTGGCAAGGCCGCGGGTGATGCCGTCGGAAAGACGCGCGGGGTTGGTCACAAACAGATCATCGCCGACAAGTTGCACCCGGCTCCCGAGCAATTCGGTGACAGCCGCCCAGCCCGCGAAGTCATCCTCGCTCATCCCGTCCTCGATCGAGCGGATCGGATAATCATCGCACAGCTTGGCGAGATAAGCGGCCATTTCCTCGCCCGTGAGGCGCAACCCCTCACCCGAAATCTGGTACTTGCCGTCCTTGAAGAATTCGGTTGCCGCGCAATCGAGCGCGAGCACAATGTCCTCGCCCGGCGTGAAGCCAGCCTCGGTGATCGAAGCCATGATGAAATCGAGCGCGGCGCGCGTGCTGGCAAGATCGGGGGCAAAGCCGCCTTCATCGCCCACGCTGGTGGACAGGCCTTTTTGCGCAAGGCCTTTCTTCAGGGTGTGAAACACCTCGGCACCCCAGCGCACGCCTTCGGCAATGCTGTCTGCGCCCACCGGCATGATCATGAATTCCTGGATGTCGATGGGATTGTCGGCATGTTCGCCGCCGTTGATGATGTTCATCATCGGCACCGGCAGGACATGGGCCGAAACCCCGCCAAGATAGGAATAGAGCGGCAGCCCGCGCGCGTTCGCCGCTGCCTTGGCCACGGCAAGCGACGTGCCAAGGATCGCATTCGCGCCCAGACGGCTCTTGTTCGGCGTGCCATCGAGATCAATCAGCGTCAGATCAATATCGCGCTGGTCTTCGGCATCGAAGGCTTCGACCAGCAGATCACGGATCTCGGTGTTGACGGCCTCGACTGCCTTGAGCACGCCCTTGCCCTTGTAGCGGGCGGCATCGCCATCGCGCAGTTCGACCGCTTCATGCGCGCCGGTTGATGCGCCCGAAGGCACAGCGGCTCGGCCAAAACTGCCGTCGTCGAGCAGAACATCCACCTCGACCGTCGGATTGCCCCGGCTATCGAGAATTTCGCGCCCGTGGATGTCGATGATCGCAGTCATGTTTGGCTCCGGCAAGAATGTGTTATAGTGTGATAGCACACTGAAGGCGACGATTCTGGATGACGTCGCGGCCGTGCGATCCCTATGCGCCCGTTGCGTGCGGTGCAAGCTGTGGTGTAGCATGGCCATATGTCCTGTTTGCAAAGCAAGGCTAACCCCCGGCCTTGCACCGATATGAGATGAGGCGAGAGATCATCATGGCTGAGACCAAGACCCGCAAAACCACCAAGACCCCGGCACAATCGGTCAAGGGTGCAACCACCGCGAGCAAAGGCCCGACCAAGGCCGCTTCGCGCAAGACCGCAGCGACCGCTGCGGCCCCCACTGCTCCGGTGAAGGAAGCCAAGAGCCGGTTCAACGCTGCCCTTGAGGAAGCCAAGGCAGGCGCCGCCGCGCTGCGTGTCGAGGCGGAAAACCGCGCCGGCGCTGTGCGTGAACAAGCCCTCATGAAGAGCGATGATATCGTCTCCGATGCGCGCGCCTATGGCGACAAGGCGCTTAACAAGGCAGGCGAACTCGCCGTCGAGGGCAAAGCCGTGGCAAGCGATGTGATCGCCTCACTCGGCAAGGTCGTGGCCGATACCGCCCCGCAGATCGATGAGAAACTGGGCGAGCAATATGGCGACTATGCCCGCAAAGCATCGCGCAGCCTCACCGAAGCTTCGGCCAAGCTCGAAACCAAGAGCCTTGACGAGTTGGGCGAGGACGCCCGCGAATTCGTCCGCAAAAGCCCCGGCACCGCTGTCGGGATTGCAGCGGTGGTTGGCTTCCTGATCGCGCGACTGTTTCGCGGCTCGCGCGACTGAGCGGCCCCGGAAACGCGGTGCTGCAGGACACGATAATGCCAGAAACGCCGCAGGGTAGCACTGATGCCGTCCCAAAGGAGCCCGTGGCCGATGCAGCGCTGCCGGAGGATGAAACCACGCTCAGCGAGGATATCGCCGCGCTGATTGATAGCGGGCGCACCTATGCCGAGGCGGAACTCGCGTTCCAGAAAACACGCGCGGCGCTCGCTGGCAACAATGCCGGCAAGGCGATCGGCGCGCTGGTGCTGGCGCTGGTGCTGCTCAATATCGCGCTGACCGCACTAGCCATAGGCGCGGTGCTGGCTTTGCAGCCGCTGATCACCATCTGGGGAGCTATCGCCGTCGTGGTGGGTGCCCTGTTGCTCGGCGCGGGGCTGCTGGCGCGCAGCGCGAAGGCGCGCGGCAAGCTGCTGTCAGTGATGTTTGGCGAGGGAGCCGTCCCATGACATCTCTCCCCAAACGCTATGTCGAGGACAAGGCGCTGCGCGATGCCGCCAAAGGAGTGCTTGAAGCGGATCTCGAACACTTCAAGGCAACCCTTGCCGAACAGGGACTCGCGGGCAGAGTGCAAGCGCAGATCACCGGTAAGATCAAGCGCCGCATCAGTGCGGGCGCACAGGATGTGCTCGTCCAGGCCAAGGAAACCGCGAGCGATCATCGCGGCGTGCTGGCGGTGCTGGTGGGCGCACTTATCCTTTGGTTCGCCCGCGCACCGCTACTGGAATTGCTGGGCCTCGATGATGACGACGCGGCCGATGCGACTGACGAGACAATCCAAGAGGATCAAGGAGCCTGAGCAATGAACGGCTATTCTCCCACTCTCGCTGATGCCAAGCGCGATGCGCTGCGCGCCCGGATCGAGGCCGCCGAGCAGCGCATTGCTGAGCGAACGCTGATGGATGATGCCCGCGATGCTGCGCGCGCGGCCACAGATTATGCGAAGGCGAACCCGGGCAAGGTGGTGGCAGGCGCGCTGGTGCTTGGCGTTGTTATCGGGCTGATGACTTCACCGGGCCGCACCCTCGCGGGCAAGGCAGCTGCACGCGTCGCAGGAGGCACAGGCAAGAGCACCAGCAAGGCAATCAGCAAGGCTGGCGCGAAGTTCGGCACCTTGCTCGCCAACGCGCTGGTCGCGCAGGGGCTGCAGGTGCTTGACGAGGTGCTGGACGGCGCCAGCGCGGGCAAGGCACGCGCAGGTGAACTCGCCGGCAAAGCTGCGGATGAAGCGCAGCGCCTTGGCCGTGAAGCCGCCGACAGCTCAAGCGATCTTGCCCGTCGCACCCGCACCGCAGCCGGGAACGCCGCGCGCGATATTGCCCGCCGCGTCAGGGGGTAAGCCCCGCTCTTGCTCTTGGCAGGAGGCACGCGCTATGGGGCGCGCCATTCTCCCCTCCCCAAGGATTAGCAGACATGGCAGAAACCACCCCGACCCAGCGGCTCCACCTCGTTATGGGCGGCCGCGTGATCGACCCGCGCGGGATCGAATTCCAGGACCCCGAAAGCATCCACGTCGTCGGCGTGTTCAGTTCTTACGATGCAGCAGTCGATGCGTGGCGCGCCCAGGCGCAGCGGACGGTCGACGATGCCGAGATGAAATATGTCGTCGTCCACATCCACAAGCTGCTGACGCCGGAAGACTGAGGCGGACGGAACGGAGCGCAGCGGTGGCAGACCTTATCCGCCGCTTTCGCACCAGCGATGCCGAAGCGCTCGCGGCGCTGACACTGGCCGCGATCCGCGAGACGGGCCTTCGCGACTATTCGCCCGAGCAGGTCACCGCATGGTCCGCCCGGCATCCCGGCGCCAATCGCTTCATCGCCAGCGCGATGAAGGGTGATGCGATCCTTGTCGCGGTAGACGCTGGTGACAGGCCGATTGCCTATGTCCTGACCGAGCCTGACGGCCATATCGACATGCTGTACTGCCATCCGGACCACACCGGAAAAGGTGTTGCAGGCGTGTTGTTAAGCGCCGCTGAGGCAGGATCGCGGGGTTCAGGTATCATCCGCCTGTTCACCGAAGCGAGCGAACTTGCCCGCCCGGTGTTCGAACGCGCAGGCTTTGCGGTGCTGCACCGGCGCGACTTCGAAATTGCCCACGAGGGGCGCGAGGTTGCAATCCACAATTATGCGATGGAAAAGCAGCTCGGTTGAGGACGCGAGCGCCCTCGTCAGCCCGCGCGCCTCAGATGAACTCGATCTTCTCGACGAGGTAGAATTTCTCGCCCGAAGGCACTGTCACCTCAATCTCATCGCCCACCTGCTTGCCAATCAACGCGCGGGCGAGCGGTGACGAATAGGAGATGCGGCCCTTGTTCGCATCCGCTTCGGTCTGCCCGACAATCTGGTATCGCACCGGCTTGTCGTTCTCGTCGAGCAGGGTAACCGTCGCACCGAACACAATCTTGTCGCCGGAAAGCGTGGCGGGATCAATGATCTGCGCGCGGCTGACCATGTTCTCGATCTCGCCGATCATGGCTTCGACCTGGCCCTGCCGTTCCTTGGCAGCGTGATATTCGGCGTTTTCCGACAGATCCCCGTGGGCGCGCGCTTCCTCGATGGCTTCGACGATTTTCGGGCGTTCCTCGCGCAGCACCTTGAGGTCAGCGGTCAGCCGCTCGTAGCCCTCGGCCAGCATCGGAACCTTTTCCATCGTCGCCATCTTTCGTTCGTCCTGTCTGTTTTCACTGACTTACCCTGTACAAGAGCGAAAGAAGCACTGCTGCCGCGCAATTGACGGCCGCCAGCTCTCGCAATGTCGGGGGAGGAGTGATCGGTCAGGAACTATAATAGTCCTGCATTGCGCGGACTGCAAGTTGCTCCGGCTGGATTGTCGAAATCGCGAGCGCTGCGGCCACCGATCCGGCTGCCGTTGTATAGTACGGAACCTTGTTCGCCAGCGCAGCTTGCCGGATCGATTTGCTGTCCGAAAGCGATTGCCAGCCTTCCGTCGTGTTGAAGATCAGCGCAATATCGCCATCAATGATCCGGTCGACGACATGGGGCTGGCCTTCAGCAACCTTGTTGACCCGTTCCACCGCAAGCCCCTGTTCGGCAAGATAGCTTTGTGTACCGCCTGTGGCGATGATAGTGAAACCTGCTTCGATGAGGCGTTTGACAGCAGGCACGATCGCCGGTTTGTCGGTGTTCTTGACCGAAACGAAGACCGTTCCCGATTTGGGCGGCACCATGCCGGCGCCAAGCTGCGATTTGAGGAAGGCGGCCTCGAAGGTGGAATCAATGCCCATCACCTCGCCGGTCGACTTCATTTCGGGGCTGAGCACCGGGTCCGCACCGGGGAAGCGACTGAACGGGAATACCGCTTCCTTCACCGCCATATAGGGCAGGTCGCGCTTGAACGGCGGGAAATTGGCCAACGGCTCTCCCGCCATGACCCGCGCAGCGATCTTGGCAACCGGCTGACCGATGGCCTTGGCAACAAACGGCACGGTGCGGCTGGCACGCGGGTTAACCTCAATGAGGTAGACCACGTCATCCTTGACCGCGAACTGGATATTCATGAGCCCGACCACGCCAAGCGCATGCGCGAGCGCTTCGGCCTGCCGTTCCATCTCGGCGATGATTTCGGCAGACAACGAATAGGGCGGCAGGGTGCAGGCGCTGTCACCCGAATGGACGCCGGCTTCCTCGATGTGCTGCATCACGCCCGCGATCCGCACTTCGGTGCCATCGCACAGCGCATCAACATCGCATTCGATCGCATCGCGCAGATATTGGTCGATCAGCACGGGGCTATCGCCTGACACATTGACCGCTGTGGCGATGTAATCATCAAGCTGGGCTTCACTGTCGACGATCTCCATCGCGCGGCCGCCCAGCACATAAGACGGGCGCAATAGCACCGGATAGCCGATGCGGGCAGCCACCGCAGCGGCTTCATCGCGGCTGCGGGCGATGCCGTTTTCCGGCTGCTTCAATTTCAGCTTGCTCACCAGCTTGGCAAACCGCTCGCGATCTTCGGCAAGATCGATCGCATCTGGCGAAGTGCCAAGGATTGGTATGCCCGCATCCTCCAGCGCCTGCGCCAGCTTCAGCGGCGTCTGCCCGCCGAACTGGACGATCACGCCCACCAACTCGCCATTCTGCTGTTCGACGCGCAGGATTTCCAGCACGTCCTCGGCAGTCAGCGGCTCGAAATAGAGGCGATCCGAGGTGTCGTAATCGGTCGAGACGGTTTCCGGGTTGCAATTGATCATGATCGTCTCAAAGCCCTGCTCGGCCAGCGCAAAGCACGCATGGACGCAGCAGTAATCGAACTCGATCCCCTGCCCGATCCGGTTCGGCCCGCCGCCGAGGATGACGATCTTCTTTCGGTCGGACGGGGCAGCCTCGCATTCAGGCGCGCCGAAGGTCGGGGCTTCGTAAGTCGAATACATGTAGGGCGTGATCGCCTCGAATTCGGCAGCGCAGCTATCGATCCGCTTGAATACCGGCAGCACGCCGAGCTTGTGGCGTAGTGCGCGCACCTCATCCTCGCTGGTTGCGCCCGCCATGGCTTGCAGCGCGTCGTGGAGCAGGCCGGAACGTTTTGCCTGCGTTTCGGCAAGCCCGCCTGCCACACCCACTGAACGCACGGCCAGCGTCGCCAGCCGCCGGTCGGAAAAGCCCATACTCTTGAGCTTGCGCAGCCCTGCGGCATCGCGGGGCAACCCATCCGTCTGCAATTCGCGTTCAGCAGCGATGATCTGCTCGATCTGGCGCAGGAACCACGGATCGTAGAACGTGACTGCGGCGATTTCTTCTACCGAAAGCCCTTCGCGGAAGGCCTGGCCCACTTTCAGCAAGCGGTCGGGCGTGCGGCGCGACAACGCAGCATTGATCACATCGCGCGGCTGGCCTTCCAGTTCTGGCACGCGGTTGAACCCGTCGAGCCCGGTTTCCAGCCCGCGCAAGGCCTTCTGCATCGATTCCTGGAAATTGCGCCCGATCGCCATGACTTCGCCGACCGATTTCATCGCCGTCGAAAGGTCATTGGCCGCGCCCTTGAACTTTTCGAAAGCAAAGCGCGGGATTTTCGTCACCACATAGTCGATGGTCGGCTCGAAGCTGGCAGGCGTTGCCCCGGTGATTTCGTTGGTGAGCTCGTCCAGTGTGTAACCCACCGCCAGCTTGGCTGCGACGCGGGCGATGGGGAAGCCCGTCGCTTTCGACGCCAGCGCCGATGAGCGCGATACGCGCGGGTTCATCTCGATCACGATCAGGCGGCCATCCGCCGGATTGACCGCGAACTGGACGTTCGAACCGCCCGTTTCTACCCCGATTTCGCGCAGGCACGCGATGCTCGCGTTGCGCATGATCTGGTATTCCTTGTCGGTCAGCGTCAGCGCCGGGGCGACAGTGATCGAGTCCCCGGTGTGGACGCCCATCGGATCGACATTCTCGATCGAGCAGACGATGATCGCATTGTCCTTGCGATCGCGCACCACCTCCATCTCGAATTCTTTCCAGCCAAGGAGCGATTCCTCGATCAGGACTTCTGTGGTGGGCGAGGCGTCGAGCCCTTCAGCCACGATCTTGTCGAATTCGGCCTTGTTATAAGCGATCCCGCCGCCGGTCCCGCCGAGAGTGAAGCTGGGGCGGATGATCGAGGGCAGCCCGGTGCGCTCAAGAATCTCGCGCGCCTGTTCAAGCGTGGTGGCAACACCGCTGCGGGCGCTTTCGAGGCCGATCTTGTCCATCGCATCGCGGAACCGCTGGCGGTTCTCGGCCTTGTCGATGGCATCGGCCTTGGCGCCAATCATCTCGACGCCGTATTTGGCGAGCGTCCCGTCCGCATCCAGCGCGAGCGCGCAGTTCAGCGCGGTCTGCCCGCCCATCGTAGGGAGCAGCGCATCGGGGCGTTCCTTGGCGATGATCTTGGCGACGATATCGGGCGTGATCGGCTCGATATAGGTGGCATCGGCGAACTCGGGATCAGTCATGATCGTCGCCGGGTTGGAATTGACGAGGATGACGCGGTAGCCCTCCTCCTTCAGCGCCTTGATCGCCTGCGTGCCGGAGTAATCGAACTCGCAGGCCTGGCCGATGATGATGGGGCCAGCGCCAATGACGAGGATCGAGGAAATGTCTGTTCTTTTGGGCATCAGTAGCCGAACCTGTTTCTTGAGCGATCACTACGCAGAATTCGTATTGCGACACGGCGAAGAGGTGCCTTCGCGGGCCAGCGGAGGATGTGCTCGGCAAGCCTAGAAGCGCGATCTACGCTGACCTCTTGAGGAAGCGTCAGTTTGACCTTGCGTGCACCGTGCTCCTCTATCCGAAGACCGTAGAGCTTGATTGTATGCATTAAGCCAGATTTGACGAGGAAGCGCCGTCCGTTAGTAGACGACACAACCATGTGTTTATTGAGCTTGCGGAAGGGCCTCCGCAAATGGGTGAGCGTTCCGCGGGGTCCGAATTGCCAGCGTGTCATGTGCTCACCCCAGCCCCCCGACGAATTTCTCGAACAGATAGAAGCTATCCTGTGGCCCCGGCGAGGCTTCGGGGTGATACTGCACCGCGAAGGCCCGCTTGCCCTTGATCGCGATCCCGCAATTCGTCCCGTCGAACAGGCTCACATGGGTCTGCTCGACATGTTCCGGCAGGCTGTCAACATCCACCGCGAAGCCGTGGTTCATCGAGGTGATCTCGACGAGGCCCGTCGTCTCACCCCAACCCTCGCCCACGCGCTGCACCGGATGGTTCGCACCGCGGTGGCCCTGGTGCATCTTGATCGTCTTTGCGCCCGCAGCGAGCGCGAGCATCTGGTGGCCAAGGCAGATGCCGAACAGCGGCACATCCGCATCCAGCAGCGCCTTGATCACCGGCACGGCATATTCGCCGGTCGCCGCCGGATCGCCCGGGCCGTTGCTGAGGAACACGCCATCGGGCGCGAGCGTCATCACGTCTTCAAACGAGGTCTTCGCCGGCACCACCGTCACCCGCGCGCCGGCCTTCACCAGATTGCGGAAGATATTGTCCTTCGCGCCGTAATCGATGGCGACCACGTGGGGTTTCGCGTCGAACGCCGCGCGGCCATAGCCGAAGCCGAGCCGCCAATAGCCACCTTCCCAGCTTTCCTGCCCTTCGCGCGTCACGCGCTTGGCAAGGTCCATGCCCTCAAGCCCCGGCCATTCCTGCGCGCGCTTGATAAGCGCGGGGATATCAAACTTCCCGTCCGGCGCATGAGCGATCACTGCATTGGGCGCGCCTGCCTGCCGGATGCGGCGGGTCAGCGCGCGGGTATCCACGCCCGCAAGGCCGATCTTGCCCGCCTTCGCCATCCAGTCGATGAAGCTTTCAGCCGAACGGAAATTGCTCGGCTGCGTCACATCCTCGCGCACCACGCACCCGACCGCACCTTCCACGCGGCTTTCCATATCTTCCGGGTTTGCGCCGACATTGCCGATATGCGGGAAAGTGAAGGTGACGATCTGCGCCGCGTAGCTCGGATCGGTCATCACTTCCTGATAACCCGTCATCGCGGTGTTGAAGCACACCTCGCCAACGCTGGCTCCCACCGCGCCAAAGCCGCGTCCCCAGATCACGGTGCCATCGGCCAGAACAAGGACTCCGCTCGCGCCTGAAGGTTGCGCGCGGGTGGATGCGGGGTCGGCCATGGGGCGCTCCGTTGACAGTGTTTCCAGCGATGGGTGCTAAGTTTTGTCCGCTAGGCGTGTGCGCCCCCCGCGTCAACCTAGGCTTGGCCGACAATTTGCGTTAGAGGCGCGCCGCATTCAGTGATCCACAGGAAACTCAGAAAATGATCCGTGATGATATCAAGGCCGCCACCATCGCCGCAATGAAGGCAGGCGAGAAGGACCGCACTGCCGCGCTCCGCCAGATCAGCGCCAAGATCAAGGACCGCGACATTGAGGAGCGCACTTCCGCCAAGGTGATTCCCGATGATGAGCTGGTGGTGAGCGTGCTTCAGAAGATGGCCAAGCAGCGCCGCGAATCAATCGACATGTACGAGGCGGGCGGGCGCGCGGAACTGGCAGCCAAGGAAGCCGCCGAACTCGCGGTGATCGAGGAATTCCTGCCGCAGATGATGGACGAGGCCGCCACCAAGGCCGCGATCGAAGCGATCAAGGCGGAAACCGGCGCATCTTCGATGAAGGACATGGGTGCTGTGATGGCTGAGCTGAAGGCGCGTCACGGGGCGGTGCTTGATGGCAAGCTGGCGAGCGGATTGGTGAAAGCGGCGTTGAGCTGATCCCAACTCCAAATCTGCGCTTGAACGTGCTCGCGTTCGGGCGCACCTATTCTCCATGGCCATCACCCCGCAATGGAAGGACGAACTGCGTGCGCGGATCACGCTGTCGTCGCTTGTCATGCGGAGCGTCAAGCTGACGCGCGCAGGGCGCGAATTCAAGGGCTGCTGCCCGTTCCATGGCGAGAAAACGCCCAGCTTTTATGTCAACGACGCCAAGCAGTTCTATCATTGCTTTGGCTGCGGTGCGCATGGCGATGCGATCAGCTGGATGGTCGATCACAATGGTCTGGCCTTCATGGATGCGATCAAGGAACTCGCCGCCGAAGCAGGCATGGAAGTGCCTGCGCCCGATCCTGTCGCTGCCCAGAAAGCCGAGGCCCGCGCCAGCCTGATCGACGTGACCGAGGCCGCACAGCGATTCTTTGTGGAAAGCCTTGGCACTGCCAGCGGTGCGGCGGCGCGGGAATATCTGAGCCGGCGCGGGCTGAGCGCGGCGACATTGCGCGAATTCGGGTTCGGCTGGGCCACCGAGGACAAGCAGGCCCTGCCGCGCGCCCTGCCCCACTTGTCCGAGGAGATGCTGGCCGAAGCAGGCATGCGGATCGTCACCGACAGCGGCGAACGCTACGATCGTTTTCGCGGTCGGGTAATGCTTCCCATCCATGATGCGCGCGGCCGGGTGATCGCGTTTGGTGGGCGCATCCTCGACAAGCGGGATGGCGTCGCGAAATATCTCAACTCGCCCGATACGCCGCTATTTGACAAAGGGCGCACGCTCTACAACCTCCACCGCGCCGCGCCTGCCGTGCGCCAGACCGGCCGCGTCGTGGTGGTCGAAGGCTATATGGATGTGGTCGCGCTGGCGCAGGCAGGGATTGCCGAGGCGGTCGCGCCGCTCGGCACCGCGCTTACCGAGATGCAGCTTGAGATGCTGTGGCGCATGGTGGACACGCCTATCCTGTGCTTTGATGGCGACAGCGCTGGCCAACGCGCCGCGATGCGCGCGATCACCCGCGCGCTGCCCTTGCTCGCGCCAATGCGTTCACTCGGCATTGTGCGCCTGCCCGCCGGGCTTGATCCCGATGATCTGATCCGCGAACGCGGCGCGAGGGCGATGCAGGATATTCTCGCGCAGCCCGCCAGCCTCATCGACACATTGTGGACTTTTGAACGCGATGCCCAGCCGCTCACCACGCCTGAAGCCAAGGCGGGTCTGAAAGCGCGGCTGCTGGCCCATGCCGACACCATTGCCGATCCGGACATCCGCTCACTTTACCGCCGCGAGCTGTCCGAGCGCTTTTCCGCCTTTGCCTACCCGCCGCGCGCACCATTCCAGAACGCTGGCCAGCGCTCCGGCCCGCGCGGGACATGGCGCGGGACTGCCGTGCCACCTCCCCGCCTGACAGATCAGGCGCGTAACACTTTGAATGCACTGACAACTGGGGGCCAGAGAAAGGCGCTGCTGGTGGCAACACTGGCGGGTCTGGTACGCTATCCCCGCGAAATCCAGCGCCATGCTGAGGCATTGTGCGAACTCGCCCGGCACCATCCCGAGATCGCGGATCTTATCGAATCGCTGCTTGAACTTGCGGAAACGCTTGATTCGCGCAGCCAAGCCGCCATATGGGGCGAGTTAGGTCAACCTGCCCCGCCGGCGGATTCACCATTCGCCTTCCTCAGAGAAGGCACCGAGGCCGGCGATGCGTGTGAGGAACTGGCCGAAGCTGTGTCGCTGCTGGTTGAAAGACCCGCGCTTGAGGCTGCGCTTGCGGCCACGATAGCGCGTTTCGAAAATGATCCCGAGGGATCATTTGCCGAGCAGGCACGGCTCAGATCGCAGCTTGCCGCCATTGAAGAACGCCTGAAGCATTTCGGGCGTCGTAAGGCGGCCATGACGGCGACGGACAGTGAAACCCCGCGACCCGCGGGAACGGATTAACAAAGGGACGCCTTGCCGCAGCTGATAACAGCCCGGCAAACCGGCCCGGCAGAGTGGAACGACAGGGA
Source organism: Erythrobacter sp. (assembly GCA_046296075.1). Taxonomy (GTDB): domain Bacteria; phylum Pseudomonadota; class Alphaproteobacteria; order Sphingomonadales; family Sphingomonadaceae; genus Erythrobacter. The sequence continues at coordinate 8,616 of JBKBMC010000011.1, read as the reverse complement.
CCCATGGCCTCGAGCGCAAACACCCCCGATAAGGATGATGCCCCCCTGATCGACCTCAACGAGGCATCGGTCAAAAAGCTCATCAGCAAGGCCCGCAAGCGCGGCTATGTGACCTATGATGAATTGAACGAGGCTCTGCCCTCCGGCGAAATGAGCCCCGACCAGATCGAGGACATCCAGACCGCGCTCTCGGAAATGGGCGTGCAGATCGTCGAGACCGACGAAGATGCCGAGGCTGAGTCCGAAGAAGACGGCGATGAAGTCGAAGCCGTCGGCAGCGACGATGATGAGACTGAGGATGACGACGACGGCGAGGGCGACGGCGAGAAAAAGCCCGGCGTCAAGGATGCCCGTGCCGCCAACCGCAAGACTGCGACCGGCGATCGTACCGATGATCCGGTGCGGATGTATCTGCGCGAAATGGGCGCGGTCGAATTGCTCAGCCGCGAAGGCGAAATCGCTATCGCCAAGCGGATCGAGGCAGGCCGCGACATGATGATCATGGGCCTTTGTGAAAGCCCGATCACTTTTCACGCGATCATCCAGTGGTCGGAAGCGCTCAACAACGGCGATATGCAGCTGCGCGAGATCCTCGATCTTGACGCGATGCTCTCGAAGGAGCCTCCGGCTGACAAGATGGCGGATGACGCCGAAGACGATGACGGCGAGATTTCGGAAGAAACCGCCGGACCGACCATCCGCGAGGATGACGAGGTCGAGGACGAACCCGAGACGTCCGAAGATGACGAGGACGAGGACGGCACCCCGCGTCGCCGCGAAGAAGAGGACGAGGAAGACAACACCCTTTCTCTCGCCCAGATGGAAGCGGCGCTGAAGCCCGAAGCGCTCGAACGCTTCGCGCGGATCACCAAGCTGTTTAACGATTTCGAAAAATTGCAGGGCGATCGGGTCGACACGCTGGCCGCTGGCAATGATTTCGCTCCGGCAAAGGAAAAGAAATACGAACAGCTGCGCGAGGAGCTGACAGCCGAGGTCGAAAGTGTGCAGTTCCACGCGACCAAGATCGAATTCCTGGTCGACAATCTCTATGCCTTCAACCGCCGGTTGACGACGCTGGGCGGGCAGATGCTGCGCCTTGCCGAACGGCACAAGATCAAGCGCGCCGATTTCCTTGCCGCCTATGTCGGCAACGAGATGGATGATGCGTGGATCGCCGAGAAGGCCAAGAAGGACAAGAAGTGGGCCGCCTTTGCCGAGCGTGAAGCCGCCGCTGTCGAGCGCATCCGTGCGGAAATCGCCGATATCGCCGCACAGACCGGCATGAGCCTCACCGAGTTCCGCCGCATCGTCAACATGGTCCAGAAGGGCGAGCGCGAGGCGCGCATTGCCAAGAAGGAAATGGTCGAGGCGAACCTGCGTCTGGTGATCTCGATCGCCAAGAAATACACCAACCGCGGTCTGCAATTCCTTGATCTTATTCAGGAAGGCAATATCGGGCTGATGAAGGCGGTCGACAAGTTCGAATATCGCCGGGGCTACAAGTTCAGCACTTACGCGACGTGGTGGATCCGTCAGGCGATCACCCGCTCGATTGCCGATCAGGCGCGCACGATCCGCATTCCGGTGCACATGATCGAGACGATAAACAAGCTGGTGCGCACAAGCCGCCAGTTCCTGCACGAGGAAGGCCGCGAGCCGACCCCTGAGGAAATGGCGCAGCGCCTCTCCATGCCGTTGGAAAAGGTGCGCAAGGTGATGAAGATCGCCAAGGAGCCGATCTCTCTTGAAACGCCCATCGGCGACGAGGAAGACAGCCACCTCGGCGATTTCATCGAGGACAAGAACGCGATCATCCCGGTGGATGCCGCGATTCAGGCGAACCTCAAGGAAACCGTCACCCGCGTGCTGGCGTCCCTCACCCCGCGTGAAGAGCGCGTGCTGCGGATGCGCTTCGGGATCGGGATGAACACCGATCACACGCTGGAGGAGGTCGGTCAGCAGTTCTCGGTGACCCGTGAACGTATCCGGCAGATCGAAGCCAAAGCGCTGCGGAAGCTCAAGCACCCGAGCCGGTCGCGCAAGATGCGGTCGTTCCTCGATCAGTAACTTCGCAAAAGCCCCGCTTCGGCGGGGTTTTTCATGTGCGCCGCGTGAACGGCCATACCAGTTGCCGCACCCAGCCTTCGGGTGCGCGTTCTCCAGCAATGCCGTAGCCGGAAGGCCAGCGATCCCCGGGCATGTGATACGTCCCGAACCAGCGATCGATCATTGGCAGGTGCACCGCGAAGTTCACATCGCGCGCTTCCTCCTCCACTCCGTGGTGCCAGTGGTGAAAGCGTGGACCAGCGATCCAGCGCTCCAGCCAAGCCCACCTCGGCGCAAAGTTCGCGTGGATAAACACCGCGTGGAAGCTCACCAGCGCGAGATAGGCATAGACCGCCACGGTTTCGAACCCCAGCACCACCAGCGGCAGCAGCACCAGCCCGCGGGTCACGATCACGTCCACCAAATGCAGCCGCGATCCGGCGAGCCAGTCCATCGCCTCGACCGAATGGTGCACCTTGTGGAACCGCCACAGCACCGGCACCGCATGAAATGCTCGGTGCACTCCATATTGCGCAAGGTCCGCAACCAGCACGACAAGGCCGAATTGCACGATCAGCGGCAGACTCTGCACGGCGCTTTGCGCAGCCGGCACAGCCAGCACCTTGCCCACCGCCACGGCAGGCGCGAGCACCGCCACACTCATCACTTGCGCGAGAACATGACTGGCGAAGAAATATTGCGTGTCTGTCAACCAGCCCCGCCGGAACGCACCCTGTTCGCGGCGCAGGGCAAAGGCGCGCTCGAGCGGCACGAAAATCGCGGCGGTGGTCAGCACTCCAAGCACGAACCAGTCGAGCCCGAGATAGACAGCACTCGCCTCCCCTCGCGGGATCTCCACGCCCCCTGCCCCCAGCGCCAGGGCCGCGCCTGCGAGCACAAGGCCCGCAATGCCAAGCGCCTTCCTGCGCCGCAACAGCAGCGATAGTCCGGCAAGCGCCATCGCCGCGAGCAGGCCGAGATCAATCGCAAGACGCACCCAGCCAAGCGGATAGGCGCTGCGCAGTTCCGGCAAGGTCAGATATTGCGGGAAATGCAGGCACAAAACGGCAATAAGCGCCAGCAGACCTAGCACGATCCCGAGCACGCCGCTGATCCAGCCCGTGCCGAAATTGCGCGGGCGCCCGTCATCGAACAGGCGCGCAAGCCGCTGTTCAGCGCTCAAAGGAGATGGGACCCGTTCCACGACCTGCGCTCTACCACCCGGCTGCCTTTCCCGAGGTTAAGCCACCCGTCGAAAAGCCCGTTCAACGGGGTGGCGATTCGGTTCGCACAAGCTTATGGGAAAGCCATGCGCATCGCCATCGCCTCTGATCACGCCGCCACCGAACTCAAGGCCGAGCTTGCCGAATGGCTCGTCAATGAAGGCCATGACGTGGCAGATCTCGGCCCGGAACCGGGCGTCAGCGTCGACTATCCCGATTATGGCTATCGTCTTGCCGAAATCATCGCCGAAGGCACCGCAGAATTCGGCGTGGCGTTGTGCGGTTCGGGCATTGGCATTTCGATCAGCGTCAACCGCCATCCCGATGTGCGCTGCGCGCTTGTCAGCGAGCCGCTTTCGGCAGCCCTTGCGCGGGAGCATAATGATGCCAATTGCATTGCGCTTGGTGCGCGGCTGATCGGGATCGAAATGGCCAAGGCCTGCGTTGCTACTTTTCTTGACACCGAGTTTGCCGATGCCGGCGACCCGCATGGCCGCCATCAGCGCCGCGTCGGCAAGCTCTCCCGCCCGCCTTTTCTGCCTGACCGGATCGAGACCCACCAATGAGCACCGCCCCGATTGATTTTGCCACCCGCCACTCCGCCACCACGATGGAAGGGTTCTGGAAGAATGATCTGGCCACTGCCGACCCAGAAATCGCGGCTGCGGTGGCCAAGGAACTCGCCCGTCAGCGCGACAAGATCGAACTGATCGCGTCGGAGAACATCGCGAGCCGCGCCGTGCTCGAAGCAACCGGCAGCGTCTTCACCAACAAGTATGCAGAAGGCTATCCGGGCAAGCGTTACTATGGCGGCTGCGATTATGCCGATGTGGTCGAAACACTCGCTATTGAGCGGGCCAAGCAGCTGTTCGGCTGCAATTTTGCCAATGTGCAGCCCAATTCGGGCTCACAGATGAATCAGGCGGTGTTCCTGGCCCTGCTCAACCCGGGCGATACCTTCATGGGGCTTGATCTGAATTCAGGCGGGCACCTCACCCATGGTTCGCCCGTCAATATGAGCGGCAAGTGGTTCAACCCGGTTTCCTACGGCGTGGGCCGCGAGACCGAGACCATCGATATGGACGAAGTCTTTGCCAAGGCCCGCGAACACAAGCCGAAGCTGATCATCTGTGGCGGCACGGCCTATTCGCGGCAATGGGATTTCGCGGCCTTCCGCGCAATCGCTGATGAAGTGGGCGCGATTTTGCTGTGCGATATGAGCCACATTTCGGGCCTTGTCGCAGGCGGCGCGCACCCCTCGCCCTTCCCGCATTGCGACATCGTCACCTCGACCACCCACAAGTCGTTGCGCGGCCCGCGTTCGGGCATCATCCTGTGGAACGACGAGAAGTTCACCAAGCCGCTCAACATGGCGGTGTTCCCCGGCCTGCAAGGCGGCCCGCTGATGCATGTCGTTGCAGCCAAGGCGGTGGCTTTCCGCGAGGCACTCCAGCCCGAATTCCGCGACTATGCGCACCGCATCGTCGAAAACGCTCGCGCGCTGGCTGCGAGCCTTGAGGAAAACGGCCTGCGCATCGTGTCCGGCGGTACCGACAACCACTCGATGCTGGTCGATCTCACCGCCAAGGATGTGACCGGCAAGGACGCCGAAAAGGGCCTCGATCGCGCCTGGCTCACCTGCAACAAGAACGGCATTCCGTTTGATACCCGTTCGCCTTTCGTCACCAGCGGCATCCGGCTTGGTACGCCCGCTGGCACCACGCGCGGCTTTGGCCCCGAACAATTCCGCACCATCGGCAAGTTGATCGCCGAAGTGGTCGAAGGCCTTTCGAAGAATGGCCCCGAAGGCGATGCGCAGATCGAGGAAAGCGTGCGCGGGCGCGTCGCGCAGCTGTGTGCGGCCTTCCCCGTTTATCCCGGTCTCTGAGGAGCATGCGCCCATGAGCGAAGATGATCCGCGCCAGCCAGCCGAATGGGTGGAAGATGCCAAGAGCGAACTTACCGGCATGGCCAAGGAAGGGCTCAATCACCCCTCGACCAAGCCGGTCCTGACGGGTGCTGCTGTCGGCGCAGTGGCCGGCGCGCTGCTGCCGGTGGTGTCGTGGCCCCTCGGCCTCATCGCAGGTGCCGGCTTTGCGCTTTATCAGCGCATCAAGAAATAAGCATCTGAATGCGCTGCCCTTTTTGTGCCCATGATGACACGCAGGTAAAAGACAGCCGCCCGACCGAAGATGGCTCTTCGATCCGGCGGCGGCGGCAGTGCTCATCATGCGGCGCACGCTTCACCACATTCGAACGCGTGCAGTTGCGCGAAGTCGTGGTGGTAAAATCGGGCGACAGGCGCGAGCAATTCGATCGCTCAAAGCTGGAACATTCGGTAGCGCTTGCCTGCCGCAAACGCGGGATCGATCAGGAAAGGCTCGATCAGCTGATTTCCGGCATCCAGCGGCAGGTCGAAACCTCGGGCGATGCCGAGGTGCCCTCTTCGAAGATCGGCGAGTTGGTGATGGAGGGACTGCGGCAGATCGATTCCGTCGCCTATATCCGCTTCGCATCGGTCTACCGCGATTTTTCCGAAGCCCGCGATTTCGAGGAATTCGCCAGCGCGGTGCAGGACGCGGCCAAGGATTGAACGCCCCATCATGAGCGACCTCAACAAACCCGTGATTGTCCTCGTGCGCCCGCAACTGGGCGAGAATATCGGCAAGGCAGCGCGCGCCATGCTGAATTTCGGGCTTACCGAAATGCGCCTTGTCGCCCCTCGCGACGGCTGGCCCAATCCCTCGGCCGGCCCGGCGGCTTCGGGCGCTGATGTCGTGCTCGAACAGGCCAAGGTCTATGCCACGACGGCAGAAGCGGTGGCCGATTGCCAGCATGTCCACGCCACCACCGTGAGGAAACGCGGCGTGACCAAGCCAGTGATCGGCGCGGATGAGGCCGGACGGCTGGTCCATACCGAAGCGGGCCGCCACGCCATCATCTTCGGCCCTGAACGCTCGGGGCTGGAAACCGAGGATGTCGCGCTTGCCCGCAATATCCTCACTATCCCGATCAATCCTGAATTCGGATCGCTCAATCTGGCGCAGGCGGTGATCCTCGTGGCCTATGAATGGTCGCGCATCGGGCGTGAGATCGCAGGTGCCGGCGATGTGTTGGTGCAACCGACGCAGGAGGACGTCCTGCCTCCTGCCCCGCAGGACGAGCTTGACGGGCTGATCGCGCATTTCGAGAAGCTGCTGGATCCGCGCGGCTATTTCCTTCCCGAAGCCCGGGCGGAGGCTACGCGCCGCACCCTTCGCGGCGTCTTGACCAAGCCGGGCTGGAACCACCTTGAGGTGCGCACGCTGCGCGGTGTCCTTTCGAGCCTTGAGAAGGGGCCAAAATCCTGACTCCCCTTGACCTCGCGCTCCATCCTGCTATGGGCGCCCCTTCGCAATTGGCCCCGCACCCCGGTGAAGCGGTGGCCGCGCCAGGACCTGTTCCTGCCGGTGCGATGCCGGGTTGAATGGTCGCCACTGGGGCGATCCAGCAAATTTGAAGGATACGACGTATGTCGAAGCGCAAAAGCGCCAAGTACAAGCTTGACCGCCGGATGGGCGAAAACATCTGGGGTCGTCCGAATTCTCCGGTGAACAAGCGTTCCTACGGCCCCGGCCAGCACGGCCAGCGCCGCAAGGGCAAGATGAGCGATTATGGCCTCCAGCTGCGCGCCAAGCAGAAGTTGAAGGGCTATTACGGCGACGTCACCGAAAAGCAGTTCAAGCGCACCTATGCCGAAGCTTCGCGCATGAAGGGCGATACCAGCCAGAACCTGATCGGCCTGCTTGAGCGCCGTCTCGACATGGTTGTCTACCGCGCCAAGTTCGCGCCGACGATCTTCGCAGCGCGCCAGATTGTCAGCCACGGTCACATCTATGTGAACGGTGTGAAGTGCAACATTGCCTCGCGCCGGATTGATGTGGGCGATGTCATCAGCCTCGGCAGCAAGGCCAAGGAAATGGCGCTCGTTATCGAAGCGCAGAGCTTGGCCGAGCGTGACATTCCCGATTATGTCGCGCCCGATGGCACCGACAAGGTAGCTTTCACCCGCGTGCCGAAGCTCGACGAAGTGCCCTATCCGGTGACGATGGAACCGAACCTGGTCGTCGAATTCTATTCGCGCTGATCGGGTTTCTTCCTCAAGGTATATGCGAAGGGCGGCCCGCAAGGGTCGCCCTTTTCATTTGGGCGCCCTTTTCATTCAGGTGGCCGAGTGCGATCACGCCTTCCGGAGAATCACGCGAAGGGATCCGCGCCATGAAAGTCCTGCTGCTTGACGGGCACCCTGATGAAGGGCGCCTGACCACCCATCTGCTCGATGTCTATGAACGCGCCCTGCCGCCTTCGGCCGAGGTGACCCGCGTCGCGGTGCGCGACCTCGCTTTCACGCCGGTGCTGCGCCACGGCTACAAGCAGCGCACCGCATGGGAGCCCGATCTCCACCGCCTCGCCGAGGCGCTCGACGCCTGCGATCATCTGGTTGTAGTGTTCCCGATGTGGTGGGGCGCGGAGCCGGCGGAACTGAAGGGCCTGATCGACCGCCTGTTCCTGCCCAAATTCACCTTTGCCTATCACGCGGGTGATCCGTGGTGGGACAAACTGATGGTCGGGCGTTCGGCCGATCTCATCGCCACCATGGACACCCCGCCCTTCGTGCTCAGATGGGTGCATGGCAATGCCCTGATCAAGCGGTGGAAGGGGCAGATCCTCGGCTTCTGCGGCTTCGCGCCGGTTCGCACGCTCTCGCTCGGCCCGGTGGGTGAGGAAACAGCGCCGCGCGCACTGCACAAGTGGGAAGCGAAGATCACGCGCCTTGCCCGGAGCATCCGGCAGAAAGCGCCGGAGAAGAAAGCGCCGCGCCTTGCGGCCTTCCTCAATCGAGAAGAAGGCTAGCCTCTGATCCGGTCCCACTCGATGAATTCATAGGCGATCGAGCCCTCAACCAACCGCTCCCACATATCGGCGATCACCGCAGCAGGAACACCCCGCGCTTCGGCTTCGGCAACTGCAGCAGCAATCACGCTCGCCTTGCGGGCTTCGTCGCGCACCGCATCGCGGCTACCCTTGATACGGGCAGCGGCACGCATATAGCCAAAGCGCTTGTCCAGCAGCGCGATCAACTCGCGATCAGTCGCATCGACGCCTTCGCGCACCTCCACCATGGTCTGACAATCTTCGGGGAGTTTGGGCATCAATCAGGAGCTTCCAAGGTAATCACGGCGAAAATCAGCGGCGAAGGCAGCAAAGCGCCCGCCTGCAATGGCATCGCGCATCGCCTGCATCAAGGCCTGATAGAAGAACAGATTGTGTTCGGTCACCAGCATGGCACCGAGAATTTCGCCCGATT